>JAGXLO010000005.1 GCA_018334695.1 Candidatus Cloacimonadota bacterium
AGAAAGGAAGTGATGTCATATGATTGTTTAGAAAGTCATCAAAAATAATCTTGAATTAAGATAACAAAAACAAAGAAAATAAAGAAAGGATATAATTATGAAAAAAGTAATTTATTTCGCGGTTATTGTTAGTATTGTTGCTCTTTCATTGTCTTGCACCGCAGCTGAGAAATCAAGTCTGTGGCAAGCATATGAAAGATATTTTGTAAATGCCAAATACGTTGACCTTACTCATCCATTTGAACCTGATATGCCCGTATGGCCAGGTTTTGGCAATGCAGAATTTATGCCCACAAAAGCTGGTGCCGATATGGGTTCTTACGCCTCGAAAGGTGATGTATATACCTACGAAGACCACGGTTTTGTTGCAACTTCTTATAACTTAACAACCGACCAATATGGTACACAATTAGATCCACCAGCCCATTGGGCTCCGGAAGGCGCTACAATTAGTGATATCCCTGCAACTTATGCTATAAGACCACTCGTTGTAATTGATGTCCATGAAAAAGTTGCAGAAAATACTGGCTATCACTTACAAGTCCAGGATATTAAAGATTGGGAAAAAGAATACGGTAAAATACCCGAAGGTTCTGTAGTTATGGTCCGTTCTGATTATTATAAAGGCTGGAAAACCAATCCGGATTTTGCTGCCAAACCATTTCCGGGTGTAAGTCTAGATGCTGCAAAATTCCTTCATCTTGAAAGAGATATCTTGTTCCATGGTCACGAACCACTGGACAGTGATACTACAGCTACATTGGTCACTGAAGACTGGCTGCTTCATAATCAATACTGCCAGGCTGAAGGTGTTATGAATTTGGATAAAGTTCCCGAAAAAGGAGCTTTGATTGCTATCGGTTTTGCAAAACCAATGAATGGAACAGGTGGCTATGCAAGATATATTGCCATTTGTCCTCCTGACTGGGATTATGGCGAATCAATAAAAGAAAATATGGGTGCACCACTTCCAACTTTTGATGACCTGCACTGGGATGAAGACGCAGGAATGAGAGTACGATAATAAATTAATATTACTTTAAAAAAGGAGAAACGATGACTAAAAAAATAATAGTAATCTTAACATTAATGGTATTTATTGCCTCGATTGCTTTTGCTGAAAAGCCAGAGGTAGAATATCATAGTTTATTCTACATTTATTCATTTAGCTGGCAAAATGCTGATTTTGATAGCGATACAGATGACAACGATCAACATTACTACCTGCATGGTGACTTCTCGATTGACGCCGATTATGGTAATGGCGTAGGTTCTAAACTTACTTTAGGTGCCTGGGGTAACTTTGGCAGACATGCTATTACAGCCTCAGGACCAGAAACCGGAGTTGCTTTAAGAGAAGCATATCTCAATGTGGATAATTTCTTTGATACCCCCATCTCTATGAAAGTTGGTAAACAACATGTTTGTTATGGTGATCAGGTTTTTGACGGTGGCGAAGATGGCTTTATGGGTGCTACACTCACCTATGGTTCAGACATGTTCGATATGGATCTTATGAGCTTGAGACTGGAAGAAGGTGGCGGAACAAATTATATCGGAAGTATCACTGACTCAGTACCTCATGACTGGAACTTGTATGGTGCCTGGGGTAATATCAAAATGGATAATATAAACATCAACCCCTATGGCTTCATGAGAACTCGTGGTGATGCTAAACCCATGTGGCTTGGTCTGAGAAGTGATGGTTCCCCCATGAACGGTCTTAACTATTCTGCTGAATTTACCATGATGATGGGCGAAGATGCTGCCGGAACTAAATATGCCGGTAACCATTATATGGGAAGACTCGATTATAACTTCCCGGATATGCCCTTGAGCCTTGGTGGTGGATATGTAAACCTTAGTGGCAATGACCCCTCTACAGATGATAACGAACTTTATGAATCCCCCTCTTGGGGACCCTATACATTTGGTTTCTATAAAGGATGGCCCGGTTTTGGACCCGCACATCTTCTGCGCTCTGCCTATGGATTCTCTTTGACAGCTCCCTGGGCTGGAATGGTAACTAATACCAATATCATGAATGGTCACATCGGTTATAGTATGGGAAAATTCGATATGAGAGCAGATTTCTTCAAATATGCTAAAAACGAAGTGGCTTCTGGAATGGATGAAGATATGGGAACTGAAATGGCTCTGATGTTGCAATATCACTACAAAGATACTATTACATTTGGTGCTACCGGTGGTTATTGGACTCCCGGTGATTACTTTAGTGGCGACGATCCCATGATGGGTGGTTATATTTGGACTGCTATAGGATTCTAAAATCAATTTAGTTAATTTAAGAGGTATAGGGCAGTCAAATTATGCCTTATACCTCTTTTTCTTTAAATATTTTATCAAAAAAAATTTACCCAACTTTATATTTTTAAATAAATTTTTAAAAAATAAATGCAACTTCAAAAAATAAATAAATTACTAGGAGTTATCTATGTCATATACAGGAAAATGGATACACATTGATTTGTCCACAGGAGAATACAAAACAGGTGAACCCGATCAAGAACTTTTAGAAAAATATATAGGTGGAAAAGGACTTGGATTTGCCTTGTTAAATAAGATGGCCCCCAAACCTGATCCATTGGGTTCAGAGAATCCATTGATATTTATCAATGGTCCTTTTACAGGTTCAAAAGTGCAGACCAGTGCCAGAACTGCGTTAGTTAGTAAATCACCCTTAACAAATTCTATCCATGATTGCCACTGTGGAGGCTTTTTTGGTCCTGCTTTAAAAAGAGCCGGATATGATTATCTAATAGTTACCGGTAAATCAGAAAAACCTGTTTATATTTATATCTACGAAGATAAAATAGAAATAAAGGATGCTACAGACTTTTGGGGTAAAGGCATCTTTGAAACAAATGACAAATTAATTGAAATACATAAAGGTAATGATCCCAGAATTGCTGCTATAGGACAGGCAGGCGAAAACTTATCCAGAATGGCTTGTATCGGAGTAGATAAACACAGGCAATTTGGAAGAGGTGGTCTGGGTGCTGTGATGGGCTCCAAAAAACTTAAAGCCGTAGTTGTAGATGGAAAAAAGGCCATCGAATATTACGATGAAGAGAAGTTTAAAAAATTGAATAAAAAATTTGCAAAAGATCTTCTTACTTCTGATGATATAAAAGATAGACGCAAAAAGGGAACACTAAGAACTCTGCGGCAAGCTCAAACATTTAGATTTTTACCCACTAAAAATTATCAAGAGGTCGAATATGATGAATTTGAGAACTTGACCTCAGAAACAGCCAGAAAAGTTTTGGATTGGGAAGATACTAGTTGCTATGGCTGTGCTATTCAATGCTCTAAATGGGCTAAATGGGATGGACATAAAATTGAAGGCCCCGAGTATGAAACTACAGCTTTTCTTGGTTCCGGATGTGATATTAGTGATATAAAAGATGTATCTTTTGCTAATGAAATATGTAATGATGTTGGTCTTGATACCATAAGTACAGGTGTAACCTGTTCCTTTGCTATGGAATGTTACGAAAAAGGTTTATTAGATAATTGGGATGGCTTGAAATTGGAATGGGGTAACGCAGAAGCACAAAGAGAATTTCTAGAAATGATCACTTATAGAAAAGGAATTGGTAAAATATTTGCTGATGGCACAAAAGTTGCCTCTGAAAAGATTGGTAAAGGCAGTGAAAAATTTGCAATGAATGTTTTTGGAATGGAAATATCAGGTGTTAATCCGCTGGGTTCTCTTACGATGGGCGTAGCCGACGTTGTATCTGACTTTGCCAGCCATACTCGTCTTTGGTGTACTGAAGCAGAAATGGGCGAAGACTTTAAGATTGAGGACATTCCTGAAACTGTAGCTAAAGGATTGGATGAAGTTAATACTAGAAACAGTCTTATAGCCTGTGACTTTGTCTCTTTAGGTTTGGGTAGAATGGTTCCACTTCTTAATGCTGCCATCGGTTCTGATTATACTGAAGAGGCTTTGATGGAAGTAGGCAGAAGAATTACTCATCTTTCCAGAGTATATAATTTAAGAAATGGTAGAACATATAAAGATGATATCCTGCCTGAACGCTTTTTCAACGTAAAATCCCTGGCTGGTTTTATGGAAGGCAAAGTTCTAGATAAAGAGTTTTTCAAAGATTTAGTACATCAGGTTTATGAAATACGTGGCTGGAACGATAAAGGAGAACCTACCGAAGAAATTTTGAAAGAATATAGTATAAAATAATTTTTTGAAATTATACTTCACAAGAATTATATTTTTAATATGCGAAAAAAATTAATCGCCGTGATTGGCGGACATAAAGCAGAAGAAGAAACTAGTAAAATTGCATTTGCTGTAGGAAAAATTATCGCAAAAAATAATTGCATCCTGATTTGTGGAGGCAAGGGTGGGGTGATGGAAGCTGCCGCCAAGGGAGCAAAGCAAAATAAGGGCACGACAATTGGTATTTTACCTGGAACAGAGAAAGAAGAAGCAAACGATTTTATAGACATCGCTATTCCCACTGCCCTTTCCTCCGCCAGAAATGCTGTTATAGCAAGAGCCTGTGACCTGGCTATCGCTATAAATGGCAGCTATGGTACTCTATCCGAGATCGCTCTTTGCCTGGCTATGAATAAAAAAGTACTGGGAATACGTACTCATGATGTGGCAGGGATTATTAAATTGAACGGAGTTGATGAAATCACAAAATACTTGTAATTAATTATATTTAAAAATTGAATTGCTAATTATTCCATTTCTTCATAAGTAGAAACAACATACTCAAAAAGGTCTTTTCCAAAATCAGAAACGATAGTTACGTTTTCTAAATTTGGCTCAACATTGTTAAGGTATTGCATTCTGAGATAATCACCATTATATAACTCGGGTATTATGCCGGCAAAAAAGAAACCAAGCTTTTCGACTTTAGCACAATAAATCTGGGTAAGGGAATTTGATAAAGGCAAGTCAACATAAATACATTCAATTTTTTTCACACATAATTCCTTCAATCTATAACTAAGCATATCCTCAAAGTCATTGCCATATTCCAGTATTTTTAGAAAGGCTCTAGCCGGTTCCTTTTGGATTTTAGCTTCTATTTGCGTCTTTTCTGCCATCGTTCGGTCCCATTTCTTCTTATTAATTTTACATATTTCTCTGGATAAATTGTTTTGCTGGAAGATTTTTGCGATAATAGATTTGTGATGAAATGGGGGATAAACTTTTCTTGTTGGTTCTTTTGCAATTTTATAATAGAATAAAACTGTTGTTTCTCGTTTTGTTCTCTTCTGCTTATCAATTTTTTTAAAGTGCATTGTTACAGGGGTAAAGGCAATTAGAAAGCCAGTTTCATTTGCACCCAAAGAAATATTGCCCTTCTGCGTATAAGGATGAACTGCTACGGCTTCACTATAAATTCCATACATCCCCCTATCTTTGGCATAGTCTGCCAGATACAATTTCATCCTTTTAAAAAGTCCCCGTCCTCTAAATCTAGGATCCACAATTGCCATACCTGTTTCACCAACTTTTGAGTTTGGCTTATCCAAAAGCAAAGCTAAATGCCCTATGATCTCACCTTCAGGAGATAGCACTACACTAGAGTGAAGCTGTCCCGACTTAATCATTTCTTTTACTTTTTCCGGGTAGTAGACAAACTCTTTACCATAAGTATAACCATAAGAACGATACATACAGCGTGCAACTCCCACACTATCCTTCTCTTCCAGCATTCTAAATTGCAGTGTAACATCTTTGGGTGCTTTTCCTACAGATTTTGGCTGTTCTGTAAGTTGATATTCCTTAATATTCTTATATTCTAAATTTTTAATAAATTTTATGCTCTTCCCTCTTCTGCCTAAATTGGAAAACTCTACTTCATCTGCAAAAGCTTTCATCAGCATAATCCCCACACCACTTTTTGTATTTTTTGCAGCTCTGTTAAAATCAAAAGGTAACCCCCTGTCCTCCACCGAAATTTCTATTTTACCCGGTTGCCGTGAAACAATAATATCAAAACTTCCCGCTTCATACTCCGGAAAAGCATGCTGAATAACATTCATAGCTGCTTCTTCTACAACTAATCTTAATTTTCTTTTATCAGCTACTGCAATCCCTTGCTTACTTGAAATTTCTATAATAAAATCTAAGATTTCTGGAAGATATTCTTTCTTTGCCTGGCAGGTTATCTTTGCAATCATTTTGAAAATATTTTTTTGATTTTTCATATGTTTTCCGTAACTCAAATTTCTTTTATGGAAAGAAAGTGTTAAATAGGTGTCAATATTTTTTTAGCATTTAAGAATTATTTCGATCACAAAAATTGACTCTAAAAGATGATAAAAATTACTTTAGATTTAATATTTCAAAAAATGATTATTGCGGTGATCATACAATTGAAAACAGGAGATAAAATTGATAGAAATAAAAAATGTTTCCAAAAATTATGGTGAGATTCAAGCTCTTAAAAATGTATCATTTGAGATTAATTCGGGAGAGTTGTTTGGATTGCTTGGACCCAATGGCGCCGGTAAGACAACTCTGATTAATTTATTAAATACTTACCTCCCCCTTAAAGCCGGTTCAATAACTATTAATGGTTTATCAATAAAGAGTGACGTAAAAGAGCTTAAACAGATAATGGGGGTAGTTCCTCAAGAAATTTCTCTCTATGAAGAACTTACTGCTATGGAGAATATGAAATTCTGGGGAAATAATTATAGAATAAAGAGCGAAATTTTGAAAGACAGAATTGAATATTATCTAAAACTAACAGGATTATACAAAAGAAGGCATTCCCCTGTTGCAGAATATTCAGGAGGCATGAAAAGAAGATTAAATATCGCCTCTAGCCTTTTACATGAGCCCAAAATACTTATGATGGACGAACCTACTGTAGGTGTTGATCCACAATCCAGAAACTATATATTTGAATTGATAGAAAAATTGCATGAAGAAGGTAGAACGATAATTTACACTACTCATTACATGGCAGAGGCAGAAAGATTGTGTGAGAGGATTGCAATAATTGATTATGGCAAAATCATTGCCCTGGGAACAAAAGAGGAACTTTATAAAATTTTGGAACACAAAAATGCCCTTCACCTCACATTTATTGATAAAATAGATTCTGAAGAAGTACAAAAAATTGTGCCAGAATTTGATATTAGAAAAAAATCCAAAAATTCAGTCTACATTTCAGGTGATAATCTCATAAAAAGAATTCCCAATATTTTGAAAAAATTAGAGCAGTATAAAAATGAGACGGTAGATATTCATATTATCAGACCTAATCTGGAAAATGTATTTTTGCAGTTAACCGGAAGGGAGCTTAGAGAGTGAAAGTCTTTAATCTGATTAAAAAAGATATACAAATATTTTTGAAATCCAAATCATCAGTTGTGCTTACATATTTAGTACCAATGATTTTAAGCCTTGTATTCGGTCTCGTATTCGGTGGTGTAGGTGGTTCTAGTGGAATGAATGAAATTAAAATTTTGCTTGTGGATGGAGATAAAACTGAAATCTCCAGAGAATTTACCAGTGCACTTGATAGTTTGCCAGAACTGATTGTCAATACAGAATATACAAAAAACGATAGTACCTATTTGCTTGATGTAAAAACTATGGATGAACTGATAATAAAAGGCAAAAGGGGATTAGGTATTTATATTCCTGCCGGATTTGCTGATAAATTGAAACAGGGTACAAAGCTGCCTCTGGAAATTCATTATGATCCAAAAAATCAAATTCAATACGGTATGGTAAACGGTCTTTTGCAAAAAACAATAATGTCCAAGTTCCCTATGGTAATGCTAAATGGTCTAATGTCGAAATCTGAAGAATTTTTAGGGAAAGCCAGGCATGAGATGTTTCAGTCTGAAATGGAGACTACCATAAAAAATTATTTCCCTGTAGGTGAAGGTGATGTAATGAAAGGTTCGACAGGCAGCCTGCCTGCAGAAGCTCCTAACATTTTTGATAATCCTCTTGAAATTGAACAGGTTAAATTACTGGGAGAAGAAAAGAGTAATCCCATGTATTCCCAGTATGTAGCTGGTATGGCTGTTCTGTTTTTGCTTTTTTCCGTTACTTACAGTGGAGCTTCACTTCTGGAAGAAAAAAATGCCGGTACAATAAAAAGACTTTTGATTTCTCCCATTTCACGCGGACAGATATTAACTGCTAAAATGATATTTACAAGTATAGTTGGTATAAGCCAATTAACTGTATTATTTATATTTGGTTGGCTGGTTTTCGGATTAAATATTTTTCAGGCTATACCAACCTTGCTCGTATTAATTGTTGTTACTTCACTTGCCTGTTCTGCACTTGGCATTTTCATTGCAGCTATTTGCAATAATTTGAGAACAGTACAAAGCCTATCTACTTTAATAATCTTAACCATGTCCCTGCTGGGAGGAAGTATGGTGCCAACGATAGTCATGCCAAAATATTTGCAGACTGTTGGCAAATTCACTTTAAACTACTGGGCTATGCATGGTTTTAATAGTATATTCTGGCGCAATCTTCATCTGGGAGACATTATGCTGGATGTAGCCGTACTATTTGGAATATTTATTGTCTTTTATTTTACAGGTGTACGGATTTTCAAAAAAAGGCTTGTAACTTATTAATAATTTATTTGAATTAATATTTTAGATAAAGCTAATTAACTAAAAACAAGAATAATAATCACTCCTGCCAGCATAATAGCTGCTGCCACCAATCTTTTTCCTAGCTCCTTTTCATAAAAAAACATATATCCAAACAACACTCCGAATAGTAAACTGGTGCGTTTAACTGCAATCATGTATGCCACCTGAATATAATTAATTGCCACCATGTGGCTAATCATCATAATTGCATTAAATAAGCCTATGAAGACAAAATTTATATTCATCCTTTTGGGCTTAAGCTTATATTTTTTGATTTTTGTTAATACAAGAAAAGAAATTCCCAGCAAAGATGTGTAAAAAATACCCATAAAAGAAGAAGATGAATATTGAATTGCAACTTTGCCCAGGTTAGAGGTAATACTATAAAGGAAAGCCACTCCCAACATCATGAGTATGCCCTTCTCACGGAATATCTTTTTGAAAGGAATAAGATAATTAGATCGAGAAAAATTTATCATGTACGCACCTGCGGCAATAAGGATAATTCCTATAGCTCCTCCAGTACTTACAGTTTCACCCAAAATAAAAAAAGAAGTCAGCAGAAGAAAGACCGGAGTGAAGGCAACAAAAGGAGTTACCAGAGACATAGGCGAAACAGTTATTGCTTTTAGATAAAGAGTAGCTGCAGCTAATTCCATAGGTAATAGAATAAGGACAACAAGCCAAAAATTTGGATCGACTTTGGGAATATTAATAAATGCCAGATAAATTAGAAGAAAAGGAATAGAAAAAATATATCGATATGTCAGGGTGGTAAGTACTGGATAAATTTTTGTTAGTTTTTTACCAAAAACATCAGTTAAGGACCAGCTTACTGCAGAAATTAGAGAAAGAAAAAACCACATTTTCAGATTGTAGCTTCTAAAAACTTATTATGTTTGAAATCCAATAATCTGATGTGGAATTTATCATGCGTAATTTCCATCAAGGCATAACTTGCGGTCCTTCCCTTTTCTGTTTTTTCCCTAAGATGCCCGGGATTAAGAAATATACCCTTCTTGCTATTACTGATTTCCCAGTCGTGAGTGTGACCAAAAAGATAAAGATCAGCTTCTTTACAAATATCATTTTTACTATGAACTTGAAGAATCTTTTTATTGTCTATTTCAATAAGTTTATCAGGAGCGAGTTTTCCATTTAGATAATCCGGATGATAAATGCCCGGCACTTTATAAACTGTTTTTTCTTCTAACAAATTTTTGAAGTTAGCCAGATCACCATAATTATCCCCAAGATGAATTACGGTATCACAGTCAATATTTGCCTCTAACACGGAACTTAGTAAATTCATATTACCGTGAGTATCACTAATTATTAAAATATTCATAATATTTTCTTCCTCCTATCAGTCGAGTAAAAATAGGCAAGTAGTTTTAATTTTCTATTTGATAATGTTTATCTAGTTAGTTAAAACCATTTTCTTTATTCGTGAATAGCCGTTAAATTCTAATTTGTAAAAATAAATTCCACTTTTAACTTTTGTATCAGCTGAATTTTTCCCATCCCATTGTACAGTATGATCTCCTGCTTCTAAATTATCACTCAAAATGGTTTTTACTTTTTCACCTTTGATATTGAAAATCGAGACTTTTGTCTTACCACTACTTTTTAGATAAAAATCAATTTTTGTTGATGATTGAAAAGGATTGGGATAATTTGCCATAAGTGAGGTGCTATTTTGTTCCGGAGTATCGTCAGCAGCATTGAAACCATCTAAGAGAAAGTCTAAGTAAGTAGAAATTAAACCTGCTCGGGTATAAAAAAGACCATCTATAAATCCGCCTAGAACAGCAGTTGTAGCAATTGTTCTGTATCCGGAACTGTTTTCATAGTAAACGCCACGCATGTAGTCTCCGGTGGAATAAAGAAGATCATTGCCATGGTCCTTACTAATTTCATCTACAGAATAGTTTTCATCTGAACCATCAGAGAAATCAAAAGTCATACCAGAAATTATACTACCATCTACACCTGTTATTTCCTGAACATTATTTGTATAATCCGAATCATAACTGCAACCGAAATAGTCAAAGAATTGTGTAGTAGAGTGATCTGCTCCAAAATTTGATCCCTCTATATAAACATTTCCACCTTCATTCATGTAATCCATAAGTTTTGTTTGGTCAGAAGCTCCGACGGAGCCTGGAGGAGTGGTTCCTCAGCCTACACAGAAAATGCCTAGAGTTATAAATATTGCATCGTATGACGATAAATCCGAGGGTAATGAAGGGGTTGTTTCGTACATGGCATTATTCTCATCAAGAGCAAGTTGGATAAATTGCTCACAGGGGGTTTCTCCCGTTAAATCAGGATTGCTGACTCCTGAGCTATTGTCATTATCCCATACAAGTATCAAAGGTGCGTTTTCCGGATAGATATTTATGTTATGATAACCAGTTTCATTATTGCCTGTAAATTCATCACCTGACATCTCGACTTTACCATAGAGATAAGTGGCTTCGTCGCTAGAAGGTATCCAGGTGAAATCCTGGGTGTATTCCTCATCCGGATCTAAGGCGGTAGATACTGTTTGAGAAGCCAATTCTACTTCTCCCTCTTTCATTAATTTGATGGTATAGTCAGATTCAGGATTCATGCCTGTGTTTTTTACAGTAACAGACCAGTCTGTTTCATCTCCTACATTACAGCTACTGGGTCCAGATATATCTGTAGCAGCCAGATCATGATCCAGCGACGCAGTTATGGCTACATTATAGATATCCCAATTATTAAAGTTGTAGGTAGAAGTCCCATAGCTGCGGAACTCAATTTGAACTTCCATTCCGGCAAAATCATATAATGAATGAGTAAATTCTGTACCACCGGGATCACCCCAATTCTGACCATTAAGTTCATAGGACCAGATTGTGGTTGAGTTTTGGTCCTGCAGAATGTTAATTTCGCAGTATTCGCCTTGGTTGGTGGAATATTCGCTAATGTATTGAAGTACTTGCAGATCTCCCACATTATCAGGCAGGAAAATGGGAGGTGAGGTTGCAGAAAGATCATACGGAGATACGGTGGGACTCCAGTATAGCTGCAGCATATCATTAGTTATTGACCAATTTTGGTCTAAATTCCAGGTACCGGGATTGGTTTGGAAATCTTCTTCCCAGATAACAGACTGGGCATTAGCAACAGAAAAAATAATCAGAAAAGTTATAAGCAAATATATTTTTAGATGTTTCATTTTATTGCATCTCCGTTTGTATTTAGTTGATAAACATAATATTAAAGCTTATGGTTGAATAATCCCTAACCATTCTCCAAGTAAATACTGTAATCTTCCGATCAAAAGAGAGATACGCGCCATTACGGTATAACCAAAAGCTGCACCGAAGGATATCATAAGAAAGACAATACCAAGTTTGGCAGTAGCACCAAAAGCTCCCGTATGTTTTTTACTAAAGAAAAAATAGATTATTCCCGTGGTTGTACCAATAATTAAGATCCATTTTCCCAAGATTACTGCTGCATTGGGTCCCGAAAATGGATTCATTATTGTTTCGGACATTTGGGTAATAACGTCAGATTGTAAAGTTCGTATAAGAGCGAGTCCTGCCGTAGTACCCACGACTACCGATATGGCATAGCGGCTTACCCAGTTAATTTTGGGAACCAGACGACAAAGCATAAAGATTCCAAGAATTGCCGGTAAAACCAGAAGAGTATTATTACCAAAATCAGAGGTGAGTGGAGTATAAAGATTAGGTTTTAGTATATTAAAAATTGTGTAAATAAACCAGTAGCCAGCAGAGATTCCTACAAAAATCTGTTCCGCAATTTTATAAACGGGGTTGTCTTTGTACAAAAAACTGTAAATTGCAAAAGTTAAAGCAGCACCTATCCAAACACCCAGTCTTTCCATAGTTAAAGCCATAATGCTCCTTAAAAATTATAATCGTTTTTGTTTATATTTTCCGGTCACAAAGTAACCGATATTACCAATTGTAATAAAAATTATGATCAAGAGGTGAGCAATAGATTGAGCATCCATACCTTTTACTGCAGTGCCGGGCGATGCAATTAATTTTTCGTATTCTGCAGCACCTTTTAAGCCCCCCAGTAAACCTTCGAGTTGATTTTCTCGATTTAAATAGGGAGAGAGAGATGGAACCTGTACAGCAGTAGAACCACCAGCAACAGGAACACCATAAGCGTCATGAGCAACCTGGACCCATTGTTTTAAGCCGGGGGAACCGGAAGAGAAGCCAACAATAAAATCAAAATTAGTGAGATTTTTAATATTGTCCATTATTGGAATCTCGGATATGGGATTATTTGCTGCATCTGTCGGGAATGTCTCGCGCATATTTTTACCCATGTGATTGATAGTAACTAACCCGCCTGCTTTATAACCCAGATTTACATAGTCCACTCCATATTCAATATTCGGATATTCTTCTTTTACACTTTCAATTGCTTCAGAACACATAAGTACCCCCATAGGCCATAATGCTGAGCACACAACCTTATAATCTCTTTCAAAAGCATGCTTCAGAACTGCAATTGCCATCGGTTGGATCTCCGGTTTAGTGGAGGGACCATAATCAAATGATAACAGAATATATGCACCATCATCTGCGTCTTCTACAAGACTATATACTTTTCTAACAGGCTGTGTTATTTCTAAAGTAAAATTTAAAGCTACGATTAAGGGAACTGCAACTCCAATGAAAATCAAAAGAAAAATTATACGTCTATCTATTTTCATTAATTTTTCAAAAAAACTCATAATTATTTTCCTCCCAGATAAGAACGTTCGATGCCCAGAATTATTCGTAACGAGCTACCCACAATACCCAGACCAGCACATATCATTATGGCTCTTTGACCGGTTTTTTGCAGATATTTCATAATAAAATTTGCAATTTGTGGTATGTGAAGATAAGTGAGATCTTCCGGTATCCAGCCTGTCAACCAGGTGCCAATTGTAGTTCTACCAAGCATAACAAGAACAGCAGATATCAAAAGTAGAGATGATTCCAAATTTCTGGCACGAAAGGCACGATAAGAGGCAGAAGCCATAAAGAAAGCTAAAAGAGAAAACATTGTCGCGGATAAATTTTCAAAGAAATGTTTAAAGATATAATCAAATGGTTTTCTGCCGAAAAAAGAGACGAGAGCGCTACCCTGACCCAAAAGTCCTGGTTGGTCTTGAGTGCCCCATAGAATACCAATAGTTATCATAACTACAAAACTTACAACGCAAACTATATAGTACTGCCAGTTGCGTACTTTTCTGTGTATTTTAATGATGTTTACCTTGAGAAGATTTAATTGACCAAGTAAAATAGCAAAGCCTGATATTATAAGAAACCAACTTTCCAAAGTATCAGAAAGATGTCCAAAAGGTTGATGGGGTATAAATTGTGATACAATTACCAGCATACCAACCACAAATGTTATCACTAAAGGAAACTGTCTTTTCATCTATGATCCTTTCTGAGATTATTTCATCTGTAAGAAATTAGTAATTATATTTACACCAAAAATATCGAGGATTATTCCCACAAAAATAGTTATTAGAATAAGTGCTTTACCCACATCCTGTCCTTTAAGGCAGCCCAATTGATTCGGTTGATCCGAAAGGTAGGCTGATGCGGCAAAAAGTTCTTCTCCGATAAGAGTATAATCACAAGCTGCAACAAAGAAGGGGATTTGTGAAGGCATGGCTGTCCCGGCAATTTGTATCGCTCCACTCTCGAAGCCGGTTTCCGCCAGAATCAAAGATTCGGCATAAAATGCTCCCAAATAAAAAGTAGCAGCAGGTTTTTCTCGTACGATTATACCGTCCACACCTGCCACGTAGCCAAATTGATCATCAGTAAGATAGAAGACAGAATCAGAATCAAAGGCATCAGGTCTGCCAACTTTAAGGTATGCTTCTTTCACAATTTCTTTGGCAGTCGATAAAACCATGGATTTACTTACTGGTACATATAAAGTAGAATCATATTTTGCAACCTTCTTTGCCAGATGACTCAGTATATTTAATCCGGCAAGGGTCTGAATATTATCAAGATCCATTATACCAGGTACGAATAGAAGAGGTTTGCCCAATTCGGTTGCTCTGCCCACAGCTTCTTCAATTGTATCCAGACCTGCTATTTTTCTAATAAATAGATGCTTACCTTTACGAGCGGAAAGAATAAAATAAAGAATTGCTGCAGAAAGGATTATTACCATAACAAGTAAAGGGGTGCGTCTAGAATTAAACCACTGTGCTTCAGATTTTGCTTTTACAATATCTGTACTTGCCATTATATTTGATTGTGCATCTACGAATTTTAATCTATAGTAATATTGATTGCCCGGCTTAATATTTTTTCCATCTGTGATATAAGTTTTAGCAGGAGCTATTTTCGATATTAATTCAAAATCTTTTCCATCTTTACTTCGTTCGATCCAGATACTAAAAGGCAGTTCTCCCTCATATTTCCATGATAAATCGATAGCAGAACCATCGTCATCGGGGTGATCTTGAGCGGTTAATGGAACATTTGAACTTGCCCAAACTGAAGAGCCGAAAAGAAATAATAATACACAAAAAACAAATATTTTTTTCATCCATTTCTCCCGTGGGGATTATTAAAATTTATCATTTATCCTCAAATTCTTCTTCCATACTGTCAATTTTTACATCTTTAAATGTATCCAGTAGCTTTACTCCGATATAACTCATACTAGATAAACCCACTCCAATGATTAAAATTCCAGTTAACAGATGGGCAAACGACATAACTGCGCTCACCATATCTTTATCTAAACCTAATCCAACAGAAAAAATAATTACCATAATTAATTCATTACTGCCCAATTGTCCTGGTGGGTATGGGAGGATATACGAAAGATAAATAAGAGTATAACCAAACAAAATTAGTGGAAAGGCTATAGTTTGTCCAAATGCTTTAAATACAGTAAAAAAATAGACACTGTCAATAATAACTGCCAACAATGTGAGCAGAGAAATTGTCGGTAACATATTATAATGATTTTTAAATAATCCAATACCTTCAACAAATATTTCAGTAATCTCAAAAAATTTTTTTTCATATTTTTGGGGGATAAAGAAAAAGAATTTATGGAAAAATTTCACTACTATTTTTTTATTCACGGCAGCGACAATTAATATACAAATACCAATTATTACAAGTGCTACTAGTATTATTAAAAGAATCGTTAAGGTTTTAGAAATATTTATTTCCAGAAAAGGAATTAATGCAAGTACAACGAATATCGCTAATGAATCAAATACCTTGTCAATGAAAATCGAAGGTAAACTTCTAGATATTGCAATATTATCCGTTCTTTTTAAAAAATAGGCTTTAGCGAACTCGCCGGCTCTAATGGGGATAATATAATTCAAAAAATTTCCACCAATCCAGATTAAGAATGTCTTTTGGGGTGTAAGTTTTTTTACCGGCTTTAGTATGTATCTCCATCTGAGCGATCTTATGAAATATGAGAACAGATAAAGAAAGGCAGCAATAATTATATAAAAGAGTTTGAGTTTTTTTAAATATGAAAATACCTTATCAATATTAATAAAATGTAACCAAATGAGAATGAGAATAACTCCTATAATAATTCCAATTATAATTTTCTTTTTATCAGTCATTTTTCTTAATTTTCTCCGGTTTGGAAACTCCTTTGATAATAATGGCTTTTTCTGGGCATACTTCTAAACATTTCAAACATCTAATACATTTTTTATAATCTATTTTTTGCTTTTCCATCAAAATTGCGTTTACAGGGCATATATCAGAACAAATTCCACATTTAGTGCATTTTTTTAATATTTCCGGACGAGTTCCAATTAAACCTGTTGAATAAAGAAATTTATTGAAATGTGTTTTAAAAAAGGAGAAGAAAAAAATATCAATAAAATATAATAGTCTGTAAATTAATCTATATATTTTTCCTGGTTTTGGTAAAGTAAAATCATAACATTTTAATTCACCATCGATTTGAATTTTCTTTTTAAAATTTGTTAAATTTAGAAAAGAGATTGTAGATTCCTCCAATCCCATTATTCTACTGCCGATTTTATCAGCGGCTATTGTATTTTGACTTGCTATAACAATATCCAATTTTTTGTGATCGCCATATACCGCCCCATCGCCTTGCATAGTATTTGTAGCGTCAATTATTGTTAAATCAGGGATTATAAGTTTATTTAAATCAACTATAGTTTTGTGGATACCTTTTACATGCATCATCCTTTTTGTGCTATCACTACAAAGACCCATAAGATTTTTCATGCCAAGGGTAATTGTTGTTATAACATGGGTTTTCATTACAGGAATGTTAATCAATTTATAATTTAGAATTTGTTGGGGTATTTCTGCAAACTTCAAAACTTTACCTTGAAAAATTTTACGTTTTACAAAATCTTTTGGTTTTGGGATACATAATCCAATATTATTCTGTTCAGCAAAATCATATATATTTAAGGCATTAAATACATCTTCAACATTGTATTCCATCCCCGGCGTTTCAATGATTATTGGATTTACACCAATTGTGTTTAAAGCCTCTGCAATGGTTTTTATGATTTTAAGATTAGTAGTAGCGCCTGTTGAATTATCTCTAGGAGCTACAAAGTTAGGTTTAATGTAAACTTTTTCTTCATTTTGAAACAATTTATTGAAGTTTAGACCTTTTAGTATTTGTAATACATCTGACTCATTCTTTATTTTCTTAACTGTGACTTTCATTTTATCAATTTTTGATGAATAAGAAATACTTATGATGAGCCCAAAAATACTTAATAAATTTGGGAGCAATTTTTTCCAGCCAGGAATATTTTAACATTTCGTTTCCAAAGCTTGGTTTGTTGCCTTTGTAAAAGTCCAATATACAGCTATTTTCATTTTTTTTATTTCGAGTAGATTTGTTTCTTATAAGAAAATTAAGATGTAATAACTCAAGAAATTTTTCTTTTCCCATACCAATATCGGGCCAGGGTGGGCAATCAATATAATTCCAATTTGCTAATTTCCAATTATACTTCCTTAAAATGGCAATAAAATTTTTAGGAATGATATTCTTTTCATTTAGATGTTCTTTAAGGTCAGAACTAGAAAAATATTTTTGAGACAAATAACCTAAACCGGATCTATTGGGAACACAAATTAAAATTACTCTCCTTGTAACTCTGTTTAATTCGAATAAAAATTTATTTAGGTTATTAACAAACCAAAGAGCAGAAAAATTCCAGCTCATATCAAAGGAATTATCAGAAAATTTTAATTTGCTAAAATCTTTCTGATATTCAATAATGGCATTTAGACCGACTTTTTCCCAAACATGTTTTATTAAATCAGTTCTTTTTTCATCATTGTCAATAATTGTGACCGGGTAATCCTGTTTGGACAGAAACATTGAATTTATTCCGCTGACTCCTGTAAAGCCAAAACTCGGTACTTCAAGAATAGAATTACAATTATACTTTTTAATTATTTCTATTAATTTTTTATTGAGGACAATTCTTTCGTAGCTGGATCCTAAACCTTCATTAGGATTTTTGGTAAAATAGTTTTGCCAATTTTTGAGAATAGGAATAGCCATTATTGCTCTTCCTTTTTAAAATCTTTATACCAATCTATGACATAGTTAAAGTCGGGAATAGTATTTCCTGCTTTGAATCTAAGATCTTGCTCAGCTGGTGTTACATCATAATACCAGCTTTTAGAAATAAGTTCTATACGTGCTTTCCACAATTCATTTTTTAATATATTTGAAAATATGAAATCGAAGAAATTAAAGATAAACTTTGGGATTACCTTCCAGAAAGGATATTTTTTACCTTTTAATTTGTAATTTATGTGGTTCACTAGTTTTTTAAGAGAAATTGGATTTTTATCAGCAATATTATAAGCATTACCTGAATTTAACTTGGTTTTTCCAGCTTGAATAAAAGCTTTAGTTAAAGTATTTAGGTTTACCATATTTATTTTTATATCATTACTTGAAAGAAACATCATACCTTTATCAACTAATTTTATGAGATTGAAAGGGAAACCAAAATCTCCAATCCCGTAAGTAATTGAGGGTCTAATTATAATTAATTCCAAATTCTGTTTGACCAATCTCTGTAAAATATTTTCTGCCTCTATCTTGGTATAATGATAATAATTATCATCTTGCCTAGGAGTATTTTCATCTGGAGGTAACTCTTTGGGTATAGCTCCAAATACCCCCACAGAACTGCAAAATATCATCTTAGAATTATTTTTGATACATTCTTCGGCGATATATTTTGTAGAATTTACATTAACATCAAAGTATTGCTTTTTGGGAAGGTTCCTGCCTCCTCGTATTGCTGCAATATGATAAACAATATCAAATTTATATTTGTTAAAAATTCGCTTAATTGAATTTTTATCTATTAATTCAATAAATTCACATTTAACCCCATTTTTATCATACTCTCGGTATCTGCTTTTTTTTGTGCCAGGTCTGATGAGTGAAACGATAGTTTTATGATTATTTTCAATAAGTTTATCACAAACTTTGCCGCCAATAAATCCAGTTATACCTGTGACTAATATTTTCATATTTCCTTCATTTTTACCTATTATTTCAGAACATAAAAGAATGAAGGAATAAATGCTGTCAATATAATTGCAAATTTCTAAAAGACAAAATGGGTAGCTTCGAAATGTAATTCATTTTTATCATTATGTTAGTAATTCTGCTGAAAAATTATTAGTTTTTAATATTCAGTGCTTCTCTAACCACCTTATATTCATCCCAGGAGATCTCTTTCCCACTAATGGCAAGTGATTTTTCATGAGCCTTACCGCAGGCTATAACCGTATCTCCTTCTTCTGCCGAATTAATTGCTTTCCGAATAGCATTTTTTCTGTTAGGGATCATAAAATAATCAATACCGTCTTTTTTACCTTCCCTTATACATCCTCGAGCAATCTCGTGCATTATTTTAACTAAAACTTCCTCACGCGGATCATCAGCTGTAATATAAACTTTGTCTGCATGTTTTGCCGCGATCCTGCCCATGGGCTCGCGTTTAGTTCGATCACGCAATCCAGGACAGCCAAAAATTACATGTATATTGTTTTTAGTAAAATTTTTCACCGTTTTCAAAACACTTTCGAGACCCTGAGGTGTATGGGCGAAATCAATGAAAACATTAAAATTCCCAATCTTATGCTCTATCTTATCAAGACGTCCCATAACAGTGGGAATGGATTTGAGGGTGGATGCCATTTTATACCAACCTACATGCAAAACTCTGCAAGCAGCAATAGCAGCTAAAATGTTTTCTACGTTATGCTTTCCCATAAGGGGACTGGTGATATTTTGAGTCTTATTTTCAGCCTCTAAAACAAATTCTACTCCTCTTTCAGAAATATTTGTATCTACTGGTCTATAGTCTGCACCGGTTTTAAAACCAAAACTTAAATTATTATCTGCTTTGTACTGGTTAAAGAAATCAAAATGTTTGTCATTTTTGTTTAAAATTATCGTTTTAGGCTTCCGGGAATTATTGTTTCTATTCTCAATATATTTTAGTAATTTAGCCTTTGCTTTTTTATATTGCTTAAGTGTTTTATGATAATCCAAATGATCGGAGGTTAGATTAGTTACAATACCTATATCAAAATGACATGCTTCTACCCGATATTGTGCTAAGCCATGTGACGAGGTTTCAAGAATTGCAATATCCGTATTAAACTCTACCATTTTAGCCAGCAATTTTTGCACGTCAACTGAATTAGGTGTGGTTGTATGCAAGCCGGTTTTTATAACTTCAGACCCAATTCTGGCTCCAAAAGTTGAAATTATAGCTGCTTTTTTACCACTTTGTCTGAGCATTCGGTATATAATTTCACAGGTAGTAGTTTTACCATCTGTTCCAGTAACTCCTATTAGAATTAATTTCTGGGAGGGGTAATCATAAAATTTGGCTGCCAGATGTGCCAAAGTTTTCCTAGAATCTTTTACATAAATAACAGGTTTAGATAAATCTTTGCAAAAATCGGGATTATCACACACAACAGAAACAGCACCCTTTTGTAGCGATTGTTGAATATATTTATGTCCATCAAAGTTCTCACCTTTGAATGCTACGAAAATATTACCTGGTTTTACTTTTCGCGAATCATAAGAAATCCCGGTAATGTCTATATCGCACAATTTATTTTTATTATAAATTTCAATTATATTAATCTCTGAAATCAATTCCTTCAAATTCATATCAAATCATTCCTCAAGAGAATCCGAAATTTTACCTTTTTTCAACAGACTTCTTATGTTGGTATAAGTTTTTACACTTTTATTAAAAAATTTATACCAAAAAACATTGAAAACCAGATCATGCATACCAATAAATACTTTCTTTTCTCCTTTAAATCCTTTTTTAAATCTATAAACGCCAAATAGCGGATGTTCGGGTTTTGGCTTAACAGGTATCCCCCAAAGATCATAGATCTTATAACCCTGGGCTTTTGCCCACTTAATAACTTCCCAGTGAATAGCATGATTAGGCATACGATTGCGATGTTCGCTAGAGGAAGCCCCATACATATACCAGATTTTATCTCCAAAACAAAAAATATACACGGCAGCCAAAGGTTTATTTTTATAAAAAGCAACGAAAATTTTGATCATATCCTTATCAGACATAAGATTAATAATGCGCTCATAATATCGCTTGGAGTGTATTATAAAAGAATCCCGACTTGCAGTTTCTTGCAGAATATTGTAAAAAATTTCAACACCCTCCTTGTCAGTCATCATCTTAACCTCAATGCCTTTTCTGCCGGATAATCTAATATTATAACGATGTTTTGACTTGAAGCTCATTAGTATATCGTCTAATTCGCGTGTAAGATCAACAAAAAAAGTGGCTCGAGGTTGAATCTGTTTTTTCCTAAATTTAAAGCCAAAATTTTCTAAGTTTTCTTTAGTTATTTTATCATCCTCTTCAATTTCAGGATCAATTTTTAGGACTATTGCCTTGTGTTTTTGGGCTAATTCCTTTGTTTTATCAATAAGCACAGCTAGCAATTCTTTATTATGAAAATCAAGTACAGGACCGCGCGGAGCATAAAAGATTGATTTAGCCAGAAATGGTATTTTTCGTTTTAAGATTTGGACTCCGCCAATAATTTTATTATTTTTTTTTAGTAAAATTATTAATGGCTTCCAGTTGGAAATTTTTTTAAATTCGCCCCAATCTACAGATTGTGCCAAAGGGCATAATTTTGTATTTGCCAAAAAATTGTTCCATTGTTCCTGTTCTTCTTTAGTTTTCGCCAATTCACTGGTAATTTCGTTGATCGCAATCTCCTTTTAATTTTATTTTGATATTTTATGCAAATTTATGGACTTTTATGTCAACTTTTTCGAATTTTGAAAGGATTTAAGATGTTTATCAATTATTTTTTTGATTAAGATAAAACTTGACTTAAGCAAAAATTTAATTCCGATTAATGCTGAAAGGATAAATATGAACAAATTACAAAAAAAAGTAAAAAAATTTACAGAAAAACATAATATTGAAACAAAAATCGAATTTAGAGTTCTGGATCTAATATCCGAAGCCGGAGAATTATCAAAAGAATTCTTACTAGCCACAGAATATGGAAAAGCAGAATTTGTGCCAACAAAGGATTGGGAATCAGAGCTTGGTGATGTCCTGTTTTGTGTGCTATTTTTAGCCAATTCTTCTGAAATTAATCTAAATGACATTTTTAGTAAAACTCTTGAAAAATACAAGGATAGGATTGAGAAATCTGGTCAACCTGGTTCAGGTAAGAAATTTACTGAATAAAACTTTATAGCATCCTTTGCTTAACTAATCTATAAACAAAATAGGTGCTAATTATAGAAATCGCAAAGGCAAACAGAGTGGCACCTACCAGCCCAAAAGATACAACGGAAAATCTGAAAAATATTGCATAAATTACCACATTAATCGGTCCGCTGACCATCAGGATTTTCATAACTGCTCGCGAAAATGTCATGCCATGTTCATAATAAGTAATTACCATGGTGGAGATCATAACTGCAGGAAAGCAGGAAAAAGCACCACCAAATAGTGGTCCCCCGATTTTTGCCATAACTACAGAAAAAACAATGATGCTTCCCGTTATCAATCCTCTGATAATAATTTGACCGAACTTATAATTTATACGCCTCCGTTGTTGAGGTGAGATCAGCATCCTCTTCTCAGTAAAATTGAAAACAAAAATCAAAACTAAAACAAGCATGAATAACCCCAGAATAAATCTGTCGAATTGCAAAAATATTAGGGTTAAAGCTACTCCGATCCAGATAATTGTAGAGGATACTATAGCAGGTATAAATCCGTGTTTGCCGATGAGAATATAAATAAAAACAAACAAGGCATCAAGAGCTAAAATAGCAGGTATTATTGATGTAGCTTCCTGAGCAACCTGTAAATTTTGTGTCCAGCCTATAAATAACAATGAAACAAGAATTGTGGATGGAACTCCGGCAATCACTCCACCAACCTTAGAACCAAACTGCTCAGCAATAATCGTGGCAAGCGTAATCCATACACTGCCAACAATAAAACTCAAGAATAATTTTAGATAAAACACCAACTACATTCCAGAACTATCATTCGCCCTATTTGTACATGTATCGCTTTATACTCTTCTTGGGAGTCTTTTCGAATTCTTCGGGATATATCTGTATCTTGGATATCTTACTAAAAGCAGGTAAGACTTCATTTATTTTTTCACGATTGTCTTTCATGATTTTATTAAGTCTTTTTTCTTCGGCTCCTTTTAGCTTCAAATTATCATAATCCGGATAAACAAGGGCTACAAGTTTGCCTTCTCTTTTTACGAGTATAGCTTCTTCGATAAATGGTAAATTAGAAAGTTTTGCTTCGATAACTTCAGGATAAATATTTTGCCCTGATGGTCCCAGAAGCATAGTCTTTTTTCTACCTTTAATATAGATAAAACCATCTTCATCAATCAAAGCCAAATCTCCGGTGTGAAGCCAACCTTCTTCATCTATTGCTTCTGCAGTCTTTTCTTTTTCCTTATAATAACCAATCATAACATTCTCTCCCTTTACCAGCAATTCTCCCACCTCAGTTTGAGGATCATCCGAATCCACTTTGCAATCCAAAGTGTTAACACAAATTCCTACTGATTGCTTTCTGTGTTCACGCCAGTTAATATAACTAATCAGAGGTGCGCATTCTGTCATACCATAGCCGATAGTGAAGGGGAATCTGATTTTTTTTAAAAAATCTTCTACTGCTGCATTTAAAGGAGCACCACCAATAACGAACTCATTAAATTCACCTCCAAAAGAATCTACAAGGGTTTTTCTGATTTTTTTATAAATCAATTTTTTAAGAATTGGAGTTTTTATTAATATACTAATAGGAAATTTGCCTGTAGCTTTCTTTATTTTACTATTGTAAATTTTCTCCAGGACCAAAGGTACTGACAGAATCAAATTTGGTTTGATCTTATTAAAAGCTTTTAGAATAATTGTGGGAGAAGGTATTCTTCCCAGAAATGTGATATGACAACCCATACAGAAAGGATAAAGAAATTCAAATGCGCAACCAAAAGAATGGGCAACAGGTAAAAAAGAAAGAATGGTATCCCCAGGGACAAGGTCCATATGTTCTCTGGCAAAAACCATATTTGCGGCAAGGTTATTATGGGTTAACATTACGCCCTTTGAAAATCCAGTAGTGCCGGAAGTATATACAATTCCTTCCAGCGTTTCATTACTTATATCATCAAATGATAGCTTATCCGAAGTTAATACTCCTCCATATGCCTCCAGGTATGATTTTTCTACTTCCAGGAGTTTGCTTTTTGCTTTATTAATTCTGGTAAAAAGTATTTCGTAATTTTCTATAGAAAAGATTGTGTTTACTTTATCCATTTTAGCAGGATCCAGTTCAGTGAAAATATTTTCCATCACAAATAACATTTTGGAATCAGAATGGTTAACAATATGGTGTATATCATTTGCATGAAAATCAGTGAGAATTGGTACAACTACAGCTCCATAAGTAACAGAAGACAGATAAGCAATACCCCAATTTGCTGAGTTTTTACCCAAAAGGGCTACCTTATCGCCTGGTTTGATTTTAAATTTTTTGAAAACCTGATGCAAATAGATGATTCTATCTGCTATTTGCCCATAGGAAAGAGACTTGCCTTTAAAATTGGACAGACCGGGCAAATCCCAATTTTTCTTTATGGATCTTTCTATCATTTTACCAAAATTTTCTTTTATCATAAATTCTCCTTAAGATTACAATTATTGAAATGTTATTTGCATTTTATAAAAACTAATTAATAAATTATCTCTTACATGATAACATCGGTAGCTCTCAAAAAAAGCATTGGTGATAGATTTTGTAAAGTAATTTCTCGTAGAAATATTTTATATAAAAAAATTTGCCTTTTTGTAAAAAAATAAGTAGTTTATTTAATACGTTAGATGGTAGAGGCAAGTCAACTTCTGAAAAACTTGACAATGAAACGTAGTAGTTATTGAAAACAACTCACATTTATTGGGCCCATAGCTCAGCTGGTAGAGCTCCCGGCTCATAACCGGGCGGTCATAGGTTCGACTCCTGTTGGGCCCATTTTTTATTTTCCTCTAAAATTTCACATTCCCCTACTTTCTAAATTTATTGTTTGACAACGAAATATACAAAAAAGATTTTACAGAAACAAAATTAATTAAAAATTAAGCAAGGAGAAAATATGAAAAAAGTAAAAATAATGCTGGTATTCATATTGTTAATAACTTTTTTAATAATAAATAGTTGTGGCGAACAAGGCCCATTGGGTTCCAAATCCAACCCAATTAAGATGTACTTTGTCCCTTCGGTAGAAGCAGGAAAAATTTTACAGGATGCAGAACAAATTGCAGATATGTTGTTTGAAAAGACCGGATATCACTTTAAAGTAGCTGTTCCGGTTAGTTATGCCGCTGTAATTGAAGCCATGGGGACAGACGAAGCAGACATTGCCTGGTTACCTACTTTTGCCTATCTTTTGGCTCATAAGAAATATGGGGCTGATGTAGGTTTAACTACTATAAGAAATGGTCTTAAAAAGTACCGGGGTCAATTTGTAACATTGGCAGATAGTGGAATTGAAAGCCTGGAAGATATTGAAGGAAAAGTGATAGCCTACACCGATGCCGCTTCTACTTCAGGATATATTTTCCCTTCCGCAACTCTGGCTAAAAAAGATATTGAACCTGCAAAGTATTTTTTCGCAGGTGGACATCCGCAAGCGATTATTTCTGTTTACAAAGGTAATGCTGATGTAGGATGCACATTTTGGTCTCCTAAGAAAGACGGAAAAATTCAAGATGCACGCTATACAATAGAAGATACTTACCCGGATGTGAAAGAAAAAGTTAAGATAGTAGGATTTACAGACTGGATTCCCAATGATACTGTTACTTTCCGAAAAGAATTTCCCAAAGGGATGAAAGAAGAGATCGTCAATGCATTAATAAAAATTGCTGAAACGGAGCGCGGTAAAAAGACTTTTCAGGAGATTTATCATATAGATGGATTTTATAAAAGCACAGACTCCACTTATGATGTAGTACGTGAAACTTTGGACGCCCTGGGAGAAAAAGCTGAGAAATTTCTACAAGAATAGGAAAATTTATGGAAAACATACTTACATTGGAAAAATTGAATAAGTTTTATGATGAAGATACTCACGCCATAAATGATGTAGATCTGGAAGTTAAAGAAGGTGATTTTTTGATACTACTGGGATTATCGGGTTCTGGAAAATCAACTTTATTGAGATGTATAAACAGATTGATTGAGCCCACAAGCGGAAAAATATATTTTGAAGGCACCAATGTCTGTGATCTCGGAGGAACTCCCTTACGACATGCAAGACGCGAAATAGGAATGATATTTCAGCAATTCAATCTCATAAAGAATCTTACGGTCCTAACTAATGCATTATCAGGCAGATTGGGATATTTCTCTACTATAAAATCACTTTTCCCACGTTTAGATAATGAACTTGTAGCTCAAGCTAAAAAAAATCTCAAACGTGTAGGTTTGGAAGAATTTGCAAATCAAAAAGTAAAGAATCTTAGTGGTGGGCAGCAGCAAAGAGTAGCAATAGCAAGGGTTTTGATGCAAAATCCAAAACTGATTCTAGCAGATGAACCTGTTGCCAGTCTTGACCCTGCTACCGCTGATTCAGTTATGAGATATCTGGGTAATCTAAATAAAAATGATAATATCACAATAATTTGTTCTCTTCACTTTCTCAGCTTGGCTAGAAAATACGGTACACGAGTTGTTGCGCTTAAGGGCGGAAAATTAATGTTCGATGGAGAACCCACAGAAATAGATGAACAAAAATTTAAAGATATCTACGGACAGGACGCAGAAGAGGTGGACATAAAATGAAAAAACAATACAATACTCTATCTTTGATTAAAGCATTTATTATTGATTTGCTAATATGGTTATATCTTGTGGGAACCGGTTTTTATCTCCTGGAACAGTTAAATGTGGTTGAATATAAATTTAGTTACTTCCTTATAACCTCTGTGGTTTTAGGTATTATCACTTTTGTTACCCAAAATTCTCTCGGTCATAAGGGTTTTCGATCTAAAAAGATAAAGAAAAGAAGATGGTATAAAACACTTTGGGGATGGGAAATTTTTATTTTAATCGCCATAACTTTTGTAGTCGGCTGGGATATTGTAGAAGTAAATCCGATCAAGCTAATTGCAAAATTCAAAAACTCAAAAGTTATAATATCACAATTATTTAATCCCAATTTTGATAATCTCCTAAAAATGTTATCCGCTTTGTCAGAGACAATATATCTGGCACTTCTAGCTACCGTGTTTGCAATTCCTTTAGCCTTTATTTTCAGCTTTTTTGCAGCACGAAATTTGATGCCCAAAAATCTTCTGGGAAATACAGTTTACATAATTGTGCGGACAGTGGCTACAATTGTTCGCTCCATAGAAGCCCTCGTCTGGGCAATCATATTTTGCGTTTGGGTTGGTATCGGGCCTTTTGCCGGTATGTTGGCTTTGCTTTTTCATTCCATGGCAGCTCTTACCAAACTTTATTCGGAACAAATAGAAAATATTGATTCCGGACCAATTGAAGCAATGAAATCTACCGGTGCCAACACTCTACAGGTTTGGATTTATGCAGTTATTCCTCAAATTATTTCTCCCTATCTCGCATTTACTATGTACCGTTGGGATATAAATGTTCGGATGGCTACAATTGTTGGTTTTGTGGGAGGTGGCGGTATCGGCCTTGCCCTAAAACAGGAACAGCAACTTTTGCACTGGCGTAACGTTGGACTTATAATGTGGCTCATAGCATTGGTTGTATGGATAATGGATATGGTTAGTGGAAAGGTGAGAGAAAAATTGGTGAAACATTAATGGATTTAAAAGCTGTTATATTCGATCTGGACGGCACCTTAATTGACTCAATGGGAATTTGGGCTGATGTAGATGTTGAATTTTTGGAAAAACGAGGGATTACACCTCCCAAAAATATATTTTTGGAAATAGACTCAGGCAATAGTTTTGCAGAAGTAGCAAAATACTTTAAAAATAGATTTGACCTACCAGAAACAGTAGAAGAGATAATGAGAGAATGGGTGAATATGGTTGAATCTCATTATGAGAATAAAATTAAATTAAAAGATGGAGTTAAAAAATTGCTTGAATATCTAAACCAACAAAATATCAGGCTGGCTGTGGGCACTAGTAATAATAAAGAACTTACAGGAAAAGTTTTAAAAAGCAACTCTATCCTAGAATATTTTGATGCAATTGTAACCGGTTGCCAGGCAGAAAGAGGAAAGCCGCATCCTGATATTTTTCTGCGAGTATCAGAACGACTTGGTATTAAACCGAAAAATTGTCTGGTAATTGAAGATGTTTTGGTAGGGGTGGAAGCTGCAAAAAATGCCCGTATGTCAGTTTATGCCATAGATGATCCGCATGCCCGGGAGCATAAAGCAGAAATCATAACAAAAGCTGATTTTTTTGCCTCTAGTTTTTATCAGATTTTAGAAAAAATTAGAGATACTATAGAAAACAAATAGCTGATGTACACAGACTGGCTAGCATATAAATACCTAAAATCTTCAAAAAAAGCTGGCTTTTCCCTGGGCAACCTCATATCAATATTCGGCATTGCTCTGGGTGTTTTTGCTTTAATTGTGGTTATGTCTGTAATGAATGGTTTGGAGCAGGATGTAACAAAAAGAATTTTAGGCTTACATTCAGAAATTAAGATATATTCCCGGAATTTCCAAAAAATAAAATCCCCCGATAAATTGATTGCAAAAGTAAACAAACTTGAAGATGTCAGTACAAGTCCAGTTCTGCAAAAAGAACTAATGCTAATGCATAATAAAAACGTAACAGGCACAGTGTGCCAGGGCATTGATTTGGAAATGCACCAGCATGTCTCGGATTTAACCAAGAATATTTATCTGGGATATCCCTCGGCTGCTGATATGGAAAATGGTATAATTCTGGGGTCAGAGATTGCCCTAAATCTGGGGGTAAATGTAAATGATACGGTAGAGCTTATGTCGCCTATAGCTGATCAGCCTACGCCTTTTGGCTTAATACCCAAAAGCAAAGGGCTAAAAGTTGTAGGATTGTATTATACAGGTCTGCCTGAATACGATATGAAATATACCTTCACTGATTTGGAGACCTTACAGGATTTTTCGGATATAGATAATGGAATTTCTTTTTTAGAGCTAAAATCCGGTTCTCCCGAAAATGCTATTAAAATTGCAAAGAAATTATCAAAAAGCCTAGGCGAAGATTATATTGTTAAAGACTGGCGTGAGTTTGAACGGCATCTGTTCTCTGCCATAAAATTTGAAAAAAAGGTTATGTTTCTAGTTCTTATTCTGATTTTTTTGGTAACTGCCTTCAATATGATAGGAAATTATCTTAAATTGCTGGGAGAGAAAAGAGAGCAAATAGGAATTTTGAAATCATTAGGCGCCAAAAAAGATGAGATCACCAGCATATTTTTGAAAAATGGATTATTTGTAGGTATAATTGGTACGTCAGCAGGCTTGATCTCGTCATTTATAATTTTATTGGCTCAAATGAAATGGCATTTTATCAAAATTCCAATAAGCGGATTGCCTTTTAGAGAAATTCCAGTTCAGATTGAATTTTTGGATGTATTAATTGTAGTGGGGGTATCTCTTTTGATAACAATTCTAACGACTTTAATCCCGGCAAGAGCCATAACAAAAATAACTCCCGTGAGCATTTTAAAAAAAGCTGAAGAATAGTACCACTTTTTACTACTTGTTACTACTTGACCCTGCAGCAGATTTTCCTGCAACATAACCCGTAGAAAAAGCAGCTTGTAAGTTATATCCACCCGTCGCCGCATCAATATCCACTACCTCCCCGGCAAAAAACAAACCTTGAACTAATTTTGATTCCATTGTCCTGGGATTAATTTGGTCTGTTTTAATGCCACCGGCTGTAATTATGGCATTCTCAATACTTGCCGTCCGGCAGATCTCCACTGTAAAATTTTTAAGTAAATCTATAAGTTCAGATCTATCCTCAGTAGTGATACTGGCAATTTTTTTATGAGGATCTACATTGGTCTTTCTAAGAAAAATAGTGACCATTTTTTTGGGAAGCAATTTTCCCAAAAGGGTTTTATATTCTTGCTTGCCATGTTTTTTTGCTTCTCTGATTATTCTATTATGCAATTTTTTTTCTGTTAAGACCGGTTTCAGATCAATCTTCAGTTCCAAATTGCATTTGGTAAACTTGTTTTTTAAATTTCTGCTTAATTCTAAAATTGCTGATCCATCCAGACCATAATCAGTAAAAGAAAATTCACCGAACTCGCTGGCTAATTTCTCTTTTTCTTTGTTATAAACATCTACTTTTACATTCTTTAGCTTCAAGCCAACCAGATTTTTAGGAATGTTTTCCGTCTTTAAGGGTACAAGAGACGGAAGCAGTGGGGATATTGTATGACCCGCTTGTTTGGCTAGTTCGTAACCATCACCCGTGGAGCCGGTTTTAGGATAAGACATCCCTCCGGCAGCAATTATTATTGAGTCGCAGGAATACTTTTTCTCATTTGTTATCAAGTATTTGATTTTATCATCTGAAATAATAAGCTTTACTGCTCTTTCGTCTAATTTTACTTGGACTCCATTATTTTTTATAAATTCAATTAGAGTTTTCACCACATCTCTTGCGTTTAAAGAAGCGGGATAGATACGACCTCCGGAGAATTCTTTAAGTGGTAAATTTTTAGATTCAAAAAATTCAATCAAATCTTGATTAAAAAATTTATAAAAACAATTGTATAGGAATTTCCCCTTCACACCAAATTTTTCAATAAAGGTAGAAATCTTTGGTTCAGTATTAGTTAGGTTACACTTGCCTTTGCCTGTAATGGACAATTTATTTCCCAGGCTACCGGTTTTTTCAATCAGAAGAACTTCTTCGCAATTTTTTGCTGCTACACCGGCTGCCATCATTCCGGCTGCACCACCACCTATGATGATTATTTTACTCATAGTTTTAAATTAAAGGTAGTAAATAATAATAAATTATATAAGATGGGAAGTATAGATTAATCAATTTTGAACTGATCTACAAAATGAGAAAGCTTATCAACTTCTTTTACATATTCTTGGAAAAAGTTCACAACATCTTCGGTAGAAGATTTTATTTTTTTCTTTCTGGTATAGTCCCAAGCTTGAATCAAGGCGACTAATTCCATATCCAGTTTTTCTGAGGTAAAATTTATTATATCCAGGGCAGTATCAGGTATTTTGTTTTCGGTAAACAAAAGAATAGCTTTTAAGATTGGAATTATACTCTTGATTGATTTTTTAATAACCGGAAGTATGTATTTTTTCTTTTGGATATTTTCAAGAAAGGAAAGTCTTAGAAGTAATAATCTTCCTTTAAGTTCCCGTTCTGCCTGTAAACGTAAAAATTTTGGACTCAAATCGATTTGTGAAAAAAGATCATCACCATAGAGTGTTTTATGATTGGATTTAATATCAAGAAATTCTATGGGATAAGTATCAAGAGAGGTTTTGATGTAATCATTAGAGAGAAATAAGGGAGCAGAAACACCTTTCTTTTTAAAATTTTTAATCAATCTTCGGGTGGATACAAGTGTTTGTAATTTTAGATTATCTAGAATCATGGCAATATTGATATCAGAAGTTTTAGGATCAAAATCGTCAGTTATTGCGCTACCATAGACATATATTGAATGTAGTTTGTCTCCAAAAAGATCGGTATAAGCTTCTACAATTTTATCAAAAATTTGTTGTTTATTCTTTATTTTCATTTGATTCTCTCGCTTTGTTTTGTTCAATAAATTTAGTAGCACATTTGCGAGCCAGAGAACGAATTCGTTTTATATAAAGGGCTCGTTCCGTAACTGATATAACTCCTCTGGCATCTAACAAATTAAATACGTGCGATGCTTTGATGGTGAAATCATAAGCAGGCAATACCAGATTTTCTTTTAATAATTTTTCAGCTTCTTCTTCAAAGTCAGTAAAATTTTCGAATAAAAGTTCTGTATCAGCAGCCTGAAAATTGAATTCTGAAAATTCTTGCTCACTTTTAAAATATATTTCGCCATATTTTTTTGTATCGTTCCAGGCAATATCTTTGAAATCATTGACTTTTTGGATATACATAGCAATCCTCTCCAGACCGTATGTTATTTCTACGGGAATAGATCCCAGTTCATATCCTGCTATTTGCTGAAAATAGGTGAATTGCGAAATTTCCATCCCATCAAGCCAAACTTCCCAGCCAAGACCGGCAGCCCCCAAAGTGGGAGATTCCCAATCATCTTCAACAAAGCGAATATCATGTTTTTTAACTTTTATCCCTATTGCCTTTAAGCTTTGCAAATATAAAGTTTGAATATTGTCGGGAGATGGTTTTATTATTACCTGAAATTGATAGTATCTCTGAAGCCTATTGGGATTTTCACCATACCTTCCATCTTTGGGACGTCGTGAAGGCTGAACATAGGCAATGCTTACATCTTCCTGGGAAAGTGATCCAAAAAAAGTTTCGGGATGAAAAGTACCGGCTCCCATTTCCACATCATAGGGTTGGTGGATGACGCAGTCTTTTTCATCCCAAAATTTCTGCAAACGAAATATGATTTCCTGAAAGGTAAGAGCTTTATTCATCAAAGAATCCTGGTTTAGTTGCTTTTTTCAGTTCCGCTACTTTTTCTAGTTTCTTTTTTATATTTTCTTTTGCAAAAAAACTAGACGCCTTTTCTAAAGCAGTATTGTAGTAAGTCTCGGCTGATTCAAAATAATTATAAGCAGTTTTTTTGTTCTGTGAACGTAACTTATCCAGCTCGTCGTATGTTTTTTGAGTAGCCTTTCGGGCTTCTTCGTCATATTTGATAAAGTTGTCATAATGAACATAGCCGCGGCTGTTTGCAATTTCTGCGAGTACGAGGTAGGGTCCGGGATCATCCGGGGCTAACTCGGCAGCTTTTTGCGCATTTTCTTTTGCTTTTTCATATTCTTCCATCTGGCGATAGACATCGGCAATTCTCATATAACCGGTAGGAGAGTCAGGTTGCAATTCTATAAATTTTTTCAACTCTGTTTCAGCTTGTTCAAAATTCTTTTGCATAGCATAGATAGCTGCCAAATTTAAGTAGGGGGTGGAAGACGAGGGGTCCTGCTCAATCAGTTGTTTGTTCTGAGCTATGCTTTCCTCTAGCCTGTCCGTCTTCTGATAAGCAACAGCAAGTTTTCTGGCAATACTACTTCCTCCTTCTCCGGCAGATACAACCTTTTTTAAGTGTTCTATTGCTTTATTATAGTTTTCTCTGTTGTAATGGATTAATCCAATTTCCTCGTGGGCATTGAAATTATTTGGCTCAACTTCCAGTATCCCTTCATAGGCTTTTAAAGCTTCGTCTTCATTGCCCAAATTTTTCCAGGTATCTCCCAATTTTTCCATATATTCTATATGATTCGGGTCTATGTCAGCTAGTCTTTCATAAGCTGTACAAGCATTACTCAGTTCCTGATTGGTCTTATAAGTCCAGGCAAGTCCTTCCAGAGCTTCGATGGAAGTACTGTCGATTTCCAAAGCTTTTCTGTAATATTCTACTGCTTGATCATAATCTTCCTGAACTGCTTCAATATAACCCAAATAGTTGTATGCCGTCTTCTTTTCGGGATTTAATTTTAGAACTTCTTTAAAAGCTTGCTTAGCATCTTCATAGTTTTTGGAGTTGAAAAGGTTAAGGGCTATTTCCATCTTCATCTGTTCTCCTGTCTTATAGAAGCCCTTAGCAATATCAATCAATTCCTTAACTTTTTCCCTTCTTTTAGAACGAGCTTTTTCCATTGCAATAACATCAGATTTTATTTCTTCAGTTTTGGTATTAGTCATGAAGTATCTAAGGTTGTATATAGAGCCATTAGCAGATATCATGCCCCAAATAGCAACGTTGGCACCCAAATCCTTAGATAATTCGATGGATTTGTCCGGTGCAATTGCGGCAGGGGATTGATCATCAATGGCATCTTCAACTTCATCTTCGTCAATAACTGTAACTCCGGGTGAATTTTTTGCTAGGTTATAAATATCACCTTTAATATACCGACACATGGATCGACTATCCTGATCGAGATAGGAAAAACCCCACACAGCAATTTTAACATTACTTTGCTGGGTTTCCTGAGCTAACGATCTGTTTGGTAAAATACTAATGCAGGTTATTAGGGCAAAAACCAAAGCCACTGATAGAATTCTCTTGTTCATAATTGTCCTCCAAAAAATTATTTTATGGATTATTGTTGATTTTCGATATATTTCATATACACACATTTTTTTATCAAGAAATTCTGAAATTTTAATATTAAACAAACATTTATATAATTACCAAATTTAATATTTTAAAATTTTGATTCATTTTATTCAATATAGTTTAAATTTAACATCAACCCGATTAGTAAATTATAAATATAATTCCAACGGCAATTACAGATTAGATATCTTCAATTTCATTTCTACTATATTTCTTCTTTAAAGCATATGCTCTTTCTACATATTCTTCAAGGCGCTTTTTTACCTTTCCGTAGACAGAATCTTTTGGATATTGCCCTTCTTTGTTAATTTCACCGGCTTTTTTCCCAGTCAATATTTCAATACCTTGTGAAATTTTTTCCACAGGATATATATGGAATTTATTATTATCTACAGATTCGAGTATCTCCTTTTTCATCATCAAATTTTCCACATTTATAAGCTATCTTAGTAAATTATGATGTCAAGGTTTATGGATTGCAGCTTATAAACTTTTAATTTGAGCTGGGATAATTTCATTTTGTATATTTTTGAGCAGAAAAATAAAAAATCCGCAGAAGTTTAGAACCTCTGCGGATTGGTTTGGAATATTTATAGTATCTTTGTTATTGAACGAATATTCTGATAGTGCTAACAGTACCGTCATCTTCTTCGTAGTCCATATAGAAGAGGTCATCTGTTTCTCCGGCTGCAGCCATTTCCAGTATTTCACGCCAGTTAATATTGGAAAAATCAAAATTAGTTGTGCCAAAATCTGCATGTAGCTTTTCTTTATCAGGTATGAATTTCAATCCTACTTTGATTACATTTAGGGGTAAAGCTACATTCAGTTTTGTTTTGCCCTGAGCTTCGTTTGTGATACGTATCACGAGTTTTGATTTATGGGTTTCTCTTGCCGGTTCAGAGTTTATGGCTGAGATTAGTTTCTCCGCTTCTTCTGCTGATATTTTACCATCAGCAACCATATTTAGTATTTTCTTTTTTTCACTCATTTATTTCTCCAGTGCTTTTAATAACTTTTCTGCTTCTTCTGTAGAGATTTTTCCTTGTTCTAGCATTTGCAGAATTTTTAGGCGGCTTTGTGATTTTTCATCATAGGATTTCTTTTCCTTTTTGACGTGTTTTGCTGTAGTATTTTTTGTGTCTTTTACAAATTTCTTAACTGCTTTTTTAATTTTATTGCCCAATTCTTTTCCTTTTTTTTGCCAATCTTCGTCCTTAATAGCATCTTTTATCTCTTCTGAAAGGTTAACGGCAGCCTCTTCGATATTATCCATTTTTTCAGGACTTTTTATCGATATCTTCTTTACCTTCTCTTTTGCTTTTTCGAGTTTTTTATGAATCTTCTCTCGAATTTCTTCCGAATTAATTTTCTGCAAGATTTCATTAACTTCTTCACCGAATCCGCCAAAATTTATACCTTTTTCAATATTCTTCTTATCCAGTAAAGCAATAGAACCTCTTTTATTTTCTGCCGTAATTTCTACTTTTCCTGATTTTTGGGTCATTTTCAGATGATGTACTCCATCCTTTTCTTCCTTGTCATAATTGCCCGGCAGGCCGATATAAAATCTACCAAGTTGGTTTTTGGCTTTAATGGAATATGGAATATCAGCAGGTAGAATCAGATGAATTTTTCCGTTTTTATTTTGAAAATTGAATTTTCCTGCTTCTAGCTGGTTGAATTCATAATAAATACTGCCGTTAGACCCAATTATATCAGCGTTTCCGAGGTATGAATCTAAAATTCTAATTTTACCATTAACAGCTGTAGCTTCCATATCACCTTTGCATTTAATACATTTGAGCTTTCCGTTTTTGTCTTCTATACTGATTTTTCCCTCAACTTCGTATAGTTTTACACTTCCATTTTTGGTTTTGATTTCATGATCCCCATGTGCTTGCTGTAACGTTATTTTGCCATTTTTAGTAGTGCAGATATTTTTGGATTCGACTCTTTTTAGGGAAATGTGACCGTTTTTGGAACTAACATTGATTTCACCACTAATATCTGTAATTTTGAAACCGCCATTTTTTGAGTCAATCTCCATGGACGTTGATTTGGGAACTGTTACAGTAAAATCGATATTATGGAAATTGCATTTATAATCTTCTGAAGTTTTTATGTTGAGAACATTTTGTTTTTCATCAAATTCAACTTTGAAAATATCTTCAAAGCTCAAATTCTTATTTAAACTCATATCTAATTCTAGTTCAGACCCATTCGTCTCGCTTCCTTTTATATGAACACCAATGTTTGTTGATTTTATATTTAATTTAAGGTTTTCTTGGGTAGGGAATTTTCTTTTTTTAATTATTTTATTCATTTTTCTTCCTTTCTTTTAATTTTTTTATTGCTTCTTTTACTGAGATGCTCCCTTTATCAAGATTAGCCAAAATCATTTCTGGTTGGCTCTCTGTTTTCTTTTCCTGGGTTTCGGGGCAAAGAATTTGTTTGATTTCACTTAAACGATTTTTTACAGTCGGATATGAAATATCCATAATTTCTTCGACTTTTTTTATATTACCTTCTGAACAAATGAAGACTTTTACAAATTCCTGCTGCTTAGGAGAAAGTGAATCAAGCTCACCAATTTCAAATTTACCCTCAATTTTTGTGTCACAATTAGGACAATGATATTTTAGAATTTCGAGTTTTGAATTACAAACAGGACAGGATTTTAATCTTTTATTCATATGCACTCCTTATATTTTTTACCAAAATGTTAATTATTTATTAATAATGTCAAGCAATGAATTAATTATATTAATAAATATTTAAATATTATTAATTAATCAGACCTACATTTGGGTTTTTTAATATATGGATAATTATATTGATAAAATTGTAAAAGCATAGATTGTGATAATTATTTGGTGGTTTTTCAAATTATTATTGACAAAGTAAATAAATAATGAAAATAATAAAATAAATTTTGGATCAAAGTAAAAAATGATGAAAGGAGCCACATGAAGCTTGATGATTATAGTAAAAAGGATATCATTCTTAGTGCACTTAGAAGTGAGCTGGATAGTAAAGAAATTTATTCAATTCTATCAGAAAATATAGCCAATGTAATTATTTCAGATAAATTTGAATTTCTAGCAATGGAAGAGGATAAGCATAAGAAGTTTGTGGAGGGATTATTTAGAGCAGAATTTCCCGATGAAAAGTTAGTAATTCCCCCCAAATCACCTGTTCCCCTACCTGATGTTACAATAGAAGATAAGGAATTTCCCATAGAAGAAGTGGTTAGAGTTCTAAAAAAAGCACAGGAAGCAGAGAAGGCGGCAGCTGATTTTTATAGTTCATTCGCCAGGCATTTTGATAAGAACTCAAAACAGAGAAACATGCTTGCATACTTTTCTCAAATGGAAATAGGGCATTATAAATTAATCGGAATTGAATTAGAAAATATGGAAAGAATGGAATCAATGGAGGATAGCTGGTCTGATTTGATGCATATAGGTCCATAATTTTAATCAAAAAAAATAGGAAGGGGCAAATCTGTAGCTGGAGTATCGCAATTTTTAAAATTAATTTTTCCAGCTTGCCGATTTTTATTAAATCATATGTTTACTAAATTAAAATCATATACTGTTATGGGAATAAATGCAATCCCTATAACTGTAGAAACTAATACTAAACACAAGAAACAACCATTTTTCTCAATTGTTGGCTTACCCACAAATTCAGTAAAAGAGAGTAAAGATAGAGTGATAGCAGCGATAGGAAATAATAATTTCGGATTTCCGGCACGGCGTTATACTGTTAATCTGGCACCGGCTGACGTAAAAAAGGAAGGAGTGGGATTTGATCTGCCAATAGCAATAGGAATTTTATCTTCATTACAGAAAATTTATCCCAGAAAATTAGATGAGTTCGGATTAGTGGGAGAATTATCTCTTAATGGTGAGGTGCGACCCATCAAAGGAATACTACCCATTACCGTAACTGCCAGAGAAGAAGGTATGAAGGGAATTTTAGTACCAAAAGAAAATGCAAAAGAAGCTGCTGTAGTAAATGGAATTGATGTTTATGCCATATCAAGTTTAAGAGAATGCATTAATTTTCTGGAAGGTAATATTGATTTGCAACCCACTGAAGTAGAACTTTCCGAAGTATTTAAGAAAAAAGAGAATCATCAGCTGGATTTTTTTGACGTTAAAGGACAGTATAATGTAAAAAGAGCTCTGGAGGTTGCAGCAGCTGGTGGGCATAATATTTTGCTAATTGGTCCGCCCGGTTCCGGGAAAACAATGTTAGCCAGAAGGGTGCCCGGAATTATGCCGGTTATGACTCTGGATGAATCTCTTACTACCACTAAAATCCATTCTGTTTCCGGTAAATTGAATTCTGATAATTCTTTACTTACGGAACGTCCGTTTCGATCTCCTCATCACACCATCAGTGATGTTGCCCTTATAGGTGGTGGAAGTTATCCCAAACCAGGAGAAGTTTCTTTGGCTCATAATGGAGTTCTGTTTTTAGATGAATTGCCGGAATTCAAAAAGAGTGTCCTTGAAGTAATGAGGCAACCGCTGGAAGATGGCGTTGTTACAATTTCTAGAGCAGCTCAGTCTTTGACATTCCCTGCCAATTTTATGCTAATTGCCTCTATGAATCCTTGCCCCTGTGGATATTTTGGCAGTAATGTTCCCGGACATAAATGCACATGTACAACTTCTATGATACAAAGGTATGTTTCTAAGATTTCGGGACCGCTCCTGGATAGAATTGATATACATGTAGAAGTTCCTGCAGTAAAATATAAAGAGCTTTCTAAAGATCCTAAAGGAGAAAAATCACATCAAATCAGAAGCAGGATTAATGCAGCCAAAGAAAAGCAGTTAAAAAGATTTGACAATATCGGTGATATATTTGCAAATGCAGATATGGTATCAAAACATTTACGTAAATATTGTAAATTGGATAATAAAAGTAAGCAATTGCTCAAAATTGCCATAGAGAAGCTGGGTTTATCGGCCCGAGCTTATGACAGGATAATTAAAGTTTCCAGGACTATTGCGGACTTGAGCGAAAGTGAAAAAATATTGCCCGAACATATCAGTGAAGCCGTCCAATACAGAAGCCTGGATAGAAAATATTGGCTATAAATTAATATGAAACAAATTAAAAAAAGTCAAAACATCGATTGGATTATAATAATAATTGCTCTGGCTTTGATAATTTTTGGTAATATTGCAATTTATAGTGCCTCAGTCCATACTTTTGGTGCGAAAGAGAGTGTTAGTAATTATTATATAAAACAGATGATATGGATTGCCATCTCTGCTTTAATTTTTTTAACAATTCTATATCTTCCGGATATTTTTATAGAAATTATAGCCTTTCCAGGATATCTTATATCAATTTTTTTGTTGCTCCTGGTTCTCTTTTTGCCCTCTCCAGATGGTGTTCATAGATGGATTAGGCTGGGTGGCATAAATTTTCAGCCATCTGAACTGGCAAAAATTTTTGTTATTCTCTTCTCAGCAAAAATACTTGCCAAAGAAAAATTATCTGATCTAACAAAAATTATAATTTCCTTTATCATTGTTTTAATACCCTCATTACTCGTTTTGAGAGAACCCGATCTTGGTGGTTCTTTGATTTTTTTGGTTATTTACCTGCCAATGCTTTATCTGGCAAACATCAGTTTGTTCACAATATTCCTTTTGGTCAGTCCTCTCATAAGTTTGGTTGTAGGTTTCTTCCCCGTAATCTGGATAATTTTTGATATAGTTCTAATTGTTATATTAATTATAAAAAACATTGATATCTTACGAGCAGGCGTCGTTGTAGGAATCAATGCGTTTGTCTCCTTTGTAGCTCCGTATTTTTGGAATAGCTTAAGAGCTTATCAGCAAGAGAGAATTCTTACGTTTTTAAATCCTGCTAAGGATATGCTGGGTAGTGGTTACCAAATTATTCAGGCAAAAATAGCTGTTGGATCAGGAGGAATTTTTGGTAAAGGTTTTTTGGAAGGTACTCAAAAAAATTTAGAATTCCTACCGGCACAGCACACCGATTTTATTTTTTCTGTAATTGGAGAAGAGTTAGGTTTTGTGGGTTGTAGCATTCTGATTATTCTATTCATCCTCTTGTTTTATCGTATTATTAAAATTTTAAAAAAAACACGTGTAATTTCTAACAAAGTAATCATAGTAGGAATATTAACTTATCTGGTATTTCAGGTATTTGTAAATATCGGTATGAATATTGGAATTATTCCGGTAGTGGGCATTCCTCTACCTTTCATAAGTTATGGAGGCAGTAATTTAATTGTAAACACAGCTGCCTTAGCTTTAATCGTGAAATTTGAAAAAGAAAGAAGTTTTATATATAGTTAGGAATCTTGATTAAGAAAAGTAAGAATTAATTTATTGGTAATAATCATGAAAAATATTATTGCAGAAATTATTGAAGATCACATTTCTACCATAAAATCCTTAGATAATATTAATGAGGATATTATCGAAATTGCCCGGGATATGACTGAAGTACTGAAGAATGGTAATAAAGTTATATTTTGCGGTAACGGCGGTAGTGCTGCAGACGCTCAACATTTAGCCACAGAATTTGTAGTTAGATTCCGTAGTGATTTCAACAGAAAATCATTGCCTTGTATTTCATTGACAACAAATTCATCATTATTAACTGCCTGCGCAAACGACTATGGATTTGAAGAAATATTTGCCCGTCAGATGGAAGGGCTCGGTAGAGAAGGTGATTATCTGGTAGGAATTAGTACCAGTGGTAATTCTAAGAATGTATATAAAGCAGTTCAAGTTGCAAAGCAAAAAAATATTACAACTTTACTTTTAAGCGGCAAAGATGGTGGAAATATAAAAAATATAGTTGACAAATCAATAATAGTTACAAATTATAATACTGCTCGCATACAAGAGGCTCATATAACATTGGGTCATATCCTTTGTTTGCTAGTTGAAAAATTTTATTTTAATGAATAATTAAATTACAGGAGAAATAATGGCAAAGAAGAGAAAAGCAAAAAAATCGGGTGATGAAAAATATTTGTATAAAGCAGAAGAATTTTGTGTACCGGTAACCAAGATTGGTACTCTTAAAGAGATACAGTTTATAATTGATAACTTTAAGAAAAAGGAAGCTACATTCTGCGTGGATGGAAGCGATGACAGATGGGAAGTATGGAGAAGAGAAGAAGAAGGCGATTCCGATAAAATTAAAAAGAAAGATTACCCTAAAAAACCAAAATTTGTTTATGTGGATGGAGTAGAAGTAGATTATGATGTAGCTCCCAAATCAAAAGAAGAGGATGAAGAAGAGGAGAAGGAAGAATAGGAGAAGACATGTCAATTATAGAACAGATTTATGCTAGAGAAATTTTAGATTCCAGAGGTAATCCTACAGTAGAAGCAGAAGTTGTTTTGGAAACAGGCGTAGTGGGAAGAGCAGCGGTACCTTCCGGTGCATCTACCGGCGAATTTGAGGCAGTGGAACTACGAGATGGAGATAATGATAGATATAATGGTAAAGGTGTGCTAAAAGCTGTGGAAAATGTGAATAAAGTAATTGCTCCAGAAATTATGGGCAGGGAAAGCTTTGAACAGGTAAATATTGATAATAGGATGGTACATCTTGACGGAACCGAAAATAAAGAACGTCTGGGAGCAAATGCTATACTCGGTGTTTCTCTGGCTATAGCACATGCTTCTGCTAACGAACTCGGCCTACCCTTTTATCAATATGTAGGTGGCACTAATGCAAAAATTTTACCAATACCAATGTTCAACGTCCTCAATGGTGGCAAACACGCCGATAATAACGTTGATGTGCAAGAATTTATGATTATGCCGATAGGAGCAAATAGCTTTCATCAGGCGCTGCAGATGGCTTCCGAAACCTTTAGTACTCTTAAGTCTCTTTTGAAAAATAACGGCTTTTCTACAGCTGTAGGCGACGAAGGTGGTTTTGCCCCTAATTTGGATTCCAACGAAGATGCACTTAAGTTAATCTCAGACAGTATAACTAAAACCGGATATAAATTAAAAGATGAAATTGCAATTGCCCTTGATCCGGCTGCCACTTCTTTTTACGAAAGAAAACAATATAATATTAAGACACCCCAGGGAGACAGGTATAAATCTGAGGCTGTGATAGATATTTATGCCGAATGGATAGATAAATATCCCATAATCTCCATTGAAGACGGCTTAGCAGAAACGGACTGGGAAGGTTGGTCAGAAATGACAGCCAAGCTGGGTGATAAAATTCAAATCGTAGGTGATGATATCTTTGTGACAAACAGCAAGAGATTGCAACGCGGTATTGATGAAAATTCTGCCAATTCAATTTTAATTAAGTTAAATCAAATCGGTACTCTCACAGAGACTCTGGATACAATCGAGCTTGCAAAAACCGCAGGATTTACCAATGTTATTTCACATAGATCGGGAGAGACTTGCGATTTTACTATTGCTGATCTGGCAGTTGCTGCAAATTGTGGACAGATCAAATCCGGTTCTGTTTCCCGCTCCGAAAGAATAGCTAAATATAATCAACTTTTGCGTATAGAAGAACAATTGGGAAAAGCGGCAATATTTCCCGGAAAAGACCTGTTTGCCAGATATCTTTAATTAATTATTTATGCGTAAGAAAAAGGCTATAAGGGTGAAAATATTTATTTTCATCTTTATAGCCATAATTTTATGGCTGCTTTTTTTCACCAAAAATAATTTCTTCAAGATTCTAAAAGATAAGATAAAATTGGAACAGAGATCCCAAAAAATCGCAGAATTGAAGGAGAATAAGAAGCAACTAGAAAAAGAATACAAAAAATTGTTGGACCAGGACTCAACTATTATGGAGAAAAAAGCCCGGGAAATTGGTATGGCAAAAGAGGGAGAAGTTATTATTAGAATCAGTGAAGATGAAAAAGCAAATGATCTCGGAAAACAATCAGAAGGAACCAACGATGAGTGATAAATACATAGATTTACGATCGGATACAGTTACAAAACCTACACAAAAAATGAGAGAGGCAATATACAGAGCAGATGTGGGGGATGATGTGCTTTCGGAAGATCCAACTGTGAACCGGTTGGAAAAACTTGCTGCAAAAAAACTCGGAAAAGAAGCTGCTCTTTTAGTACCCTCCGGCACCTTTGGTAATCAATTATCACTTTTTACTCACTGTAATCAGGGAAATGAAGTTATTTTATGCGAAAACTCTCATATCGTTCAACACGAAGCAGGAGCATCTTCTGTGATATCTTCTGTGCAGTTAAGAACAATTCTACCGCATGCTGATTTTTTGACCTGGGATGAAATAGAAAGAAGAATACGGAAAACAGCTGATATACATTATCCTAAGACAGGTGTGATATCTCTGGAAAATCCCTTATCACTGGGAATCGTGCCCTCACTACAAGAGATGGAGAGAATATATAAAAATGCTCATGAAAAATATGATATTCCCATTCATTTAGATGGTGCCAGAATTTTCAACGCAGCAGCATTTTTGGAGACACCAGCTTCCGAGATTGCAAAGTTTGCTGATTCGGTTATGATCTGTTTGTCAAAAGGATTATGTGCACCTATCGGCTCCCTTTTAGTGGGTTCGAAAAAATTTATCCAAAAAGCTCGTAGAAACAGAAAAATAATGGGTGGCGGTATGAGACAGGCGGGTTTTATTGCAGCAGCCGGCGTAATTGCTCTGGAAGAAATGACTGCAAGAGTAAAGGAAGATAATCAAAGGGCACAAAAACTGGCAAAAGCTTTCAAAGAGTATGATCTTTTTGATATTGACTTAAGTAACGTGATGATCAATATGTTTTTCGTTAATTTTAATAAAAAATATAGAAATCAAAATCCGGCAAAATTTGTGGAACTGCTAAAGGAGCAAGGGATATTAACATATCCGCCGGAAGAAGATACTTTGAGATTTGTTACGCATCGCTGGATAACCAAAGCTGATATTGATTATATTATTAATCAATTACCAGAAATAGTAAATAAATTTAAAAAACTGAGTTAAAATTTTAGGGTTAGATCGGTAGCTGCACTTAAGCCATGCGAGCCGTAGAATAGACCACGATAACTTCTTACCGCCCAATTAAATTCAAATCTACCGAACTCAAATCCCGTACCAAATGAGAAGTGAGTACCCTCTCTGCCGCCAAATCCAACTCCACAACGTAAAGGTAACCAGTCAAGAGCGTAATATTCCGAACCAAGGGATATTTTGGGTGTAGTTGTAGTTAACACACTGTTGCCAAATCCCTGCACATAATCCAGAAAGACCTGGAAATCACTGTATTTATAGCTTCCACTCAGATACATTTCTACAGGAATATTTTGATCAAATCCATCAATCGAATAAGTGGTATCTACTGCCAGGGAATCATCCCAGTTGCCTATATTTAAAGTATCGGAAACAAGTTCCATTTCGATTCTCTTGCAGATTTTACTCCAATGAATATTAGCAAAGATATTGTTGAAAGATAAACCTACAGATAAATTTTCATTTATGGGAGAAAATAAGCTAAAATTTCCTCTAAAACCCCTACCTGCAGTCTGAGGCTCCCATTCCAGTTCACCATCACTTGTATCTACACCAGCAGTTCGTAAACTAATGCGATTGTCAATAGAAGCATAGCCATTGTCATGAACTGTAAATTTTGATGTAAGATCCTCTACTTCCGCATAAGCCAATCCAATCATATACCCCACACTTGCACCTACATAAATTGGTGGATATGAGTCCTTGTAAAACGATAAATATTTTTCCGGATATATTCTACTCCCATAACCAATTTTGGATTCGACATAGCTTAGTATTTTGGCATCAGTATCAGAAAAATCGAACTCTTCTTCAATATCATTACCGAATAATAAGAGTTTAAACAGCTCCTTAGGCAGGGTAAAGTATCCTACATTTTGATTATTTATTGTAAATCCGAATTTTCTTATAGAAAAGGAGCTTATAGGAACAAAAGCCTGAGAATTGCCGTACAGCGTAAGACCTGAGGTGGGGATAAGATCATAGAGATCTAATTTTTCCGAATGGGACAAAGAATCCCCTGTAGTTTCATTATAAGTTTTAAGAGATAGGGAATTGTTAGAAATTCTGCCATCTGCATGAAAAATGTTGAAGGTGTAAAAATCTTCTACTAAGCCCAATCTTGCCGGATTCCAGTTTAAGGCATGGAAGCCGGTTGCTTTGGAATGATAGGCATCGCCCAAAGATAATGATTTTGCATTGCCCAAACCTTCTGCAAAAAGATAAGTAGTAAAGAGTGTAGAGATCAGTAAAATTATTAGAATCTTTTTCATTTTATTCCTCCGTTAATTCTTCATCAATATGAACTTTCACTTTGATTGCGCCTCTTACATTTATTTTATCCGAGCCGTAAATGTATACGCTCTCACCGTCTGTTCCCAAAATATCAAATTTAGTGCCAATATAAACATCAGGATTAGTAAAAACAGTTAGATCGCCCTGTTCCTGACTAAGTACAATATCTATATCGCTTGTAGAAGGTATATTTCCGCCACTATCAATTATAGCAGGTTCCAATATAAGTGAATCAATAATCAGTTCCGGCTCGTTCCAAACAAGATTTGAATCACTCGCAAAGTATAAATAAGTAGTTAAACCAAATGGCATTGAATTCTCTAATTTCAGTTTAGCTGTAACCCGGTTTAAATTGTTCTCTATTTTTGTATTTTCATCTTCATCAAATTCGCTATGATAAAGTGAATCCATTTTAATATCCTGCTTATCATTTATTACAAATTTCAAGGGGGTCCTCAGTTGAAATTTTCCTGTTACAGAGTCATCTTTGGTAACCGTGCCCATTCCGTTGATTACCACATCAATCGTATCAACATAAATACTGTCGGGAATTATGTTAAGGAATCCTGAAACAGGTTTAATTATTGTATTTTGCTGATTAGCTGCAAGAGGTTCGTTTTGAATCAATATAAATGCTGTCTCGCCGGTTTCTGTATTAAAACCATAAATGGTTGTATTAAATTCTCCGTTAAAATCAAGTCCGTTGAAAATATCAAGTTTAAGTTCGGCATTTGTAAAATTGAAAACATTATTTAAACTGTCAGGAAGGTCTCCCAGATCAATTGTTTGCTCTTGAGGGTCAACCTGGAAGGATTTGTTATAAATTCCTCCCTTTACTTTGTTGAAAATTATGTCACCTATTTGTATATTAGCGTTTATCTCGTCATCATAGTGCAGGGTTATAGTTTCGGTAGATGAATCAGTAACTGCTTCGTATGTGTAATGGAGTGAATCTATAATTTCCGTGGAAGCTTCAGAAGCACCGATCGTGTGTCCGGCAAAACTGAGTGATGTATCTCCGGGTACAGATATTGAGAGAGTCAGAGGATTACCACTTTCGGTAAAAACTTCTTCGAATGTTAAGTTCACATTACAATCTACAGGAAGAGGAGGATTAGTATCAATGGAAATATCAACATCACAACTCTCAATTTCGGCATATTGTAAATCATACTCTCCTGTAGAGTCCACTTCTGTAGCACCAGTATCTTCGATTGTGAAGCTTCCAAATTTGCCTGTTACTTCTTCAAATACAAAATTATTTAATTGAATATCGGCTTGCAATTGATCGCCTTGAGAAATTGTAATTATTTCATCGGGAGCTGAAACTTCTGCATGATAATAAACTATCTGTTCAGGTCCTACCACGACCCTATCAGGATTTTCTCCAAAACTATATCCACTGAAGTCGTCATTAGTCAAAGTTAATGGATTGTACATATTGTCCAGTAACTGATCGAAAGTAATTTCTAGCTGCGGGGTAAATTCCAGGCCGGAAAGGTTTACTACAGCAGTACCTGATCTGAATATAGCTTCTTCCAGAGTTATCTTTTCCGTATCGTCACTCAGGTCGAACTCATCTTCTATCTCATAATCCTGAATTATTTTTCCGGTTACCTGCTGAAACCACATTTCTTCCATGCTAAAATCACAAGAAACGAATTGGGAATAATCAATTTCTACGTATTCATCAGTTGGTAAAGTTGTAACTGTGTAAGTAAAATGCAATGAATCCAGGGTTTGTTTTGCCGGAGAGTGTATTTCAAAGCCAGCCAGATCGAGGTGAAAATCATTTTGGGGTGGAGTATGTGTTATCATCTGTTCATATTCAAATTGGTTTCCTGTTTCATCATAAAATTCAACGAATTTTAGGTTTAGATTAGCATCCAGGGGTAAATTATTTATTATCTGAATATGAGCCATACACGAATCGATTGTAGCTGATGATATAGAAACTTCATTATTTGCATCCAGAATTGATATTGCCCGTTCTTTTTTAATTTTCTCTGAAGGCAGTTTGGCAGAAGCGGCAGAAGCAACCATTTCGCTTACAGATAAATTTACCACAAATCTACTCGTGTCCACAACGCTAATCGTTTCAGTTCCGGTTCCATCTGTTGTTAAATAAGCTACAAGATAATTTTGACGATAGACGGTTCTGCCAGCCAGATTGAAAGTAACGTTTTCGGTAGTATTTCCTTCAATAACATGGTCTATCTCTTTCTCTATTATCAGAGGACCGGATGGACTTTCTCCTCTTATCTCTAAGACCATCGGATGCGCCGGATCATCAGAGCTGATTGGCAGCTGAGATTTATTTTGGAACTCAACGTAAGCATATCCTGAGTCTATTGTTACGTATTCTACATTATCATTCTCGAATATGGTAAATGTTGTATCCACGGGAGGAAAGTAATAAAGAGGCGGAACAACTTCATTTATAACAGGATCTACCGTATCTCCCACAGCCTGCTGAGCAAATTTCAGAAGGTAAACTGTTGCCTGAGATGAACCGGTTTCTTCCACTTCAATTTTATCTAGAGGATACTCAAAGTAAGTATTTTGCTCAGAGATGCGTAGTGAATCACCTACATTGATAGAAAAGTTTTCTGTTCGATCATTTATGCTTAATTCATCTCCAATTAACTCTTCAAAAGTTTCAGAAGAACCATCAATTGTTAGATTATCTTCCACTCTAACTGTATCCAGAGTATCTCTGTAAGAAAATCTCATAGTATCCATTTCATCTACAATTATGTAATCATCAGTAGTATCAGTCAGATCTCGAACAAAGTAATCCTTATTTATCAGAGGAATAGACAATTCCACATCCCATTCCGGAGCTTCTGGTTCTTTTATTGTACAGGATAGGGCAAGAGAGATTAATAATAAAAATAGGATTGTTTTTTTCATGTACAACTCCTTAAATTTAATAATTAAAAATTTTAAATTATTTATAATGGTGTAACTTTTATGTCAATTAATATAGAAACTAAACCAGAAAAGCGATTCAGTTATTTTTTCCAATAATTTCTCTTACAGGTTTATAGGATCTTCTGTGAATAGCAGAAGGCCCAAGTTTTTTGAGGTTATTTTTGTGTTTGATTGTAGGATAACCTTTGTTGGATTCAAAGCCATAACCTTGATATTTTAAGGCATAGTTTTTCATCAAATTATCACGATATACTTTTGCTAAAATAGAAGCTGCGGCAACACAAAAATATTTTTCATCTCCTTTAATAATTGGTTTAGCTGGGAGTTTCAGTTCAATATCCGGAGCTTTAGAAGGCAGGTAACTACCGTCGACTAAGATAAAATCGCCAGGGTGATTTAGATCGTTGATTGCATTATCCATAGCTCTAAAGGTTGCTTGAAGAATATTAATTTTATCTATGATAGTAGGGCCTACAGAAAAGATTGAATAATCAACACTTTTTTCTTTAATTAATTCATACAACTTTTCTCGAATTTTTACGCTTAACTTTTTGGAATCATCTAATTCGGGGATTAAAAATGAATCTGGCAAAATCACAGCTGCAGCAACCACAGGACCGGCTATAGGACCTCTGCCAGCTTCATCTACCCCGATGATGGATTTGTAATTGCTAAATTTTTTATATTCTGATACAATCAAATCAGTCTTTCTGCAAGTTTTATGGCTTCTATCATACTCCCACAATTGGCTTTGTTTTTTCCCGCTATATCAAAGGCGGTACCATGATCTACTGAGGTCCTAACATAGGGTAATCCCAGAGTAACATTCACCCCTTCTCCAAAAGTTAACATTTTAAAAGGAATGAGTCCCTGATCATGATAGGGAGAAATTATTGCATCAAAATCTTTATATTTACTCGCAAAAAAAGTGTCCGCCGAATAAGGTCCTGTTATATCTATTCCATTTTTTTGTAAATTTTTTACGAGTGGTTCAAAAAGTTCTATTTCTATAGTGCCAAAACTTCCGTTCTCTCCACTATGAGGATTAACTCCCAGCAATGCAAGTTTTGGTTTTGTGGCATTCTTAATTTTTTTTATGGAACTGTTAACTAACTTAATTTGTTTATAAATATATGCATAGCAAAGTTCCTTATGTAAATCTTTGAGTGCCAGATGTGTAGTTAGCAAAGCAACAATTAATTTTTTACTATAAAAGCACATAACAAAATGTTCTGTGTTCGATTGTTTAGCAAAGAATTCTGTATGTCCAATAAATTCAGGATTAGTCTTTTGTACATATTTTTTACTCAAAGGAGCTGTAGTAATTGCCGATATTTTATTATGTTGTGCATGATAACCCGCTTTTTCTATAGATTCAAATGCAGTAAGACCGCTTTTGAGTGAAGGTTTGCCGTGGGTATATTTTTTTTCCTCTTTTATGGGTATCCAGTAGGTAGTATTTTTATCTGTAGCCTGTTCGGGAGTTGATATTTTTTGTAAATTTTTAAATTCAAAATTTTGAGGTAAAGCTCCGTATAGGATTGTTAAGGATTTTGGAGAGTAATTTATCAGGGCTTTTTTAACAACTTCCGGTCCGATACCGGTTGGGTCACCCAATGTAATTCCCAATTTATTCATATGTGGTAAAAAATTAAAAAAATGCCGGGACGCGGAATCGAACCACGGACACAGGAATTTTCAGTCCCCTGCTCTACCGTCTGAGCTATCCCGGCATTCATGTTATGATTATGGACTTTTTTGTAAAATGGCTAAAATGATGTCAAGTTTTATGCCCAGTTGTCTCATATTGGCACCGAAATATTCTTACAAAGAAAATCCCAGTCCAAAACGAGCGGAACTATATTCTCCTAAAGAATATTCCAGGATCATATCAACAAGCATTATTTTTAAACGAGCTCCAACGTTGGTGCGAATTTCATTCTCCGTTTTTATTTCAAAAGCTATATCCTCTTCGTCACCGGATACAGGATTATCTAAAGTATAATCAGCTTCAAAAGTTGAATTCTCCAGCCCAATACCTCCAAAAAATGATATTGGAGCTACAACAAGACTTTTACTAGCATGAAGGTTTACAAAAATGGAGCTATAACTGGCAGTATTGTTCATTTCAAATTTTTGATAACTCGCCTGCAAAGCTATTGCTACAGGGCATAGAGGAAACTGTTTACTGATCTCATTTTTTACGCCTACGCCTATAAGAGACGTTTTACCAACTTCCTTAAAATATTCGGCATTTGGTAAAAACCTCAGTTGGACGCCAAATCCGCCCGGCAGTCCAAGCTCTGCTTGAGGTACAGCAAAAGGCAACGCTTTTAGATTTACTCCAGGAGGGAATTCCAGGTCAGAAACTTGTGGATTGTTTGAATGAAAAGTACCTCCATTGTCTCCAAAGCAAGTAGCAGTTTCGATCTCATCTTCTTGATAAATTGTAGTATCAGGACTGGTGGCTATAAAAGTTTGATCACCATCGGGAATTAGGGCTACCATAGTGTTGATAGTAAAACCAAAGTGCAGTAAGCCGGTTTCTGCAGAATTGTACCAGCCATTATTTAGGTTGGCAGAGAGGGTATGAACAAAGGGTCTTATGTAATTTTTTCCATTTTCCTTGCCAAAAGCTTTAATATCTTCTTCAAAGCCTGCGGACAAGGTTGAGAAAACGAAAAATGCTAAACATAAAATAAGTATAATTTTCTTCATATGTTAACTCCTTTAGTATAGATATTGAAGATTATCAAACAAACATGTCAATTATTTTTTCTTTATTTTACAAAAACGACGTTTGCCAACCCTTAGCACCATGCCGTCTTCAATTTCTTGATCAATATTTATTTTGGTGATTTTTTCGTCATCAATACTAACGGCACCTTGTTTTATCATGCGCCTGGCTTCGCTGTTGCTATCTACCAAACCGGTGGAGCTAACAAGTTTTACAATCCACATCTCAGCTTGGTCTGTTGTAAAAACAGGCATGTCTTTGGGTAATTTATTTTTGGCAAACACTTTTTCAAATTCTTTCTCGGCTTGTTTAGCAGCTTCTTCTCCATCATAGAGAGATACTATTTTTCGTGCCAGTTCCATTTTGAGTTTCTTTGGATTCACATTTTTATCTTCTAGAGCCGATTTTACTTTTTTCAATTCTTCCCGTGAGGCAAAAGCAGCATATTTGTAATAATTTACAATTACGGAATCAGGAATAGACATAACCTTGCCATATTTTTCTTTAGGCGTATCAAAAACAGCAATATAATTGTCCAGGCTCTTACTCATTTTTTCTGTTCCATCTGTACCAATGAGAATAGGCATAAGTATCGCCACCTGGGGTTCTTGGTCCATCATCTGTTGCAGTCTTCTGCCGGTAAGGATATTGAATTTTTGCTCTGTAGCACCCAGTTCGATATCTGCATTTATCATTATAGAATCATAAGCCTGAAGTATTGGATATAAAATCTCATGCAGAGAAAGGGGCAAGCCTTCTTCGTATCTACGTCTAAAGGTATCGTGTTCCATGAATTTAGCCAGTGTAAAACGGGACATGAGTTTCATTACTTTGGCAAGTGTCATGTCATCAAACCAGGAAGTTTGCCATTTAACTTCTGTTTTTTCTTCATCCAGTACTTTATACAACTGATCCATGTATTTTTCTGCATTTTTTTTGACCTGTTCGTCGTTTAAGCTCTGGCGAGTTTTGTCTTTTCCCGTAGGATCACCTATCTGAGCTGTAAAATCACCTATGATAATAATACCTTTATGGCCCAAATCCTGAAAATCCCGCATCTTTTTTGCAGCAACAATGTGCCCAATGTGGATATCGGGTGAGGTGGGGTCAATTCCAAGCTTTATATTCAAAGGTCTATTTTCCCTTTTAGATTTTTTTAATTTCTCTACCAATTCTTCTTCGGGTATAATTTCTTCGGTGCGTATTTTTATTTTACCTAATTGTGATTTAATATCCATGAAACCTTCTATCTATTCTTTATTACTTTACTTGACATAAAATGCCTTTAAAACAGTTTTCTGAAAAAATGGTGCTGAAGAGGGGACTCGAACCCCTACCCCGGTTACGGGACTAAGTCCTGAACCTAGCGCGTCTACCAATTCCGCCACTTCAGCACGGGTAAAAAATTTTTGATTGGCAGATTTTCAGTCAAGGATTATAGATTTGAATGATGAAAAAGGAAACAGTTTATGGAAAAAAGTAAGATAGAAGAACTTTTAATAAAGAGCGGCGCTTTCCTGGAAGGGCACTTTTTACTAACTTCCGGAAAACACAGCAATCAATATGTGGAAAAAATAAAATTAGTTCAGAATCCTCACTACGTAAAAAAAACTATAACCGCATTGAAAGACAAAGTCAAGGAGTTTGATTTTGATACGGTAGTAAGCCCCGCTATGGGAGCTATTGTACTGGGATATGAACTTGCCCGGCAAATGGAGAAGAGATTTGTTTTTACTCAAAGGAAGAATGATAAAATGACTATACGCTCCGGATTTGATCTAGATGAATCGTCCCGGGTTTTGATAGTGGAGGATGTTATAACCACCGGAGGAAGTGTAAAAGAAGTTATTGATTGTATAGAAGAAAGGAAAGCCCAAATTAAAGGTATTGCACTTGTTGTAGACAGAAGTAACGGAAAAGCCAGTTTCAATTATCCTACAACCAGCCTTTTGCAGATGGATATTGAAAATTATGAACCAAATGAATGCCCTTTGTGTAAAAAAGGTATTGAATTAGAAAAACCCGGCGCAAGTGGCAAAAAAATATTTAACAAATAGTAAAATTAGTATATAATTTTTTATTAAAGGAGAAAAATGGAAGAAAAACAAACGCCTTTTGGGCAACTACTAATGTCTCTGCATGTACAGGGAATGATTGCTCTGGGCAAGATTAAAAATCCGATGACGGATAAGATTGATAAAAATTTAAATGTAGCCAAGTCTTCTATCAAAATTTTAGAAGATCTTAAGGAAAAAACTGAAGGTAATTTATCCGAACGGGAAGAAAATATTATCAAAAATATTATATCTGAACTAAGAAAAAACTATGTTCAAGTCGCTAATGAAGAAGAAGATAATGATTAATATTTAAAAAGGAGTAACATGGATAAAATCGTAGAATGTGTTCCCAATTTTAGCGAAGGTAGAGATAAAGAAATAATTGGAAAAATTGCTGATTCTGTGCGCGCTGTAGAAGGAGCAAAACTGCTGGATGTAGATCCGGGTGAAGCAACAAATAGAACAGTTTTTACGTTTGTGGGCACACCGGAAGGTATAAAAGAAGCAGCTTTTCAGGCTATAAAAACTGGCAGTGAATTAATCGATATGCGTGAACATGAAGGTGAACATGCCAGAATGGGAGCTTGCGATGTGTGTCCTTTTGTGCCTGTAGGAGGAGTAGATATTGATGACTGTGTAAGAATATCTAGAGAAGTTGGTAAGAGAGTAGCGGAAGAATTAAATATTCCTATTTATCTGTATGAACACTCTCGCACCAAACCGGATAGGAAAAATTTGGCTGTGATCCGAAAAGGCGAATATGAAGGACTAAAAGAAAAATTGAAAGACCCACATTGGCAACCTGATTTTGGTAAGGCTGAATTTAACCCCAAGTCCGGAGCTACAGCCATGGGATGCCGTGACTTTTTGATTGCTTACAATATTAATTTGAATACCAGAAATAAAAAACTTGCCCATGATATTGCTTTAAACATAAGAGAAAAGGGCAGAATTTTACGAAATGAAGATGGTGTGCCTCTCAAAGATGAAAATGGTAAATACAAAAGAGACGATGGGGGCTTTAAAGGAGTTAAAGCTGTAGGCTGGTATATAGATGAATATGATAAAGCTCAGATATCAATGAATATTACCAATTATAAAGCAAGTCCAATTCACAAGATTTTTGAATATGTAGAGAAAGATGCTATCAAACACGGACTCAGGGTTACAGGTAGTGAATTAGTGGGCTTAATCCCCAAGGAACCCATAGTCTGGGCTGGTAGATATTTTCTTGAAAAACAGCATCTGGACGAAGACCAATACATCTCTGCTGGTGTAGGCGAGCGAGAACTTGTTAAAATGGCGATCGATACAATGGGACTGGATGAAGTAGCTCCTTTTGATGTTAACGAAAAAATAATCGAATACACTCTGGCAGAAGAAGACCAGCTTAGAAAAATGACAGTTATAGATTTTGCAGATGAACTGTCTTCTGATTCTCCTGCTCCGGGAGGAGGAAGTGTGGCAGCCCTTAGTGGAACTCTGGCTGCAGGACTTTCGGCTATGGTTGCAAATCTTTCCACAAAAAAATTAACATTCAGACAAATATCAGAAGCTAAAAAGAAAAAAAGAGAAGAATTGAACGATTTGGCATTCAAAGCTCAACAGATAAAAGATAAATTACTTACACTTATAGATGAAGACACAAAAGCCTTTGAAAAATTTATGGCAGCTAATCGTCTTTCAGAAGATACGGAAGAAGAAAAAGAGCACAAGGAAAAGGTTCTTCAAGACGCTATAAGGAAATCTATTGAAGTGCCTCTGGAAACAATGAGACAATCATTTGAAGCTATTAAATGTGCCAAAGTAGTAGCTGAGAAAGGTATGAAAAATGCTATGTCTGATGCCGGAGTTTCTGCAATTACAGGATTAACAGCAGTAAAATCAGCCATGTTCAATGTGAAAATCAATCTGCCGGGAATTAAAAATGAAGAAGAGAAAGAAAAATATTTACAGGAAGCTAACAAGATACTGGAAAATGCTAATAAATTAGGCATTAAGATAGAAAATTTAGTAAATAAAAATTTAGGTTAAATTTAATAATATGAAAGATATAGATGTAAAAATAGTTGAAAAAGAAGGTTTTGATGTTCTTGGTTATGAACTGAGAACTACTACGAAAGACGATAAAAATTTGCTTGATATCCCCGAGTTCTGGTATAAGTTGATGGATGAAGATAAAATGGATGAAATTCCAAATAGAGTTGACCCTGATATATATTTTGGTATTTGTGCGGACTGTGGACCGGAAGGCAGTTTTTCTTACATCGTGGCGCAGGAAGTAGATATGATCTCAAAAATACCGGACGGGATGAGAGCTCTAGCCCTAAAAGATAGTAAATACGCCATATTTCCCACAAAAGATAAGACGCCGGAAATTATAAATAAAACTTTTGACTATATTTTTGAAGAATGGTTACCTAATTCCAAGTACAATAGAGACTTTGGCGAAGATTTTGAACTATACACCAGAAAAAACAAGAGCATGAGCAAGAGTGTTAAGATCCATATACCTGTAATCGAAAAATCAAGGAATGGTAAATAGCTAAATATTAAATTTCTTAATAAATAGATTCTACATTTTTTAAAACTTAGCAAATTAATTAAAATTTGTCAATACCGAAATTACATCATTTGCATTTCGTGATGTTGTCTTTTCCGCATGAGTCCATACAACTAAATTATGAAAAATAAGATTAAAGAAAAACTTAAGTTTTTTCCTCAAAAACCAGGTGTATATTTGATGAAAAATAAAAGGGGTAAAGTAATTTATGTAGGAAAGGCAAAACGCTTGAAGCGCAGAGTAAAATCGTATTTTACAAAGAAGCGTTTTGACTACAAGAAAACAGAAGTATTGGTTTCCCGGGTTGAAAAAATAGATTATATAGTTACCAGAAATGAAGTAGAAGCTTTGATTTTGGAAGATAATCTGATCAAGAAATATCAACCACCCTTTAATATAGCTCTAAAAGATGATAAGAAATATCCCTATCTGAAAATCAATGTTCAGGAGAGTTTTCCCACTATTGCGGTCACAAGAAAATTAAAAAAAGATGGTGCAAAATATTTTGGTCCCTATACCGAAGCACGCTCCGTACGCAGGACTCTGGAACTGATTGAGAAAATATTCAAATTGAAAACATGTAACCGAGTTATACCCAAAGATAATACAGATACTGAGTGGGATAGAGCTTGCTTGAATTATCAGATAGAAAAATGTGACGCCCCCTGCATCGGGCATATTAGCTATACTGAATATCGAGAAAGAATAAAACAGGTTATACTTTTTCTTAAAGGCAAAACCAGCATTATCACAGATGATTTAAAAAAGAAGATGAAAGCTTTTTCCAGGGAAAAACAATTTGAGAAGGCTGCCGATCTCAGAGATACGATATTAAGGATAAATAGAATTGTAAATAAACAGGTTGTAAGTCGTTATAATATGAAAGATTTGGATTGCCTGGGAATTGCGCGTGAAGGAAAAATATGCTGTGCGGTAATTTTAAAAATTCGCGAAGGTAAGTTAATAAAAAAGGAGCACTATTATCTAAAGAACACTGAAGGTGAGACTCTGGAAGTAATAATCAAAAGGCAGCTCACTCAATATTACAATCAGAGAGATAAGGATTTTAAAAAGCTTTTAGTACAAAAGATGCCGCAAGAAAAAGATCTTCTTGAAAAGTGGCTGCAAACAAAAATTCATAGACCTCAACGGGGTGATAAGAAAAAATTACTGGAGATGGCAAAAAACAACGCTTTTTTATATGTAGAAGAAAAAAAGCTGGCTCATATAAAAGCATCGCAGAGAACAATATATTCCGTAAAAGAATTGAAAGATGAACTAAAACTTAAAAGTCTTCCCAGAAAAATTGCTGCATTCGATGTTTCAAATCTATTTGGGAAAGAAGCGGTTGCCTCCATGGTATTTTTTGATAATGGAACTCCAAAGAAAAGCCAATATCGCAGATTTAAGATAAAGACTGTAGATCAAATAAATGATTATTTGATGATGGAGGAAGTTGTAACAAGATACCTATCTCACCTAGAAGAAGAGAATTATGAAAAACCTGATTTGATGTTGATAGATGGTGGAAAAGGACAACTAAAATTTGCCAAGAAAGCTCTGGATAAATACGATTATGATATCAAACTTTTTTCACTAGCAAAGAGGCTGGAAGAAGTTTATGCAGTAAATAGAAAAAAACCGATTGTCATCAGTAAGACTTCTCAAGCATTAAAATTATTACAAAAATTAAGGGATGAGGCGCATCGTTTTGCAGTAACTTACCACAAAAAATTGAGAGACAAGAAAACCAGGCTTTCTCGTCTGGATAAAATAAAGGGTATTGGTAAAAAAAGAAAATTCGAGTTACTAAAAAATTTTCGATCTTTGAAGCAACTGGAGAATGCTACTGTAGAGGAAATTGCCAGATTGCCGGGTATTAGTAATAAACTGGCAGAAAAGATATTTTATGAGGTAAATAAAAAAGGGCAATAACAAAAACTGCTATTGCCCCGACAAACTCAATCGTATTATTAAAAGCTCCTGGCTTTTAGTTCTTCAAAATCACGTTCTTCGAATTCAACTTCAGCTCTGTCATATTGACTTTTTATATCATTTATATATGTTTCAGGATTGCGGCTGTGTATCAATTTTATATGTTTACATTTATTACAATATGTAACAATTTTTTTTGATAAAGAGTGAGTATAAATCAAGTAGATGTAGTGTAAGTCCTTACGGTTGTCTAAATAGTTTTTAAGTGATTCTACATCCTCTGCTTTTAATTTTTCCGCACGAATAAAAGCGACAGCTTTTTTGTGACTTTTGGGCGAAATTTTGTTGCGGGTTGCTTTTGCTATCATTAATCCTCCATTTTTCAGAATTTTGTTTGCATATTAGTGTTAAAAATATTGCTCGAGAATTTCTTCTAAGTCATCAATTTCAAAAGGTTTGAAAAGTATGTCATGTAAACCTGATTGTTTTGCTTTTACAAGAACATGGTTTGGGTCATAGCCAAAACCGGTCATCATAATAATTGGAATCTCATCGTTAAAATTTCTAATTTGTTTGTATAGTTCATATCCGTCCATATCGGGCATTGCAATGTCTGTAAGAGCTACATCAACATCTTCTTCTCGCAGGATTTGCAATGCTTCATAACCGTTATCTACTCCGATAACATCCCAGCCTAATTGTTTAACTTCAAATTTAATTAAATCCAAAAAATCTTGATCATCATCAACAATAAGGATCGTGTTCATTCTTCAGCCTCAACCGCTATGGCATACGATAATAATAATCGATAGAAATTTGAATATGGCATTATTTTATGATACAGCTTTTATTAATAGAATATTGAGCAATTTCATTAACTTTGGTTAATTGTATAGTCATAATTTAATTCACAGGCTTTTTTTAACATAGCCGAGACACCACAGTATCTATTCTGAGAAAGGTCAATTGCCTTTTCCAATTTTTCTGCATCAATATCATTGCCTTTTATTATATATTCTAAATCTATTTTCTTGAAAACTTTGGGATGCTCTTCCGTGGACTCCCCTTTTACCAGTACCTGAAAATCATCAAATTCCAGGTGCATTTTATACAAAATCGAAACAACGTCCATACCTGTGCAGGTTGCTAAACTAACTAATAATAATTCTTTGGGACGTGAACCCTGATCGTAGCTAAGTTTTTTGTTTGCATCGATTACTATGGCATGATTGGAATCTGCTACAGCATTAAACTGAAGTTTATCTACAAGTTTTGCTTTTATTTCCATCTTTTCTCCTTTTCATTTTTAAATTTAAAAATAATTATGTCAATGATTTTTTATAAAAATTTATCATTCCTATTTATATCCTGTTCAACTTTTTTAAATGCTCCCAATAAGTTTTTGAAAAAATATGCCTGGAGTCATCCCCGGCAAAGAAAAACAAATAATTTGTTTTTCTGGGTTCAAATGCAGCCAGTATAGATTGCAAGCCAGGATTACAAATAGGTGTTGGAGGCAATCCTCTATAAATATAGGTATTGTATTTTGACTGAATCTTTAGATCTTTGTAATAGATTTTTTTCCGGCTCTGATTATTTAATTCCAGGGCGTAGGCTACTGTTGGGTCTGCCTGAAGTAGCATGTTGCGCTGTAACCGATTGGTATAAACTCCTGCAATCAGGTCTCTTTCTTTGTCCCAGGCTGCTTCTCTTTCTACGATTGAAGCTAAGATCAATGTGGAGTAAAGAGAATCAAATTTAATCTTATCTTTGTTCAGGTGAGAGATATTCAATCTAAAATTATCTACCATCTTCCTGATAATAAATTTTTCATCAGCATAATAAGGAATTTCATAAGTATCGGGAAAAAGAAAGCCCTCCAGGTTGCCCACAGGCAAACCAAGAGAGGAAATAAAAGTAGAATCTGTTGTGAGAGAATCAAATGTATAAAAATCCGCCAAATCTTTTCTGGCAAATAGAGCTGCTATTTTTCTGTTTGTATAACCTTCCGGTATTGTGACCATAGAAGAAACAACATCAGAACCATTTATCTTTTTTAATACTTCAGGATAATTATATCTGCCATTAAAACGGTATTTTCCATATTTAGGATTAGTGCCGGGAATAATTTTTTCGAGTAAAAGGAATGTTGCTGCTGACTTTATTATCCCCTCTTCTTCGAGTTTTTGAGCTATATCGGTAGTTGATTCTCCTTTCTTGATAAAGGCGATTTTATTCAATACTATTCGCTTTGAAAAAATATCCGAAATTGCCAGAAAGGAGAAAGCAAGTAGGACCACTAATATGAAAAATGCAAAAAATTTATGTAAACGCATAATCAATTGTTTTCTAAATATTCTTCCAGTATTAGTGATGCAGCAATTTGATCCAGCTTGTACTTATTTTCTTTAAATGATTTGCCGGATCTATGTAAAATATTTTTAGCTTTTTCTGTAGTATAACTCTCATCCCAAAATTGAATAGGAACATCTACCATTTTTTTAATTTTTTCTGAGAACGCCTTAATTTTTTTGGATTTATTGGAATCTTTTCCATCAATTTTAAGCGGATTGCCAATTACAATTTTACCAATATTCTCTTTTTTTACCAGGGCTTGAATTTTTTGCAAAAAATTAGGAGTTTTTGAGGTGTCTATGGTTAATTTGGGGAAAGCAAAAGTCTGCTTCCTGTCCGATATTGCTATACCAATTCTTCTTTCCCCAAAATCTATTGCTAAAATTTTCTTCAATTAAACTCCTGAATGAAATTTTACTCAGCTTCCGCTCTATTTTTTTCTATTTGTTCCTTTTTTAGTCCCTCAAGTTTTTCTTTAATTTCCTCTATTTTTGCTTCCAGCTGGTTTATATGCTCCAGCTGTTCCTTAATAAATGCGTTATCTTTATAT
>JAGXLO010000131.1 GCA_018334695.1 Candidatus Cloacimonadota bacterium
TTTCCTCTATTGCAGAAAAATGTAAGCGGGTCGAAATAATAACATTTTTTCTGGCAATTCTGGAGCTTTTAAAACAAAATAAAGTTACAATCTATCAACGGCAGGAATTCTCGGAGATATACATTAAAAAAGCTATGGTTAACTAAAGTATTAACGTTTTCTTTGCTCTCTGATTTTTTCTAACCGTTTTCTTAATTTCTCACCAAATTGTCTTTGGAACACCAAATAGCGGGAGAATTGAGTTGGGCTGAGATGTATTTTTAGTTTTTCCATATGTGCTTCTCGCTGCTGCACATGTTCCCTAAATAAATCAATATACTGCTCATTAAGATTCTCTAGCTCATCTTCACCAGCTTTTCGATCCAGTCGCCTTTCGAGCTTATTAATCAAATCATGTTGTTTTTTAAACAATTCTTCCCTGTTTTTATCCATAGCATTTAAGATGGGTAGCACCTTTTCGGATTTTTCTTCTCTAAGGTCCAGTATCCTAAGCAATCTCAAGTTTTTATACTCCTTAACCACATCTTTATGTAAGGGAGAAGAGGGTGGACAATGTTGAGCGAATAAAATAACGTTTCCTGTTAAGAAAAAAATCAGAATAATAATTTTTATATTTTTCATTTTCTACTCCATAATATATTTTAAGATGTTTTTAATTTATTTAACTCTTTTTCGAGTAATTCTAAATCTGAGTCTTCCAGCTCGTTATATCGCATATCGTCCATAATAATATCATAATAATCTCGAAACTCTCCGGATAGTACTTGTTTTCGTAACTCATCATCAGAATAAATTTCCTGTAGTAAAGCTTCTTCGAGATAGGCTATATTGATGGAATCAACTTGGGTGACAGTGGTTTCCATAAAATCATCTTGTAAAACAAGAAAGTTGTCGTTAGAGGGCAAATTATCTTTTTTAGCCGGAAAAAAGAGAAAGGTAAGTGATAAGATGACAACTGCTGCTACTGCAATAGCTGGTTTTATCCAATATCGCATCAAAGAAAAAGAGCTATCTTCTGCGGTTTCGTCTGATATGGTTTTCAGTTTGCTCATATTAAAATCAGGAATCTGCATATCTTCTTTATCTTTTTCTACATAATCTTTGGTTAGAGAAAAAATGGCTTGCCATTCTCTGAATTTCTCTCTACATTTTTTACAACCATCAAGGTGAGCTGCAATCTCTTTTTTCCTTGTTTTATTTAATTCATCATTAAAATAATCCATTAATTCTTTATCTTTTATACATTTCATAATTGTTCCTCAAAATCTAATAAGTCTTTTTTCTTAAAAGATTCCTTAATTTTTTTCATTGCAAAAAAATAACTGCTTTTGACTGTTCCAACCTTTTTTTGTAAAATTTTGGCTATCTTTTTGAAGGTTAAATTACTATAATAGCGTAACAAAAAAATCTCCTTTTGTTTGGGAGGCAAATCTTCAATAATCTCATCCAGTTTTTTGAAAAGTTCCTCGGTATATATTCTTTTCTCCGGATTCCCACTATCCGGAAAGCTATAATTCAACTTAGACACATTTTTCTGCTGCTTTTTCCTTTTGTTGGAATAGGAATATATATGATTTAAAGCAATGCGATACAACCATGTAGAAAATTTGGCTTCCCAGCGAAAGCTATCCAGGTTTTCATATGCCAGCTGCATAATATTTTGAGTTGCGTCTTCAGCATCTTCGTAATTTTTCAACATTTTTAAAGCCAATCTGAAAATTTTTTTATAATTTTTTTCAAAAAGAGAATTTATTTCGGGACTTTTCATAATAGAACTTACTTTATGAGTTAGAGGTAAAAGAACACAAATGGTTTAAATTTTTTGAGAGCATTTTTTTTATATGATTATTTATTGATCCATCTTTTTCATTTGCTTTTTGCCTTCTTCTATAATCTCCTTTTTTGTACCTTCTACAATATCATCTTTGCTTTTTTCCAGAAATTCTTTTCCTTTGTTCTTCAATTCTTCACTTTTCTCTTTTACATGTTCTCTTATCTCTTCTCTGCTAGTAGGTATTTTCTGTCCTGTCATATATAGATATCCAAAATAGATCAGAATGATGATTATTATTGTAACCAGCATTCTCCATACACGTTTGATTACCGAAATTAGTAGCATTATACCTAGAGCAATCAAAATAATGAATAAGAGTGGGTTCGAATTCAGTTTAGCAATTATTGCATCCATTTTTACCACCTAATTTTATTTAAAAATATTGTAAATTTTCCTTTCCAGCCACATTGCCATAAAGCTCAACATATGGTTTTACGGGGCTGGAGGCGATTTTGGGATAAAGTACTTCTTCCAGTTGAAATACACCTATAGAATGACTCATTTTAACAACAATTTTAATTGGTTTATCATCTCCCGCTTCAATTTTGACCTTATTAATAGAGCGAGAGGAATATTTATGTATGTCTCCTCTGCGCGGAGAGGTAGATAGTAGAATTGGAATACGTGCTCTGCCTTTTTCCATGTCACAACCATCACCTATAAGGACAAAACCTGCTTCAAGAGAATGTATTTTTTGTGTACCCATATGCCCAATTATTCCTTCTTCAATGAAAGTCTTCATAACTAATTTTTTATTTAGATCATCATCATATATATATTCTAAAATTCTATTTATTATAGGTTCTGCTTTGACCAAACTTATCATCTCATGATTATCTCGCGTGACTGACATTCCGATATCATGCAAAAGTGAAGCGATCAAAACTGCAATTTTGCTATCTTCTGTATTCCCCAAACCTTCCTTTACCATATTCATTTTTATATTCGCCTTCTGTAAAAGTTCGAACATCCTCATGGCGTTATTGGCAGCCTTTAGCATATGAACAGGTCCGTGATCATTGAAACCAAGTCGTTTTATTGAAACCACATTGGCAATATCCTGCAAGGCAATTATTTCTTTATCCTGAAATATGAATTTTGCCACAGCTTTGGCTTTTCCTGATAGTTTTTTTAAAATCTTTTTTTCGTACTTATCCTGTATTTTAGCTTTCTTCATAATAACCTTTCGATTTTCTATAATAACATTTTACTATTTCATTTTTTTTGAATCTCTGTTTTAATGTCAATAAGATAAACTAAGAAAATCATCTGTCTTTAGCAAATTTATTTTTTTTTGAGATAAATTTGACAAAAATATGTCGTGAATTTGTAATTAATAAATAATAATAAAAAAAGGAGAACTTATGGAAGAAAAAGAAGCAAAGGTTTTTCATTTCAAAGACATATTTAAAGCCTGGAATCATTCTTTCCGTTTTCATCGTCTTTTAATCTCTGGATTCGCCCTGATTTTGTCATTTATTGTCTTCCTTTTACTATTTCGCCCCTTTATATTTGATCTGGTAAATTTAAATGTAAGTAGATTTAATCCGCAAAAACTTTTATCTTTCAGAAATATTTTGGCAATTATACTCTCAGGATTCATTTTCTTTATCGCTAAGATGTCTATTGCTTTCTCTATTCGCAGAGAAGTGGTGGATGATGAAATTTTTGTGGGTTGGAAAGAAGTTGGTAAATTCCTGGTCAAACATCTAAAAACATTCCTCTTTTACATCCTGGGTTGGATCCTCGTATTTGTTTTAATTGCTTTAGGTCAATTATTTTTCTATGCAATAGGGGCTATCCCCTATGTAGGCTCCCTGTGGCTCTCAATTACTTATCTTATTCCCTTTGCCATTTCCTTATTCTTTGTTCTTTCTGCAGTTGTCCTTCTATTTGCAGACACATTTGGTGCTGTAATAATTGGTGTAGAGCGTGATTCGGCAATGGATAGTATAATTAGTCTGTATCATCTTGTTAAAGATCACGGGGTTTATATTGTAGTTACTTCCTTCCTGTCCTGGTTTGTTGGCTTTATTGCCTTTATGTTTGTTAACATGGTTACAAAATTTGCTCTTCAGTTTACAACCTGGGGCGCAGAACTTATCATGGGCGGAGAATTTACCAAAATTACAATACCCAAATTCTTTAGTTTTCTCAAACTCATTCATCCCTGCTTAAATGCAACTAACAGTCTCAATGGCGGTTATTATACAATTCCAGGTTTCATCATCGGAGTATTTATTATTCTTATTACCTCTGTAGCTATAGCTTATTTCTTTACATATATGAGTGGTGCTCAAACTTTTATCTACCTATCTTCTCAGGAAAAATTCTATCCGGAACAGGATACAGAAGAATTCCAAGAGACAGAATTTGAAGAGGAGGAGGGAGAAGAATCAGAAAAGGAAGAGACAGAATTAGAAGAAGAGTAAGAACAATATTATTAGAAGAATAGAAAAGAGGTACTAATGACTCATTATACTGAAATAGGATTTGTAAATACAAAAGAGATGTTAGCAAAGGCTACAGCCAGCGGCTATGCAGTGCCCGGATATAATTTTAATAACATGGAACAGCTGCAAGCAATTATTACCGCCTGTGTGGAAACTCAATCCCCTGTGATTTTACAAGTTTCAAAAGGTGCCAGGAACTATGCTAACGAAACCATGCTGCAATATATGGCACAAGGTGCAATCGAGATGATGAAAACAATCGGAGATCCTGTACCTATAGCACTTCATCTGGATCATGGTG
>JAGXLO010000132.1 GCA_018334695.1 Candidatus Cloacimonadota bacterium
GAACTCTTATGACTCTTAAAAAAACGTTTTTTTGGAGACTAAAATCATGTGATTCAACTATTGTTACAAGTATTGATAATAATTCGTATAAACAATGCATTACTCCATTTTTTGATTTTGAACCTGCGGCACCGGCACCCCCTCCCCCTCCTCCCGCCTGCGGCACTTTACCTCCCTCCCTCCTCCTCCTCCTCCCACCTCGGGCCTGGCCCGGGCCTGGCCCAATCCTGGCCCTGGCCCTCGGCACCTGAACCGCTCCAACTCATTCGGCCACTGAACCGCTCTAGCCGCTCATCTTCGAGCGTGACGTATGCGGCTGACGATGCGGCAATCTACTAGAGTGTAGAGATTTCGTCAGGCCTTACCGGCTTTTTGAAGAGAAAATTCAAAGTTTGAACCATAACAAACGTCGCCAAAATATATAAATAACAAACAAAACAAATATTTTATTAGTATTAAAAAGATTTTTGAACAGTAAAGAACTGGTAATGGATAAACAATTTTCTAAATTCAGTTTATTTTCTAGAGTGTCTAAAGATGAAAAAGGAAAATTACGTCAAACTGCTACATATTTTTTTAAAAATACTAAAATGTTACGTACAGACTGGAAAGTGAGACTTATTGTGGAAAAAGACACTCCTGATGAAATTAATTATAAACTGTTAGATTTGACTGCGCCAGTAACTATGAGAGTTCGAGACGATTTTTTGCATATGGCAATTGATGTTCAGAAAAGATGTTTACATAGTGGATCATTTACAGTAATATCTGATTTTGTAAACGAAAAATGGTCATTTTGTAGCGACACAGAACCTGAAACTGAAACATCTGATGAAGAAGAAATTAAAACTGAACCAACAACTGAAGTTTTGTAATTTATAAATAAAAGTTTGTTTTTATATTTGTTTTTAAAAAAAGGTAGAGGGGCAGGATTTGAACCTACATAACTGCGCTTCACACAGCGCCTTACCCGGATCGGCCACCCTCTACCAATAGTATTTTTATTTTCAGGATGAAATTTGTCTTACCTGGTTACAAATATCTTGGTCCTGGGAACAGTCTTGAAGCTGGGGAACCTGTTAACGAAGCAGACGCAATCGCGAGAGACCACGACCACGAATACGCTACTGCTAGAAATTCTGAAGATATTAGAAGAGCAGACGAAAAAGCAGCAAAATCTTTCGGACAATCTCTATTTAATAAACCAACGTTTGGGGCGTTTGCAGGTGCGATCGGACTTAATGCTAAGCAAGCTGTCGAACATTATATCGGTGTACAATATCCCAGAAATATGAAACGAACTTCTGACCAAACAGATTCTTTAAAAAAATTTAAAGGAAATGATAGTAATGATATTTCGATGAGTGGAGTTGAAGATATTAATATGGAGAATAATAAGGTTGAAAGGGCACAAGTTGGGGGAGGAAATACTGGTGCGGGAGGAGTAGCAGGAGCTGAGTTAATTGTTTCAAGACCTCTTAGAAATAATTTGATGGGAACTCTTATGACTCTTAAAAAAACGTTTTTTTGGAGACTAAAATCATGTGATTCAACTATTGTTACAAGTATTGATAATAATTCGTATAAACAATGCATTACTCCATTTTTTGATTTTGAACCTGCATTTGCTGGTAATTATTTTACCGCAAGAGAATTAGATAGACTTTCTGAATTAGATGGGGCTAAATTACATTCTTTGTCAATGAAAATAACATCTATGGGAATGACTTCTCCGTTTAGAACAGCTACAGATGCTTCAGCTGGAACAGTGTCTCAATTAAATGGACATTTAATGGTATGGGATGAACAAACACCTATGAATTCAATTAGTTATGCAGAATATAAAACTGTAAAAACTGCTGCAAGTTCAAATACCCCTACAATTTCTGCAGATAAAGCATCAAGTGTTAAATATGCTGATCGTTATGATTTTGGAGGAGCTAGAGATGTTCCAAGAACTATGGAAACTGCTATTGTTTATTCTTTAACTGCTCCAACCGGTAGAACAGCAGGTGGATCTTTGCCTTCAATGTTAAATCATAGTACTATAATTGATGCCAATAAATCTAGAGGAATGAATATTGCAAATTATCATTATCAATTTCAAGATACTGATGGTTATCTTGCAACTCCCCAAGTAAAAATAACAGCACCAGGATTTTCAAGTGATGGAATAACCGAACCACAATTTGCAGTGGCAGCTAATCATTTTGATAATGGGTTGTTGAGATATGGAAAAGATCAAGTTATACCAACATTATTTAATTTTCAAAATTCAATACCGCAAATAAGACAAAGTTTAGCTTCTAATTTTAATGAATATCTTAACACCCAGAGTGGAAAACAAGGTTATGGAAGCAGAATAATACCTTCGTTTAGTGTTGGATTGTTCCCTATTCCTTCTGTAATTGGAAATGAAACAGTACCGCATTACGTTAAATTAAAATGTGAATGTGAAGTTCAATACTTTATAGGAAGAGCATTCCATGATGCAGCTATTTGGGGTGACGATGACCCACCATATGCATTAACATATGCAGATGCCCATTACAGAACTGAACAACCTTTGTTAAGTTACTCATTTGGAAGAAAAGTAGTAAGAAATCCACTATATAAACCACCAGCACCACCTCCTCCAAATAATTTTGAAACGAATACAGTGTGATATATGTTTATTGTATAATTATAAAATTAATTAAAAAATTCATCCCAATTGACGTCTTCAATCATTTCTTGTAGGGTTAAATTCTTCACTGTATATTTATTAGGCTCGGCATCGGGCTCTTGTTCTGCAGCATATGATGTACTAGGCTGTGGTTCTGACGATGACGTACTAGCCTGAGGCTCTACTACTTCTGGAGCAATAGCAATAGTTTCACATTGACCAAGATCGCCTATACGTTCTTGTAGTCCTTGCTGCATTTCAATTGTAGGTTGAGCTGGCGCATCAGAAGTTTTAAGTCTTTTATTCATCGTAAATATAGGTGCTAAATTTGGAATAATTGGCCCCTCTTGCCAAGGATACATGGTATTGACCTTCTTTAGGCACTTAGTTGCTTCGTCAAATAAGGTTCCAATATCGTTTTGAAAAGTAAGTTCATCCATAAAGTCAACAAATATTTTTGCCATTGCAGTTGGATGTGGTTTACCAAGAGGTCCACATTTTTTTATAAATGGAATGTAAGGCCAGGGAACAAATTGTATGCGGTGTTTAAAGGCTTCGTTGTTTTGTAAATAATTCATAAAAGCTGAAGGGTTGGACATAATAAGGACAGGTGTACGTTCAATTTCTTGCAAATCCAATTGTTTTACGTTAACTTTGGTAGGATCACCTCCATAAATATCTTTCATAATATCAACCATACCTAAATCAATTGTTGGTTCATTATGAATAAGTAGAATCTTGTTGGGACAGTTATTAAACGGGAATTGATTATGTCTGTTAACATTCTTCGCAATAACTCCAATAAATTCAATTCCACCAATTAAAGAACAAAAGCAATCCCAAAAATAATTTTTTCCATGAGATGGGTTAGATACGAAAGCCAATGTGTTTCTTTTATCGGATTCTTTGGTAATCCATCGATGAATATCATTCAGAAATGAATAAAAGTCTGGCTTATTATTGAACTGATGCAATATAATAGCAAGTAAAATCTCTCTTGAATGTTCAACTGTATGATAACGAACAGCATTTCGTATTTCTTTATCATTGAGAAATGAATGACATTTTTCAATAAAAGTTTTCTTTTTCCATTCAGTGTTTACATATTGAAGAGCTCCTTTATATAGTTCTCTTCTTTCATAATCTTTTAGAGTATACCATTCTACTCCTACTCTTTCACTTAGAGTTTTTCTTTTTTTATAAAAAATGTACTCTTTGTCAAATTCTGGCAAAGCTGATATATTTGCCAAATTAACTCCAACAGAACGTTCCAAAATAGGAACTAAAAAATTAAACCATCCAGGGAAAGGGACAATATCATTTTCTTGGTTGTCCTCTATTACTACTTTAGGGGCATCAATAACTTCTTTTTCATTCATTTCCTTTTCTCCGCCATTTAAACCAATATAGAGGACTCTCTTTTTCAATACGTACAAAATAATATTACGTACAAAGTCTTTTCTGTTTTTGTCAACACTGCTCAGTTTAAAAAACTGCCAGTGCCATTTATGATTACAGTTTTTTCTGCATGAATGAATAACATGGATATGATTATCCTCATAAGCGATAATTGTATTTTCACCCATTTTAGCTTGGGTATTAACTCTTCTTTTCTTATAATTCTCAACAAACTGATGTGCTGATGGTTCAGACATATAATATCTAGAATGACGTACCATAGGAAATGCATTAAAACTTGTAAAAGCATCAACACAAGGTTCAGGATTTACAATTCCAGCCATCACAAAAATTATTTTCAAACTAAAGAAGTAACACAACTTCTTTAGTATATATCTACACACAGTATCTGTTAGCGGGTTTCCATAACCGGCGTATGCGGAAGTTGAATGTCCATAGCTTAAAGCAAAAAGCCGGTAAGGCCTGACGAAATCTCTACACTCTAGTACCCC
>JAGXLO010000133.1 GCA_018334695.1 Candidatus Cloacimonadota bacterium
ATGAGGATGGAAAAGAAGAATTTTTGGGTAGCACTTATGCACCGTGCTGTGAAATGCCATTAAATCACAAAAAAAATAGGGCTAAATTAAAATTTTTTAGCTACTTTTTTATTCTGGGCAGTGAGGGAGAAGTAGAAAAAATCAATGGCAATAAGGCATTTTTTCAATCTAAGCGAGGTTTTTATAATTATGTTTTTGTAAATCTGCCGCAACAGAAAAAAATAGTCCTGGGATTAGGCTCCAGATTTGACGCAAGTAGCAAAAATATGCTGGTATATGATTATAAAGCGGGCGAGCTGGATACCCTTAATGCAGTTTATCACAATATAGTAAATATGAGAAATGTAAAGGGCGAGGTGTTATATTATGATTTTCATAATAATAAACTTAAAGAGATCAGGTTAGATAGAAGTTTGACGCAAAGTACTTTTATAAATACAGAAAAATTTGATTTTAGAATTAATGAATTTTACCCGCATAGGATCAATATACTCGATAAGAGTTATAGCATATTAAGCGGGGGAGGTGGGGAGTATCTGCTTAATACTAGACTTGAGCCAATTTATCAGTTTCCGAAGAATATTCAGATCTCAGAGAATTTATTACACAATCGAAAAAATACAATTTATTTTACCAGTAAGAGTAATGGTAATTCTTTTTTTAGTAAAATAGAGTTCTCGAAAAATAAGGAATTGAATCCATTTGCCGTAATTATTCTCCTGCTGGAAATAATAATCCTGCTTGCTTTTATAGCAATCAAAGAGGTAATTCGGGTTCCTCTGGAATCTGCTCGTGAAAATTATTATGTAATTCATAGTTTTTTTGGCTTACTCTACACGTGGCGCTTAACCGGTTCCTACAGCAAGTTTTTGCAATTGCCGAAAAAACTGTCTTTCCGGCGTAGCCAGGCACACCGATATCTCCATGAGATTTCTGATGAAGTGGAGCTTATATATTCCCATTCCAAATTTTTAATCACAACCAAAGTTTATAGAATTCAGACTGAAGACGAAATGGAAATCATACAAAGGATTTCGCATGATCTCAAAAATAATATTCTTATAATAAAATTACAGATAGAGGAGTGCTGTAAAGATTTAGAAGATGAATATCTAGAAAAGATTTCTCCTATTCAAGATACGTTAAAAGATATCTCTAATGAAGTTCAAGTTTTATCCAATTTTACTCGTATGGATAATTTATTTAAGGAAGATATATTAATTTCTGAGCTTACTCGGGAGATTATGCATGATTTTTATAAGCATACTAATGTTGATTGTGTAAAAACTAAGATAGAAAAAAATTGTGTTTTGAATGTAGATCGTAAGCTTTTGAAAATTGCTTTGAGAAATTTGATTTCCAATGCAATCGATGCTGTTTCTAATAATGAAACAGTTTTAATAAGGGCAGAGAAAAAGTTTTCCTCAATAATAATAACTATTAAAAATGCCGCGCATATTTCTGCTCAGGATTTTAACAGAGTGGAGAGATTGGGATTTACGACAAAAGAAGGTGGCTCTGGTCTTGGTATTCCCATATCTCGTGCCATCATAGAGAAGCATGATGGAAAATTTATGATAAGAAGAAAAAACTCACAATTCATTGTAAAAATATTGTTACCAGCCAAGAAGATTTATAATTAAAGGAGGCAATTTTGAATTATAAAGTTTTTATACTTGAAGATAATCAAAAATTGGCGAATTATTATACGAGGTTACTGGAAGATAATCAGTTTGAAGTAGAACACGTTTCCAAAGGAGACAGTTTTTTTAAGAAATATGAAGAGTTCAAACCGGATGTGATCTTACTTGATGTGCGACTAAAAAATAGCCAGCTCAATGGCATCCAGATTTTTCAGAAGTTGCTTAATAGTAGTCAGCCAATGGCAAAAGTTATAGTGCTCTCGGGTGAGGCTACCCGCAGTGAAGTTGCCAAAGCAATGAAGCTGGGTGCTCATACTTTTATCGAGAAGACCGGTGACTTTAACGTAGAAAAATTTATCGCTGATGTGCGCACAGCAGGTCAGCTAAAAAAACAGAGCGAGCAGGCTAAGGAACTTAAAAAAGAACGGGATGAACTCAGAAATGCATTCCTGGAGCAGAATCCTTTTATTGGTGAATCAGAAGCTGTTCAAAAAATCAGAAAGTATATTAAACGTTTTGCAGAAGCTAATGTGGATGTTATGATCATGGGTGATACGGGTACAGGTAAGGAAGTGGTGGCAAATCATATCTATTGGCATTCCAGCCGGGTAGGCAAACCATTTGTTAAAATTAATGCCAGTGGGCTCTCAGACAGCCTGGTTGATTCCGAATTGTTTGGACACAAAAAGGGTTCTTTTACCGGAGCTCATTATAATAAAAAAGGCTGTTTTGAACAAGCCGACGGGGGATATCTTTTTTTGGATGAAATCGGAAGCATCAGTACGCAAAATCAGGCAAAGATACTTCGAGCAGTAGAAAACAAAGAAATAAGAGTGATTGGTGGAAAAACTAAAAACGTAGATGTAAAACTGATTTTTGCTTCCAATAAGAATCTGCAAAAATTGGTACAGGACAATGAAATTCGTAAGGATTTGTACTATCGTATAGCCAGGAATGTAATTCACCTGCCTCCCCTTTATAAAAGGGATGATGATATAATTTTACTGATGGAGTATTTCTTTAATAAACATAGCCGTGTGCACCAATCCAATTTTGATATTGATTTAAACAAAATTAAAGATACATTGTTTGCCTATCCCTGGCCCGGTAATGTGCGTGAAGTATCCAGCTTTTGCGAAAATCTTTTGATTCACTATAGCATGGTAGATAATGATAAGATAGTAGAGGGTATTAATAATAAGTTGTCGGGTAAATTTCAGGAAAGTAAAGATTCTTTGTTTAAGCTACTTCGCATCCCAAATCTTTCCGAGGCGGTAGAAAAGTTTGAAAAGAAATACATAAATTACCATCTGAACTTGCATGATAATAACATTACCAGAACAGCCAAGGAGATTGGAATAGAACGTACAACTTTTTATAGAAAAATGAAGTAGGATTAAATTTAGATCTTAGCTTTGGGGGCAAAATTTTACTCTCCTAAGGAGGGGGTCTTATACTTCTATATCAGCAACCAAAATTCAGGGCTAAGATTGAATAAATTGACAGATTCTGTCTAAATTCTATTGACTGATTTTAAATTAAATTATTCTTTTATTCTACTTATATCTGGTACAGATAAGAAAAATCATGCGAGGAAGATAGCTGTAAAAATAGTATATTTAGGATAAAGAAGCCTCTGATTAAATTAAACAAAAAATGAAAAAGGATTTGAATTATGATAAAATATTTATTTTTTATTGTTTATGCTGTCATATTGTTTGGGATTGGTATCTATGGTATGCGTCGCACGAAAACCTTTGATGATTACTTTCTGGGGTCACGTTCTATCGGACCGTGGTTATCTGCGTTTACTTATGGTACAGCCTATTTTAGCGCAGTTTTGTTGATTGGCTTTGCCGGAAAATTGGGCTGGGGCTTTGGTTTTTCTGCACTTTGGGTGGCTGTGGGTAATACCTTTATCGGAACAATGCTAGCCTGGATTTTAATTGGCAAAAGAATACGCAATGCTTCTCTGGAGCTGGAGGTTTATACCATGCCGGAGTATTTGCACAAAAGATATGATTCTCACTTTCTCAAAATTTTTGGTGCCATTGCTATTTTCATTTTTCTTATACCTTATGCTGCTTCCGTCTTTTTGGGATTGAGCTATCTGTTTGAAATTGCTTTTGATATAAATTTTAATGTTATATTGCTCATTATGGCAGTTTTTACAGGAATATATATGATTCTGGGCGGTTTTCGCTCTATTGCTATTGTGGATTTCATCCAGGGTGTTATTATGATTTTTGGTGTGGGTATGCTGGTATATTTTGGTATAACAAAAGCAGGCGGCTTGCCCGAAATAGCTTCCAAATTGGATAATATAGATCCAAAATTAACTGGATTTATTGGTCCACCTGGATTCTTTCCTTTACTTTTTGTTGTAATAATTACCAGTGTAGCCCCTCTGGCTATGCCACAGCTGATCCAAAAATTTTATAGTATAAAGGACGATCGCTCGATTAAGATAGGAACAATTGTCTCTACTATATTTGCCGTAATTATTACCGGCGCTGCTTATTTTACCGGTTCACTCACTCGTGTTTTTATCAACGCAGACAAATATCCGCAAATATTCAGCAATGGCAGACCTGTGGTGGATAAATTGATTCCCATATTTATTCGCGATGTGATTCCTTCCAGTATCTCGTTTGTAATTCTGCTGCTGGTGTTATCCGCCTCTATGTCAACTCTGGCCTCACTTATTTTTGTCTCGGCTTCTGCTATTGTAAAAGATCTCTATCATGGCTATTCAGGGAAGGGTGTCTCCGAGAAAAAGCTGAACGATCTAATGCGTGTATTTTGTGGTATTTTTATAGTAATTTCAGTAGTTTTTACTGTATTTAAACCGGCAATAATTCTAACTCTACT
>JAGXLO010000134.1 GCA_018334695.1 Candidatus Cloacimonadota bacterium
TCCCAGATACTCTGGTACCATGGTGTATAGTAGCCGGCATAAGGCTCATAATCATTATGAATACTTAAGTGAACACTATCTATACCCGGGAAGGGATCAGGCAGGTTATCGCCCTGAAAGGATATCCAAAAATGTACATCAGTCACTGGTCCTGATTCTATGCACTGCCAGTCATCAGCAATTACATTGGGTGGATCAAATTTTACATCCCAACCGTGTGGATCAGGCCATTGCGGATAATGCAGCTTACTGTCAGGAATTGAATCATGTATAACTATCTGATAATCCTCCACTTCGCCATCAGCTGCTTCACCTGTATAGGAGAGTCCACCTGCCGTATTAAATCTGAATCTGGCAAAGGTTGTGTCTATTATGGCAGTAGCAGGAACACTAAAGCTGAGATAATTATCTCCGGCAGTAAGTGTTGCATCATTAAATATTTGTTCATCCGAATCTGCCCAATCTCCATCTCCATTAAAATCCAACCATGCATTCAAAAACCCATCCACAGAAGTATTAACAGTTACATACGAAGTATAGCCGGGAACGAGTATGGAGGTGAAGGTTACACCATCCTCATCGTCCAGATTGGCGACGTCATCGCCGGTGGCAGTGCTGTTAGGCTGTCCATCTGTTTCAGCATCAATGGTATCGCCCATATAAGTTACATAGTCAATAACGTGACTGGCCCCTGTATTGGCGGAGAGGGTAGGATACGTAGGATCGGGGGCATCGCCAAAGTCTAATTCTTCTCCAGTATCTTCACCGGTAATTTCAAATGCCAGATCTATAGATTCTCCTGAATAGGGATGATCAACAGGATAGATTAATTCTTGCCAAGCATCTCCACTGTAGGGGGCTGTTCCAGTAACAAAGACAGCATCGTCGTTCCAATGATCAGTGGAGGTTTTCCAGCCAAATTTGGGAACGTCATATAAAGGTTGTGCCTGTATGGATAGCCAATAAATTACAGGTTGATCAGGTGTACCTTCCTGCAGGAAATATTCACTGGGATCCAAAATTAAATTATATTTTATACATTTAGTGTGGTCATCATTAATGAATAATGGTTCTGAAGGGTCAAACCAGTCTTCTATACAATTTTCAATAACAACAATATCATCCATGGTGGGTTCCCATGTTTTTTCCCAGAGAACATCACCTGGCATACTCCAGTCTGCTTGTTGACCGGCTGGTATATCTGAATGGATACTAAGAGTAAAAGTTACATCTGTGGCAAGCTCGTACATATCATCCTTCCATGAACCCCAGAAATGGATATCTGTAACATTGGATGTTTCGGTACATTGCCAATCATCCGCCAGAATAAGCGGATTGCTTGCATTTATGTCCATACCTAAAGAACTCAAATCGGGATATTGAGCCCATTTAATACTTGAATCAGGTTCAATATCTACTTCATAGTCTTCAACTTCACCATCTACTGCCTCACCGTCGTAAGAGAGCCCGTTTTCCGAACAGAATCTAAAACGAGCAAAAGTTGTTACACCTGTAGCAGGTCCTCTAACTAAAAAATCCAAATTATGTGTACCGGCAGTAAGATATTTGTCTTTAAATATTTGATCTCCCACTTCTGCCCAGCTGCCGTCACCATCAAAGTCTAGCCAGGCATTAAGGTAGCCGTCAACAGAAACTGTGACCTGTACCGTAGCCATTTGCCCCGGATTTAAGGTGGTAGTAAAAGTTACACCGTCTTCATCATCCAGATTATTATTATCGTCACCCAGAGCATCAGAACTTTGTAAACCATCTGCTTCCGTATCGATTTGTGAACCAAGATATGTTTGTCCGTTATTGGGATGTCTGGCACCGTTACTGGCTAAAAGAGTGGGATAAGTTGGATCAGGGGCATCACCGTAATCATAATTTATGGTTGGTTCTGGATATAGATCGAATATTCCTCCCTGGTCACTTGTATAGTTGTGTGTTCCGGGATTGAGATTTGTCAGATAATAATAACCATTGTGAACTCCGGACCAGCCCCAGTTAAAGTGAAAATGATTGGTCGATTGGTAGCCATCCAGATTAAAGCAATGTCCACCCCTACTTTTTTTACCCGGATCATAGCCACGATATATCAAAGGTCTGCTATTATCCAAATTATTACGAATCATCTGTTCCCAGGTCGCAGTAGAAAAACTACTTTTCCATAAAAAAACAGCGTCAGTATCGTATTTAAAATATGTTGTCAGAGCAGGTACTACGGCTGTGGAAGTAGAGGCTCCAGAGCCAGTGGGACCATAATCCATATCCACACTTACGCCGCAATGATAAAGAATAGTTTGGACATCAGTATTCAAACTTGTTACATTATTCGGCATATTAGCCCAATTATAGGTGGTATTTGCAAAATCTGCGAATTGATTTCCATACATCGAATGATTGTAACCGTGGCTACTATCCCCGACGGTAGGATGTGCATGATATTTCATGACCTGCGCCATAGCTGTGGCTACGCATCCCGCCCATACATGATTATTGCCTGTAGTGCTGGAAGCATCAGAAGGACACATCTCATTATAATATTGTCCTTGATTCCAGGTGGTAGAAAGTAACGGACTAACAGCTCGAAAATCTCTTATTTTTTCAAAATTTTGGGGTTCAACATTCAATCTTTGCCATGCTTTTTCAATTTTAGCGTCCGGGGTTAAATTATTTTCTTTAACATTAATAATCTGTTCACTAAAGCTTTCCAGCATAGCATCAAATTGGGGTGGATGATTTTCTTCTGTATAATGATGTTCAAAATTATAACCCAGAACAGGGAAAACTGCATCATCTGCAGCAACCATGACATAACCATGATCTTTAATATTAAAAATATAGAAGAGATTCTCTGAATTCTCTTTTTTCGTGATTCCTTCTATAACCTGAATGTCGGAAGTTCTGAGATCGGCTCTTTCGGCGTAGATATTAACTCCCACTCTTATAGCAGTTTCCAAACCAACTGGTTTTGCTTGAAGGGAAAAAATAAAAAAGCAGCAAAAAATAATGAATAGTAAAATTGTAAAAAAGAAACTTGTTTTATTCATAGTTACTCCTTAAAATAAAAATTGGTTAATAACCAAAATCCCAGCCGGGATTTACCTTACTTATTAATTCAATCTTGCAAGGAATAGGAGTATCGTTCTCAAAGTCGTTTCTCTGTATCTGCCCTCAATCTTTTTCTAAAATCGACTTTTTAATTTGATTTTTTTTTGATTAATATGTCAAGTTTTTTTTAATATTTTTATATATTATTTTAATAGATATTTAACAATCCATATTCTGTTTGATATATTTACAGCATAAATTTACATAAATATGTAGTAATGAGAGGCAATTTCCAGATTTTATTTACAAAAAAAAGGGACCGGAAATAATCTCCAGTCCCATGTATTTATGTAGCCAATATTTTATTTTACAGAAGTTATTCTATAGAATTTTTTGTTCGTACTCGATACATCTTCACACCAGGTGGTAGTTGTAATACCGGATTGTTCCACGGTCCAACCTGAGGGGAAGGTTGCATAGGGGTCTGTGGAGCTATAAACTGTATATGTATTTGCACAGGGAACAGCGGTCCAGCTTACACAAACTGTATCATTTGTTGTACTGATATTAACAACTGGCGGTGTAGGTGTACAATCCACATAGAAGGCAAAGTCAATGGACTCAGGATAGTAGGGATGTTGATCGGGGTAGGTTAATTCAATCCAGTCCAAGCCATCCGTTCCCCAAACAGCGTCATCGTTCCAGTGGTTTACAGAAGTTTTCCAGCCAAAATCAAGTTCCATAGGATCAAAAACCTGAACACTCAACCAATAAGTAGAGTCTTCCACCTGTTCAAAAGCTTCCGAATCCGGAATTGCGAAATCATACTGCCACACAGTCCAATCTCCTGGAGAAAGCCAATCACCTGTATAAGGATCCCACCAGTATTCGCCCTCATCAACAGTATGATATATGGAATAAGTGTAAGCCGTAAAATCGTAATCTTTTGTCCACAATAGTTCATCGGGCTGGCTATAACCACCGGGACCGTTAGGATTATCGGACCAGATAGAAAGTGTAAAGGTGGGCATTTCACTCAGCATATCTTCTTTCCAGGAGCCCCAGATATGGATACTATTAATCAATCCGGATTCAGTACATAGGAAGTCATCCGCTAGTATAACTGGTTCAGTTGCTCTTACATCTATACCTGTCCAGGTGGTATCAGGCCACTGGTGATAATGCATCTTGCAGTCGTCATCCGGAGTTTCGATAATTTCTATCTTGTAATCTTCCACCTCACCGTCAGCTGCATAACCTGTGGTGCCAAGAGATGCGAAGGTAGAATAACGGAATCTGGCAAAAGTGGAACCAGTAGCAGCACCAGCGGGTACATTAAAATTCAAGGAATGGATACCTGCAGGAAGAGGAAAATCCAAAAAGATCTGTTCACCCGCATCCTGCCAATCTCCATCATTATTGAAATCGATCCAGCCGTTAAAATACGGAGTTCCAGC
>JAGXLO010000135.1 GCA_018334695.1 Candidatus Cloacimonadota bacterium
ATAGTGAAAGGTGAATAGTGAAGAAAAGATAAAAGACAAAAGGTAAAAGTTAAAAAAGAACTCTGATCCTAATATAAGTTGAATTCTCCTCAACAATAAATTCAAAATTACATGTCATTTTAGAATTAAAAATGAAAATTGCCACTCCTTTAACAATAAATTCCCATTAATTCCAATAAATTCCCATAAATTCCAAATAATTTATATTAACACCACTTACCTTAATCTCCTCAACTTCTAAACTCATAAACCTCTAAACCTCAGCCAATCAAAAATTATTTATTTCATCATAATCAACTTTTTAGTAGCTATGGTTTTACCATTTGCATTAAATTTATAAAGATATACTCCGGAGCTCTAATTTTTTCCTAAAGCATCTTTTACATTCCAAGGCAGTACTTTAGTTTCATTTTCTTCAGCAAAAATACTGGTTATTTTTTTATTGACATTATTAGAGTGAATTTTCCATTTTAATTTAACTAAAAAAATAGTGAGGATTTATGCGAGTAATAATTATGGGAGCTGGTTTGGTTGGTTCACCCATGGCTATCGACCTGGTTCAGGACAAGAATTTTGAGGTTACAGCTGTAGATATAGAAGAGAAGCCATTGCAAAATTTATCTAAAAATTACAATATAAATACTATAAAAAAGGATTTATCGTACGCAAGTAATTTGAGGGAATTATTACATGATTACGATCTGGTAATAAATGCCGTACCAGGCTTTATGGGATTTAAAACTCTAAAAGCTATCATTGAAGCAGGCAAAGATGTGGTTGATATCGCCTTTTTTCCGGAAGATCCCTTTCAGCTTAATGGTCTGGCAAAGAAAAACGGAGTTACTGCTATAGTGGATTGCGGCGTAGCCCCAGGCATGAGTAATATCCTCGTGGGATATGAATATCATCGTCTGGATAAGGTTGATAGCGTTGTAATTTATGTAGGAGGTCTACCTCAAAAACGAGAATTGCCCTTTGAATATAAAGCAGTCTTCTCACCCATAGATGTTATCGAAGAATATTTGAGACCGGCAAGATATATAGAAAATGGAAAGCCGGTCATAAGGGAAGCTATTTCAGAGCCGGAAATTATAAATTTTCCGGAGGTGGGCAGTCTGGAAGCCTTTAATACTGATGGTCTTAGGACATTGGCAGAGACTCTTCCTATCCCCAATATGAAAGAAAAAACTCTACGTTATCCAGGGCATATTGATAAGATAAGATTACTGCGAGAAATGGGGCTGCTGAGTAAAAATGAAATTAAAGTCAATGGCAAAAACGTTCGTCCTCTAGATGTTACCACTTCTTTACTTTTTCCACAATGGCAGTTAAAAAAAGATGATAAAGATATTACTATTATGCGAATTATCATAAAAGGCATGGCAGGGAAAAGGAAGAAACAAATCACTTACAATCTTATAGACAAGTACGATGAAAAAACTGGTATTCACTCCATGGCAAGGACTACCGGATATACTGCAACCATGTGTGCCCGTCTGATCGCCGAGAAATTATTTCATAAGCCCGGCATAAATGCACCGGAAGCCGTTAGTGCTGATTCCGAATGTGTGGAATTCATTCTAGCAGGTCTGGAGAAAAGAGGTGTTTTTTATAAAAGAAAGGTTAAATAAAAATGTAGACTTAAAATTACTGATAAAATTATATTATTACTCTAAAATATTGACAGTAATTTTTGTTTAAATGAAAAAATATAACTACACTTAATAGATCGGAGGTATGATGAAAAAAGTAGCAATTTTTATGCTTTTACTTACTCTTTCTTTTTGTTCAGAAACCACTAAAGAAGATATAAACACGGCAAGAACCTTTATAGAAACGTTTGGTGGCTCCGAGAGGGATTTTGGTAAATCTGTAGTTCAAACTAATGATGGCGGCTTTGTGGTTACTGGCTATAAAGGTGATTATGATCTTAGTAGCTGGGATTTATGGTTAATTAAAACCGATGTATATGGTAATGAAGAATGGAATCGCACTTTTGGCGGAGATATATTTGATAGTGGAGAAGATATAGCACAAACGAAGGACGGTGGTTTAATTGTCACCGGCTGGACAGAATCTAGTGGTGCCGGGGGATATGATCTGTGGCTGCTCAAAACTGATTCAACAGGCAATGAAGAATGGAGTAAAACTTTTGGGGGAGAAGGCGAAGACAGAGGTTTTGCTGTAGAACAGACCAATGATAAGGGATTTATAATAGCTGGATTTGCTTCGCTAGCTCAAAATGGAGAAACTAACGCCTGGCTTATAAAGACCGATAGTACAGGAACTGAGGAATGGAGTAGAACCTTTCACTTTCAGTATTTTGACTGTGCCTATGATGTAACTCAAACTAACGATGGCGGTTATGCTATGACCGGCAGTGCAACCTACCTGAGTAATACCTCTGCCTGGCTGCTTAAAACTGATGAAAATGGTCTTGAACAATGGCGCCATGATAATTATAACGAGATGACGGCTAGCTATTCCCTGGCGCAAACAGCTGACGCAGGATTTGTTATCACCGGCTACAAGGGTAGTTTTTCTGATAGTGCCGATGCTATGGTTGTAAGAACAGACGATTATGGCTTTTATGATTGGTCAATTATTTATGATGATATGGGTAACGAACGGGGTAATTCGATAGTAGTGACTTCTGAAAATGAATATATGATAACAGGATATACAGAAACCACAAGTGGAGATATGTCTGACTTGTTTCTGCTAAAGTGTACAGAGGCTGGTAATATAAGCTGGAGTAAAAATTTTGATTTATCCTTAAAAGATTTTGGTTATAAAATTATAGAAACAGCAGACAGCGGCTATGTGGTTACAGGTATGACAGAAACTGATGAAGAAGGGGATGTGCTACTCATAAAGACAGATGAATACGGGAATGCTGATTAGGGAAGTTATAAAAGTTTATAAAATATTGCATTTTATATTTTAAACAAAAAATATATATAAATATGATAAAAGGGGTATAATTATGAAAAAAACTAAAAAAATAAGAGTAAAAAACACCGAGATTGAAGTTTTTAGAAAAAGAAACAGCGATTATATTTCTTTAACAAGTATAGCTCGTTATAAAAATAAGGATCGCAGTGATTATGTTATCCAAAATTGGATGCGAAATAAGGATACAATCGAGTTTTTAGGTTTATGGGAGAAAATTAATAATCCTTCATTTAAATCCATCGAATTCGATGGGTTTAAAAGACAGGCTGGAAGTAATAGTTTTTCATTAACACCCAAAAAATGGATTGATTCCACAAATGCAATTGGTATTATTTCAAAAAGAGGAAGGTATGGAGGAACTTACGCTTATAAAGATATAGCATTTGAATTTGCCAGTTGGATTAGTGCAGAATTTAAGCTTTTTTTGATTAAAGAGTTTCAACGTTTAAAAGAGATTGAAATAAAGAATAAAAGATTAGACTGGAGTCTAAAAAGAAATCTGGTTGCAATAAATTACCGTATTCACACGGATGCAATTAAAAATCATTTAATACCTCCTGAATTAGATGAAAGGCAAATAAATTTTACTTATGCTAGTGAAGCTGATATATTAAATATTGCACTTTTTGGTCTTACAGCCAAGGAATGGAGAGAAGAAAATCCAGAAAAAGAAGGAAATATACGTGATTATGCCAATGTAAATCAATTAGTTTGCTTATCTAATCTAGAAGCATTAAATGCAGAATTTATAAGACAGGGTTTGAAACAATCCGAAAGATTAAAAAAGCTTAATAAAGCTGCAATTGTACAAATGAAAACATTACTTGGAATTAAATCTCTTGATAAATTAGATAATAAATAGAATTTAAAAATGGATAAAATTTTGGGAAATTGTTATTTTAAACTAGGTTTGAATATACAGATACATTACATATAAACAGCAGACAGCGGCTATGTGGTTGCCGGTATGACACAAACTGATGAATAAGGGGATGTGCTACTCATAAAGACAGATGAATACGGGAATGCAGATTAGGGGGAATTTGAAAGTATTTTAAGAATTAAACTACTATTTCCTATTTTTGATTTATATCTACAGGACTTTTTAACTCTACCCTATCCTTAGTTTTCACATCAGGATAGTATTCTTTTGATTTCATATTTGTATTTTTACCCTTGAATTTTTTCCAGCCGTCAATAAAAAATGATCTAGTTTGGTCCAGATAGATTGTATTATCATAAGAAGTATATTCAGCTCCATCTTCATCTATAGCAAGAATATCCCAACTGCCGGCAGATACTGTCCAGAAAACTTCCTCTCCCGGTGAAAGAGTTCCGTACAAATCGTCCGCTCCCCAATTAGGATCACTGCTGGGAGAAAGATATATTGCTGTAATATCCGTATAATTCATATCGTTTTCTATATCAATTCCACCACCATCCGCTGCGATATCAAAAAACGTGGTGTAACCGCCGGT
>JAGXLO010000136.1 GCA_018334695.1 Candidatus Cloacimonadota bacterium
GGTTTGCCTTCTTGGGGAATAAATAGTAAAGAAGGAATACTTTTGATATTGAAAAGAGCAGCTAATTTTTGCTGATCCTCCGTGTCAATCTTGTAAATGTTTAGTTTACCTTTATAATCTTCTGCTAATTCTTCCAGAATAGGTGCTACCATTTTACAGGGCTGACACCAGTCTGCATAAAAGTCTATTATAGCTGGTAATTCACCTTTAAATTTCCAATCTTTATGTTTTTCCCAGTCAAATACTTTTTCTTTAAATGTTGCTTCGGTTAAATGTTCCATGTTTTCTCCTGTTTGTTATTCTTAATTAATGATTAAAAATTTTTTAATCCTCTACATTCAAAACTTCTGATATAGCATTTTTGAGATTTTCTTTAGGTAAAAGACCCTTTGCCATTTGTGGCTTGCCAGAACTGGGTACAAAAAGGATAGAAGGGATACTACGTATACCAAAAGTTGAGGCAAGTTCTTTTTCTTCTTCTGTATCTACTTTGTAAAATATCACTTCACCCGCATATTCTTGTGATAATTCTTTTAATATGGGAGAAAGCTTTTTGCAGGGCTGGCACCAATCTGCATAAAAATCTATAATACAAGGCTTTTCCCCTTCGTATAACCATTCTTGATTGTTTTTATAATCAAAGACCTTTTCACGAAATGTATCAGCTGTAAGATGTTCTATCTCGTGTTGTTCTTCTGGATTTGAATCAGTACTTTTTTCATTTTCAGAAGTATTATTTATTTCTTCTTCTGAGATTTTTGATTTTTCCTCAACGATATTTTTTGATTGTGAATTGTTATCAGCAGAAGTATCTTTGGCTGTACAAGCATTAAAAGTGAAAAGGAATAATGTTACCAGGGTTATGAGAATTGTTTTTTTCATAATTTTATCCTTTAGTTATTATTTTTTTTAAGACATTTTTTACAAATTCCGGTGAAATAACCGTGAAAATTATTAATTTTGTGCCCTTCGATTAATTTATTTTCAAGTTGAGGGCAATCTAATTCAAGATTATAGATTTTGTGACATTCTGTACAATAAAAATGATAATGAACCTGGGTGTTAACATCGTAATGGGTCTCACCGTCTGGCACAGAGATAGAGTGGATAATGTCATGACTTTTTAGTATTTTTAGTGTATTGTAAACAGTTGTTTTGGAAATAGTAGGTATTTTTTTCCTCATAGCTTCATATATCATACCCGCAGTAGGATGATTAGTACCACTTTCGAGGTATTGTAGTATGCTTAATCTTTCGAAAGTTGGCTTGATATTATTTTCATTTAAAATATTTTGAACTTTTTTCATATTTGAACTCATTACAAATCTGTTATTATAACTATAAGCTAATCCTGTTATATGTCAAATTTAGAAGTGAAATTTTATGATTTATGTGATGTGCCGTATTATTTATTAAATAATCAAATAAATTAGTTTATAGAAGTATAATTAATTTAATTATTCTGGTCTTTGTTTAAAATCTTTTCAATTATAGTTAAGATAAACAAAATTAATACGCTAGAACCTATTAATATTAAATCCATCAAGTCTCCTTCAAATATTTTGCAAATATTAGAACAATTTTCGTGCCAAAGTCTCTATGATGGAAAAAGTTTGTATTAATAGGGGATTTAATATTTTTAGATTTATTGATTAGTTGCAGTTTGCAACATAGAAGTAAAATATGTTGCAGTTTTGCAACTTGCTAGAATTTAATTTATATAGATTTGAAGAGTAAAAAAAATCTTAATAAAGTAGGGAAAATAATTATTCCATTACTGGTAAATTTCTAAAAATTACCTCAAATTTTTCATCATTGGTTTCACAGCTAAAAATTATTTTTGGAATTTCATTTATCACTTCTGAAACTTTCGGTTCTAATCTTAAAGTGTGTTTTACGGTTACATCTTTAATTAAATTTATATTTATATTATAGCGATAACGGGGTTTTTTATTAGCAATCTTATGATTTTCAAAAAGATACTCATTACCTTTATCATCGTAAATTTTACTGTCTTTACCTAATAACTTGAGTTTCCTGTCAGCTTTTATATCCGTTACTTCTGTTACAACCAAAATTTCATTACCCTCATATTTTGCTTCGATTATAGTGAATCTAATATCTCTTATTGTTTGTGATAGGTCTGTGCTTTCTGGAGTTTCGGAATCCTGCGGAGAAAAGATGTGAGAAAAAGTTTTTCCTGATTCTATTTTAAAATTCTCGGTTTTTCTGGTAAAATTAGGATGGGTTACTACAGCTTTATAATTCCCTGATGGCATCTTAATCTTATCCTGTGATCTAAGCGCAATACCATTTATTTTAAGAGAAGCATCAGATGGAATAACTTTGTAATCTAACCAGCCAAAATCAGGTTGTAGAATGATATTTATAATTTGGTTATTTTCATTTATATTATATGTATTTGTTTGATTCTGATAATCTTTATGTTCTGCTGAAATCGTGTGCATACCAGGTAGTATTTGTATATTTTGCCCTGACTTAACTGATATTTCATCGTCTAAAATAATTTTAGCACTTGAGGGTTCACTTTTTATTTTTACATTATATTTTGTGCTTTTGAGAGTTTGCAGACGTAAAGCATATACACTGCCTTTTTTTAGTGAAGTGCCTAATCTGTTTTCAATATCCAGAGTGTAGGTAGTGAAATTGGGAGCAGTTAATGTGATTATATTATTCTCTGCTGATATAAAAAAATAGGTTGAATTATCTTTAGTTTTACGAGCAAAAATTTTCTCTTGAAATTTCATATCCGAAGGATAATTTCCTTCCAGTTTAATAGCAGCGCAATATTCCATATTACGATCATGGGCAGGATTAGATTGAGCATAGAAATCTGCAGGTAGCTCAGTAAATTCAAGTACCTTGAATGATTTTGCCTGCAGACAGACTGCTATTAATAAAAATGTGATAAATAAAACCTTTTTCATACCATCTCCATTTCTTGTTTCTCCACCAGAAAAACAAAATTAATTTCGCTTAATTTGTGGTATGAAGATTGAATTGTCAACTGTTTTGAAAAACAAATTGTTTGGTCAATTGAAATAAACTGTTGAATCCATTGGAATAGTTGAAATATTTTTTAAAATTCTAATTTAACACCACCGACGATCATTCTGCCGGTTTGGTAGATCGTATCTCGTGTTCCATCCTCTTGATAAGAATAATTCCAGATATTTGGGTGATTAAATATATTTTCAATATTTAGATAAGTTATCAAATTTATTTTATTCAGGAACCATTTGTGAGTAATAAAAAGGTCGAATCTTTTGTAAGCTGGAAATCTTTCTGTATTAATCTCTTCATCTTCTTCTACCACCCATTTTCTCCACTCTTTATGGTAGGTAGGTGCAGTGTAGGGTTTGCCCCCCATATATCTGTATTTAAAAGCAATTTCAGTCTCATCCGAGGGTATGAGATAAGTCCAACTTAAAGCTTTTGCCCACCATTTATCACGTAATTTTTGATACCAGTCATATTGCATAAATTCAAATTTATAACCAATAAGTCCTGTAAATATATGTCTGTAATCAAAATCCCAGTTATACCATTTGTCATTACGCATATCTTTTGCTTTAGAAATGGAATAAGAGTAGCTAAGAGTGCCCCATAATTCTTTTTTTATGTGTTTCTGTAAAAATAATTCAACTCCCTTAGCATAACCCTCTCCTTTGTTAATCAATTCAGGATCGCTATCGTGAGGGTCAGGTGTTATGCTTGATTTTGTTATAGGAATATCCTGATATCTTTTATAGTAAACTTCGATACTACTTTTTAGGTCATCAGAAAAATAATGTTCCAATCCAGCAATATACTGTTCTGTGTATTTGCTTTTCAGATCATCATTTTGCGGATGTGAAGTCAATTGATAGTATTCCGGATTCTGAAAGTGTTTCCCATAAGCAAAATTAAGTGAATAACGAGATGGAAGATTAAGAGTTAATCCAAGGCGCGGCGAAAGGTTCGAATCACTAGTAAAATTTAAATGCTGATATCTGATGCCACTGTTAAAGTTTAAATATTTCCAGAGCTGCGTATTAACCTGAAAGTAGCCGGAATAACGATTGGATTCGAGATTCTCATCTATATCTGTACTATATACATAAGGTTCTCCGGTGGTGCTGTCTATTACCACAAAGCTTGAATCTATATTTCCCAGGTCATCATAGATGTATTCCATCAAGGTATCAGGTGCTCCCCATTTTTCATGCTTTATATCTAAATTTTCCCACTTTACTCCACATTTGAGTTTTGATTTTTCACTTAGTTGATAGTTAAAATCGAACTTTGCGGTATTGAGTGTTTCATATGAATGATTGTAATAGTTTAAGGAATCAGTATTTGTTTTGAGAATGTCTTGATTCCATCTATTCTTATTACGATAAAGTGTAAGC
>JAGXLO010000041.1 GCA_018334695.1 Candidatus Cloacimonadota bacterium
TTTATTTCGATTATTGGTCTCGGTTTTAATTATCTTATCACTTATCTCGCCGGTGATCCCAGCGAATTTACAGCCACTATCCTGGCAAATCTTACAAAATACTTTCTTGCTTACATCCCCTTATTTACTATTGTTAAATTAACTTATGGCATGAATTGGGAAGATTTTATTTATTTTTTGTTAGGACAAATCGTTTTTGCTTTACCGATAAAGATAATTGTAATCCCCCATGTGTCTATGTTTGTAACAGAAATCATAGAAGTCTTACCCTGGATTAGTAAGTAATCATGTAACTTGGCAACAAATAAATTTTCCCACTTAACAAATGGCTACGTTTAAAATTAAAAAGTGGGTGATACTGGATTCGAACCAGTGACCTCTACGATGTGAACGTAGCGCTCTAACCAGCTGAGCTAATCACCCACAGGATCCTATTTAAGAATCCCTTATATTATTTAATTATTTTATTATGAATTTTTAATTTCAGCCTGAGCAGCAGAAAGTCTGGCAATCGGGACACGGAAGGGGGAGCAACTTACATAATTCAAGCCCTGTTTATGGCAGAAGTCAATCGAACTCGGTTCTCCGCCATGTTCTCCGCAAATACCGATAGTGAGATTTTCATTCGCTTTTCTGCCTTTTTCTACGGCAATTTCCACAAGTTTGCCAATTCCGTTTTGATCAAGAACCTGGAATGGATCTTTTTCGAAAATTCCTTTATCAATGTAAGCATTTATGAATTTTCCGGAATCATCTCTAGAAAATCCAAATCCCATCTGAGTAAGGTCGTTAGTACCAAATGAGAAAAATTCAGCTTCTTTGGCAATTTCATCAGCAACCAGGCAGGCACGAGGAATTTCTATCATAGTTCCAATCTTATAGGATAGATCAATGTCGTTTTCTTCAATTATTCCATCCGCTATTTCCTTTGTGAAATCTCTGATATAGGTAAATTCATTTACATCGCCTACAAGCGGAATCATAATTTCAGGATGTACATCTACACCGTCTTTTTTCAATTCACAGGCAGCTTCGATGATGGCTGCAACTTGCATTTTATAAATATCAGGAAAGGTTATTCCGAGCCTGCAACCACGGTGTCCAAGCATAGGATTAAATTCCTGCAATCGCTTAATTCTTACCTTAATATCATGTACGGATATTTCAAATTTAGAGCTCAATTTATTAATTTCTTTCTCATCACTAACTTTTGGCAGGAATTCGTGCAGGGGTGGATCCAGAAGTCTAATTGTAACAGGATATCCTTTCATTGCTTCCAGTATGCCCTTGAAGTCTTCTTTTTGTACTTTCTTGAGTTCGGAAACCGGGTATTTTCTATCTTCTTCATTTTTAGCCAAAATCATACCACGCACATTATCAATACGGTTTTCTTCAAAGAACATATGCTCTGTACGGCATAGTCCAATACCAGTTGCACCAAAATCACGAGCAATTTTTGAATCTTTTGGTGTATCCGCATTTGTATGAACTCCCAGGGTGCTGATCTCATCAGCCCATTTCATCAATTCATTAAATTCTTCTGAAAATTTTGGAGGTTCTGTTTTGATTTTACCTTGCATAACTTCACCAGTGGAACCATCCAGAGAAATATAATCTCCGGGTTTAAGAGTTAAGCCTTTCACTTCAACTGTTTCATTTTCTTCTGAAATATCCAGATCACCACAACCGGCTACACAACATTTACCCATACCGCGAGCTACAACAGCTGCGTGAGAAGTCATGCCACCGAGTTGGGTAAGAATACCATTAGCTGCATCCATACCTGAGATATCTTCGGGAGAAGTTTCTTTACGGACAAGGATTGTATTTTCACCTTTTTCTTTAGCTTCCACAGCTTTTTCTGCGGTTAGGACAATCTTGCCTACAGCAGCACCTGGCGAGGCAGGTAATCCTTTAGCCAGTAGTTTACCATCATCTGTTTTTTTCTGCTTATCATCTTCTTCAAATGAAGGATGCAGAAGCTGATCCAGCTGCTCGGAATCTATGCGAAGCAGAGCAGTCTCTTTATCAATCATACCTTCATCCACCATGTCGTGAGCTATTTTCACAGCAGCATTGGCAGTTCGTTTTCCTGTACGAGTCTGAAGGATATATAATTTTCCATTCTGGATTGTGAATTCCAAATCCTGCATGTCTTTGTAATGTCTCTCGAGTTTCTTTTGGATCTTGAATAATTCTTTAAATACTTCGGGCATTATTTCTTCTAAAGAAGGATACTTTTCTTTCCTTGTTTCTTCATCAATGTTATTACTTTCTGCCCATTTTTGGGAACCTTTTTTGGTAATTTCCTGAGGGGTTCTGATACCGGCAACTACATCTTCACCTTGAGCGTTAACAAGGAATTCGCCGAAAAATCTATCTTCGCCAGTAGAGGGATCACGCGTAAAGGCAACGCCAGTAGCACAATCATCTCCCATGTTTCCAAATACCATTGCCTGTACATTAACTGCGGTTCCAAGCAGGTCAGTAATATCATTTAACTTTCTGTATTCTACAGCACGCTTATTATTCCAGGAACCAAAAACGGCATTAATGGATTCCCAGAGTTGTTCCATTGGATCCTGAGGAAATGGTTCGTCCATTTTTTCTTTGTATATTTTTTTATATTCATCAACAATTTCTTTGAGGTCGTCGGCTGAAAGTTCTATATCAAGTGAAACGTCTTTTTTGTTTTTGAAATGAGTTATTACACGTTCAAATTCGTCTGAATCAATACCATGTGCAACATTACTAAACATCTGAATAAGACGACGATAAGCATCCCATACAAAGCGGGGATTTTTGGTAGTTTTGGAGAATTTCTCCACGATTTCATCATTTAAACCCAAATTCAAAATCGTATCCATCATACCCGGCATAGATTGAGCCGCTCCGGATCTTACTGATAAAAGCAGAGGGTTCTCGGGATTACCCAGCTCCATCTCCATTTCATCTTCGAGTTTCTTCAAATCATCTTCTACACTTTCTTTTAAACCCTTCGGATATGTTTCGTCATGTTTTATATAATAATCGCATATCTCTGCCGAAATTGTAAATCCGGGAGGTACAGGCACACCTATATTACGCATCTCAGCCAGATTTGCACCTTTTCCACCCAGAATATCCTTCATTGTGCGATCGCCTTCAGCTTCTTCACCTCCAAAATAATATACATATTTTTCTTGTTTAGTCATTCTACCTCTCCTTTCATTAACTATGATTCATTTATTTTTTATATAGTTTATGCAAATTAATGTAATTCCAAACTTTTAAAGGAACTAAATTTTTAATTTTCTTATTATTTTTCAACTTTTCTCTTATCTTTGCCGACGCAATGTCGATTTTCGGCATATCCAGAAATATAAGTTCATCCAAATAAGATATATCAGAAAATTCTTTTTTATCAGACTTTCTGCTTAAAACAACAAACTGTGCCAGATTAAATAATTTTTTATATTTATACCAATTTTTTATCTCAGGTACATTATCTTCACCAATAATAAAATACACTTTTGATTCTGGATATTTTTCACTTACTTTGCTCAGAGTTTCATAAGTATAGTTATATTTTTGGGGATCTTCCTGTTTTGGCTTTTCCAACTCTGCTAGTAGGTAATCTTCTCTGTTCTCTATTGCCAATTGCACCATTTGTGCGCGATGGTGATATGCTTCAGAAGGATTTTTATGAGGAGGTAAACCAGCCGGTACAAACAAAATTTTATCTAGTGAAAGTTCATCCTTACAAAATTGGGCAATTTTCAAATGCCCAAAATGGATAGGATTAAAAGTTCCACCCAAAATCCCGATTTTCTCATGCTTCATTTAAGTATTTATCAATTATTTTTCTATAAGGGTGGTTGGGAAAATTATTTATAAATTTGTTTTGCAAACTTTCCAACGAATTTTTATCCTGTTCCTGGATATGTATCTTAGCTTTTAAAACCAGAGATTTTTTTAATATTTTATCATTTACTTCCGGACTTTTCACAATCTCCTCAAGATACATCAAACTCGCATTATAGTCGTTCAAGCGGTAATAAATAAAAGCATTTTGATATTTTTTTTCAAAGAGCTTATTAATACATTTATTTATAATTTCATTAGCTAGGGAAATTTTAGCAGAATTTGGATAATTATTCTTAAACTCCTGCAATTTATTAATCGCCATTTTGGTTCTATCCTGGTCATATTCGGGTGGATAAGAAGTTCTATAGTAGCACTGTCCAATTCTAAAATTAGCTTCTTCGGAATATTTAGCAAAAGGGAATAATCTTATAAACTCATTATATTCAAATATTGCATCTTCATACAATTTCAGATTAAAATATGAGTTAGCCAGCTGAAATTGGGCTCTTTTCACCAGTGTATCCCCTTTACCCTCATAAGTTATTATTTCATAGATATCTTTTGCCTGATTATATTTCTCATTTTCATAAAGTGTATCTGCGATTGCCATTTTCTGCCTGATAGTCTTATTTTCCACATTAATCTTATGAGCACAGGAGCTAACGATAATAATTAATATTAAAAAAATATAACCATTTAATGATTTCTTAGATAAAAATTTCATAAAGAGGATTTCCTTCGATTTTATTGTTGATTAAGCCATTCAATCTTTTCTTCTACCAGATTTAATTTTGGATAATTAGGATGATTAGACTTTATTTTATTTAATTGGGTGAGAGCACCCGAATATTCTTTCATACCGATCAAACACATGGCAATCTTTAGCTTTGCATCCACAACTTTATTGGAGTTGGGATAGTTTTGGATTACCTTATCAAAATTGTACATAGCTGTTTCATATTGTTCCAAAGAAAAATAATTTTCTCCCATCCAGTAATAGGAATTTGCAGATAATTCACAATCGGGATAGCTGTGTATGAGCTGAGTTAAGTCTTCAATACTCTTTTGATATTCTCCGTTCATGTGAAGTTGCAGAGCATAATTATAAATCTCTTCGGAAGTCTGGGGAGTTTGAGATTGAGCAGCATTTTCGCCGGCAGTTGTTGTATCAAATAATTCTTTTATTGAGTTTTGCTGCATTTCAAGTCTATTTTCCATAATGAGCAAGCGGCTTTCCATCGAATCAATCTTTTGATCAATATTATCCAGAACCACCAACCGACCTTTGATATTTTGCAATTTATCAACAGTGGAATTTTGTAAATTATCTATTTCAGTTTGGATATTATTAGTAACAGTCTTAAGAGAATCAACCTGAGATTGCTGCTTATTCAATTGTCTATCGTATGTTGCGAACTCATTGCCCGTAGAGCAGGCAGCAACGAAAAAAACAACAGACACAAGGTATAGAAGCAATTTTTTCATTTTTTTGATTATTTTCTATTTTCAAAGAATACTTTGTAGGCGAGATAGGCAGAATATACATCACCTTTACTAACAACTTCAAAGGGTGAGTGCATACCATGGACAGGAGGACCACAATCAATTACATCGGGTCCGTATTCAGCCATAAATTTTGCGATAGTACCGCCACCGCCTTCATCAACTTTGCCAATTTCACCGATTTGCCAGTTTATATCGTTTTTATTAAACAATGCTCTGATCTCTGCAACAAATTCGGCATTTGCATCATTTGCTCCGCCCTTTCCTCGTGCACCCGTAAACTTGGTAACAGTCACACCGCAGCCAATCTTTGGTGCATTTTGTTTTTCATAAACTTCGGAAAAAAGTGGATTAATAGCAGCATTCACATCAGCTGAAAGAATCTTTGATTTCCTGAGTATTTTTCTTAGTTTTTCACTACTATTATGACCGGAAAAATCTATTAGATCTGCGATAAAATCAATAATGAAGTTGGATTTTGCACCCGTATTACCTTCACTGCCGATTTCTTCTTTATCTGCGAGGAAAACAATTGATGTATATTCCGGCTGTTCGGCTTCCAGAAGTGCTTTGAGAGAAGTATAGGCACATACTCTATCATCGTGACCGTAGCTGCCCAGCAATCCTCTGTCTATTCCCACATCTTTAGCAGAAAAAGCAGGAACAAGTTCCAGCTCAGCACTGATAAAATCTTCTTCTTCAATACCATATCTTTCATTCAGAATATTCAGACAATTCAACTTAATTTTTTCTTTTACTTCGTCGTCTGGGTAAGGAATAGAGCCAAAAGTTAATCTCAATTTTTGAGCATCGATAGCTTCATTAAGTTTCTTTTTATATTGTTTGGCAGAAAGATGAGGTAATAAATCCGAAAAAGTAAATACGGGATCGCCTTCTTTATCACCAATTTCGATTTCCACACTTTCACCGTTCTCTTTTATCACAGTTCCATAAAGAGCCAGAGGAATAGCCATCCACTGATATTTTTTGATACCGCCATAGTAATGTGTATAAAGCAAAGAGACATCAGCACTGGAATCCTCAAACAGCGGCATTTGTTTTATATCGATACGGGGTGAATCAATATGTGAAACTATCAATCTAAATCCATGTGAAATATCTTTTTTGCCCAGGCGTGCTATAGCGATATTCTTTTTTCTATTTACTTTGTAAAATTTCTTTCCGTTTTCAGTTTGATCTGTTAATTCATCATACCCTCCATCTTTTATCATATTCAATGTTTTTTCAACCACTTTACGCTCTGTTTTCCCAGCATTCAGATAGTCTCTATAGTCATCATTAAAGGCAAGAGCACTTTCTTTTAGCGCTTGATCAGCTTTCTCCCAAAAATTCTTTTTTTTATAAGAAAGTTTTTCTGCCAATTTTTTACCTTTACTTTTCTTTTTTGCCATTTTTATCCTTTCATTACAAAACTATATTATTGGCAATTTCTTCCGCGACTTCCAAGGTGGAAGAGTCACCCCCCATATCATAGGTTTTCACTTTTCCTTCACTGATTACTTTGGCAATTGCCTCGAACAATGCAGATGCCATTTTGTTTTCTCCCACAAAATCAAGCATCAACTTGGTAGAGATAAGCATAGCAATAGGATTTACTTTATACTGACCGGCATATTTGGGAGCACTACCGTGTGTAGGTTCAAAGACTCCCAGATCATCCCCAATATTACCACTGGCTGCAAAACCTAAGCCACCTACTAACTGTGCTGATAAGTCAGAAATAATATCGCCAAACATATTACTGGCAACAAGCACACCGTAATCCTGAGGATTTTTAATAAGCCACATAGCCATGGCATCAACATTAGTTTCCCATAGCTCTATGTTGGGATAATCCTGAGCAATCTTTCTAGCTTCTCGCACCATTAGTCCGGAAGTTTCGCGAATTACATTTGGTTTTTCCACAACGGTTACTGTTTTATAGCCGTGCTTTTTAGCGTATTCAAAGGCATTCCTGACTATTCTTCTACAGGCTTTTCTAGTAAAGATTCTGCACGAAATTGCCAGATCTTCAGCAGCTGTATCCTCAAATTTTTTCATTTTCTGATGATGTTTTTCTAATACCTCATTTACTTCAGCTGGGACAGGATGAAATTCCACACCAGCATAAAGACCTTCTGTATTTTCTCTAAAAATCACGAGATCAATATCATCTCTGTAGTTAAGGGGATTACCTTTAAAAGCTTTGCAAGGTCTAAGATTGGTATGAAGATTAAATCTTTGTCTTAACCCCACGATAGGACTGGAGTATGATAATCCTTTGTTGCGCAGGGCTGGAGCCAATTCTTTTTGTGCTTCTTCTTTTGGTTTTGAAGTTATTGCTCCAAAAAGAGCTGCGTCTACATTTTTTAGCAATTCGATAGTTCTTTCCGGCAGGGGATTTCCTTCTGATTTCCAAAATTCCCAGCCAACATCTCCGGGAATGTATTCCGCATCAAAATTGATTTTATCCAGCACTAATCTTGCTGCTTCCATAACTTCATTGCCTACCCCATCACCGGGTAACCATGCTATTTTGTGCTTAGCCATTTTTTCTCCTAATAATTAATATCTTTAATTTTGTATTTTATTGTACCTGCTGGCACATTTACTTTTGCGATTTCGTCCAACTTCTTACCTAAAAGTGCTTTAGCTATAGGTGTTTTGTATGATATTTTTCTGTATTCTTCTCCTGTACCTGTTTCATCCTCACCTACAATTTTATATTTAACTATTTTTTCTCTGGCTAAATCCTCCAGAGTAAGTTTAGCTCCAAATCTAACCTTGTCCTGATCCATTTCATCCTTATCAATAATCTCGAGATTAGCTAACTTCATTTTTATTTTAGAAATTTCTCTTTCCAAAAATCTCTGTCTTTCTTTAGCTGAGGTGTACTCTGCATTTTCACTGAGATCGCCCTGTTCTCTAGCTACAGTAATATCTTTTATCACCTTGGGACTCTCTACATTTTCCAGTCTATATAATTTACGTTTTAATTTTTTATAACCTTTAATTGAAATAAATTCTTTTTTCATAATACCTATTTTATTTTTTTTAGATGTTTTTTTGCTTTTTCACCAGCTTTTTTTATGATTGAATTACCACTTTTCTTCCAGTTTTTTACCATCTCTCTGATAATCTTATTATCTTCCATAATTGCACCGGATAGAATTTGCACAAAATGAGGATTACGGGTTGATTTATAAGATTCGTAAATGCTATTATAAAATTCTTTATCAATTTTAAAAATTTGTTTGAGAAGACGAATATTACCATCCTGAATTGCTTTATTATCGCTATTCCAGTGGGACTCACATTTTTCAAATATTATTTTGGTCTGATCCGAATAAGCTTTTATATACCTACCCATTATACGAAATACATGTTTTATTAACAAAGGCTTATTCTTAGGATCGGCCCATTCCAGAACTTTATCCACATATTTTTCGGGATACTTTTTGAGAAGTGGTAAAATAATAAAGTCAAACATACGGCGCATACTTTTTGAATCTTTAGCCAGATGCAAACCTTCCGTCAAAAGTTCATCATATTCTCCGGGATTTTTCAGTGTTACCTTTTTTAGAATAAAGTTGAATATTTTGTTGCCTTCTCTGCCTTTATGCTTTTTTACATGACGAAGAAAATCTACATATTTATCCGGGTTTTCAGCAATAATCTTACCCAACTGTTTGGCAACATAGGTTATAACTTCAGCCGGTACATGCCCTTCATCCCTTTCCGGATAAGCATTATAAATTATTTCAAAATCGTAATCACCTTCCGGAATTTTATTCTCAATAAAATCTTTACTATCCTTCTTTAATCTTTTTTTCCAATCGTATAATATCATAATTAATCACCTTCGAAAATTAGTTTATTATTGCTATTCTACCTTTTTTGAACTTATTATTGTATTTTACCATATAAAAATATATTCCACTTGCTACTTTTTTGCCATTTGAATTTTCACGTTTCCATTCTACTGTGTTATAGTTACTGGAGAGTTGAGGAGACTGGATTTTGTTTATTACATCTCCTGCAAAATCATAAATATAGATCTTTGCTCTGCCTGTAGTGGGCAGATTTTTAAAATATACAGTGTTGTTTTCAGGTTTTGCCGGATTTGGCCCCACAACGATAGAACCCAAATCTGTAATAGGAAGAGTAATCTTTACAGTATTCTTACCAGGCAAAATACTATTTCCGCCGGTATCCTTAACACCACGAACTTTTATAAAATATGATTGACTTGAAGGTTTTAAGTTCTGGCTTAGGTTTAATCTTATTTTGTTATTATCATAGTCAATATTAATAACCTCAATATTTTCAAATTCCTCGGGAAAATCTAAATGATAGTTATTGATTTCAGTTGAGGTTTGAATATCCATCTCCTCGCTAAACTCAATTTGAACTACATTGCCTTCTTCAAAACTGGAATTTGTAATATAAGGAGAAACAACATCGTGCTCATAATCAACATCTATAATTGTATCTGGCATGGCTACGCTGTTAACTGATTTTAAGTTTTTAATATTTAAATTAAAAGGTGCATTTTTTTCCTGAAATTTATCCTCATAACTAACAATAATGGCAGCAAAATTAGCTGTTCTTATACAGGAAGTAGGATAACCCATACTGTTTATGTAATAGTTTTGTAAATTTGCAGATTCGATGGAAAGAGCTGTAGAAAAACATAACTCGATGGCATTCGAGGAAATCATCTTGACTGAGCTGATTTCTGGAATACTGCCGGGAATTGCTTCCTCTTCTTTTGTTGGCAGGCTTTCCTCAGAGCCCTCATAAGCAATTAATTGATAATAATATGTTGTATCTGCAATAACATCTGTATCAATGTAACTTGTAGTGGAAGAATCCGTATAAATTACACTTGACTCCTGGCTGTATTTTTTATGGATTTTAAAGCCATCTAATCCATGCTGCTCATTCCAGGTTAATTTAACAGAATTATTATCAAGGGGAGTAGCCACAAAATTGTTTGGTGTATCAATATTCGGAATTTCGGAAACTCTTTGATAAACTACCATATGCTGTGAACCGTCGTCGGAATACTGATTAAAAACTATTTCATCTCTACCATTCTCATCAAGGTCTATTGCCAGAGGATAGTAAGAACGGTAGGAATTGCCAACCCATTTAGGAGTTAATTTATTTCCATACAGTTCCAAAGCATAGATATCAGGGGAAGCAGTTATAATAGCCGCTTCTCCAACATCTCCGTCCAGATTTGCAGTGCAGATACCATTAAACGAATTTACGCCTGTTATCTCAAAAACATCAATAATTTGATATTGATTATCGCCAGTAGCTCTAATAGCAGAGTAAGACCAATATTGTTTATTGGGATCATTGGAATCAGTATATCCTCCCACAATAATTTCATTCTTTCCATCTCCGTTATAATCACCAATTGCACAATATGTAGCATTAAAAATCGGTACGGATAGAGTGTCAGCCAAAGTTATATCAATTACCGACTCCTGCTGACTTTCAAATATTAAAACGTCACCATCAATATCGGACATAACAATATCCAGTTTATCATCATCATCCAGATACCCAAACTGAGGGTGCATTGTAAGCTGATTAGCAAAGTAAGTATGCGTATTATTTAACAGCCAATGGTCAGAATATTGAAATTCATCACCTACTCTATTATAAATTTTATAAGCAGTCTTTTTTGATCCTAGATTTTCATAACAAAATAGCTCATCTTTACCATCATTATTGATATCATAGTATTTAATGCCGCCTCTACTAACATCGGGAATACGAGTATCACTATAGATTAATTTGTTTGGATATCCATTGTTAAGCTCTGCTTCGTAAACCATAAGTGTATCACCCACACTACCCACGATTTCCGGTTTACCATCACCATTGCCATCCCCCAAAGTAAGGGGCTTAAATTTTTTTGTAGTCTGGTATCTAACCACCAGTTCATCACCAACTTTTTCACAGAAATTTACAGGACCATAAAGACCACTTTCCGGCAATTCCATAAAAACAAGATCAGTTTTACCGTTGTTATTTACATCACTAGCATCACACAGAAAAGCTGGTCTTTCGTAACTCAACAGCTTATTAAGATTGTTTGAAGTAACTGTGCTATTATCAATGTCAATTTCATTCTCAAAAATTTGGGATTGGTTGGTTAATCCACTTCTATTAACTATCTCGGTAAAGAAAGAATATTTTCCGGATGGTATATTTTCTGGCAACTTTAATGTAGCCAAATTGCTATATTTATTACTTATCAGAGTTAATGTATCGCCATAGTTATTAAAGCATCTACTATAAAATTTTACAGGCTCATCGGTAGCAGAGAGGATGTAATAATTTTTTCTATCGAAGCCCTGTCGAACAGTATAACTATTTGCTTCAGGCAAAAATTGAGGAGGAGATTTATCAAAATGAATTTTTACAACTTCATTATATTTTTTACCGTGATTATCTTCTACTAGCAAACGGATATAATAGGTAGAATCAATCAGTCCGGAAGCATAAAAGTTTCCCAGTGTATCATCGATTACGGGCTCGTAATAATACTGTGGATGAGGATTATGAGTAAATATATCTTTCCAGTCGCCTTCTTCAGGCAGGTTTTTTGTGGAGTATGTTAAGCAGTATCTCAAAAAATCGGGGCAATCGGCATTACCGATCACAGGAAAATCATCAGAAAAGCCTTGTTCATAATCAGGAAATTTTATAAAGACATCCGCATAATTGTTTATTTCTGAATTATATAGCACCTCATTAGTATTTACTACTCCAAAACCATACTCATTGTCGTATCCATCGGGTCCAAGATCTTTGCATGAATTTTTTAGAATATTATATACGTCGGCATTAGAAAGTTCGGGACGATTGGAAAGTAAAAGAGCAGCAGCACCTACTACAAAGGGAGCGGATGAGGAAGTACCACTTTGCATTCCATAGTCTGAATTTAGAGCTGTAGAATAAATATTCAAACCGGGGGCTACCATATCCAGTCCTTCACCATGACAGGAAAAGTTACACATGATATCATCTTCATCAATAGCACCTACTGCAATCACATTTTCCAAAGCAGCCGGATAAAAAAGTTTATAATCATTTGTCAAGCCACCGGAATCATTACCAGAGGAAGCGATTAGAACCACACCATTTTGATAAGCGTAGCTGCAGGCGTCCTCAATTATAGGAGAAAGCTGAGTATCACCCCAACTAATACTAATAATTTGGGCTCCATTATCAACGGCATAAATTATAGCAGCCGTAACATCATCATCTTCCAGATAACCAGCTGATCCCAAATTAAATCCGGCGCGCAAATTCATGGTTTTCCCGAACCAGCAAGTGCCAGAAATACCTGTATTATTATTAGTTCTAGCATTCATTATTCCCATACAATGAGTACCGTGACCCAATTCGTCCACAGGGTCATTGTCAGGCACAGTAGCGTCTCCGGTAGCTCCTTCTAGTTGCGTATCAGTAAAATCCCAGCCCTGCCAATCATCAATAAAACCATTTTGGTCATCATCAATACCATTATCTGGTATCTCACCTGTATTTATCCAAATATTATCCTTCAAGTCTGGATGATTATAATCAACACCGGAATCAATCAGTGCCATTATAATTTGTTCATTTCCTTTTTCATAAGACCAAGCATTCTTAGCGTTTATGGCATCAAAGCACCAACTCTGAAGGTGGAATTGGGGATCATTGGGAGTAATTGAAAAAAATTCATTTAGACGATTGGGTTGTATGTATCTAACATCATTAGATTTTGAAGCAAATGATTGTAATTGCTGGAAGTTTATCTCTTTTTGACAATTAAATTTATAAATAAATAAACCATCTTTAGCAATTATTTTTTTTACTTCCTGCACCCCATAGCTGTTTACTGCATTATTAAAGTCCTCGAACTGAGTATTTGTACCTTTTATCTCAGGAAGTTGATGAAATCCTACAATCATCTCTTTGGTATAATAATTTTCTCCCGATACAATTGAAAATATCAGGAAAAATATTGTGAGCAATATATATTTTTTCATTCTATTCTATCTAAAATCTGTGGGAAAGGGAAATTATATGGGAATTACCAAGCTCATTTTGGTATGGAACAAAGGAATAGTTAAAATCATACCTGTCTATCTTGATTCCCAAACCCATGGTTAAATCTTGAGCATCATAATTAAATTTATATCCAAATCTGGTGTAAATCGTATTGTCGAATTTTATGGTCATGCCGGTGTTGATTTTTGTATCTACATCAAAATAATGTAACATATCTGCAGATATTGAAGCTGCGGTGTAGTCATTAATGATAAATTCATAATTAGACCCAATTTTGAATAATGAGGGTAGTTCTATGGATTTATCCTTCATATCCGAGGAGGTACCAAGATTCTGCACTGCCATTGCCATATTTAAATTTCTGACGAATGAATCATAAACCAGACCTAAATCAGTAGCTACACTATAAGCTGTTTCAGTATCAATTTTTTCAAAAGCAAGTTTTAGATTTGAACCAACATACAACGAAGGGGTAATTCTGCGAGAATAATTGAGTACTCCCACCAGATCCGTGGGATGATATTCTCCTATCACATCACCTGACTGGTCTGTTTTTGTAATTGAACCGTAGTTAAGAAAAGTAAGCCCAAAGCCAAAACTATATTTTCCTTTATTAAAACTTATAGTGGCATTATTCAGACTTAAATCAAATATATAATTTAAATGTGAGAAAAAGAAACTAGAATTATTGCTAAGATTTACTGCAGCGGGATTATTCCACATTATAGCAGCATTACCTGAGCCAGCAATACCACTTCCGCCATTTCCTGCTAAGGCTGCGTCAACATCTACTTTGAAAATCTGGAATCCCTTTGAGCCTGCATCAGAAGCGTATGATATACTAAATCCGATTAAAAGCAAAGGTAACAGTATTAAAATAATTTTTTTCATAGTAACCTATAAATTTAACTTAAAAACCTCTTATTTTGATTTAATAAGAGGAATGATTATTATTTCAGGGCTAATTGATTGGTACAGCTTATCTAACAAATTATCTTATCCTAACACTTCCTTTTCATTACATTTACATAATTGTACTATTTGTTTTTTTGGACTCCATTTGCCCTTTTTATTATTATTCTTTATTACTTGTATAGTCTTTATCTCTGCTCCACAAACAGGACAAAGTTCCTTTTCTTTTTTAGCTTTTTCATGAGCTAATTTTGCTGCGAAAGTTTTGCCTTTTGCCATTACATAACTCCTATATTAATTGATTGAATTTCCAGTTAGATCTAAATTGGTGTCAAGTTTTTTAGAACATCTTTATTTATCTCTTATTTAACATTTTAGATGATAATCGGTACATGACAAATTTTAATTTATTTGTAATAATATTTCATAATGCTTGACTGTAAAATTTCTCAGTAAAAAAATATGAACCTGTTCACATATGAACGAGTTCATATTAAAATGCGAAACTTAACAAAAAAGAAAAAACAGGAGAGAAGACAGCGAATTTTTTCTAACGCTGTTTACCTGCTAAAGAAAAAAGGCTTTACTAATACTTCTATGCTTGACATAGCCGAAAAGTCAAATTTGGCTGTTGGTACTCTTTATAATTATTATCCTTCTAAAAATGACTTGATAATAGCTATCTTTAATCGAGAAAATCAAAAATTTTTAAGAAAAATTAATAATAAACTCAAAAATCTCTTGCAAAGCGACAAAAATGCAAGAAGCATTATTTTAGAAGTTGTTTTACAGTTTTTTAACGATCTTATCTTTTTAAGCAAAAAAAATATGAGAGAAATTATGACTGCACTTTTTTCTTCCGAAGATTATCTTCAAAAAGGAATGGAAGAAGATTTGAGACTAATTTCGTTAATTGAGCAATGTTTAGAGAACCTTAAGACTAAAAATAAAATTAAAAAAAATATTGATACTAATTTAACAGCAGAGATAATCTATGGTATTGTTTTTGAACAATTTATTATGTATTGTATGATTCCGGAATTAAAAAAAAGAGAATTAAGAAAAAGATTACACCAGCAGATTAAAATTCTTTTTTATGGCATTAAACCTGAAACAGGATAAAAATATTTCAAATGATATCAAAATTAACTTCACAAAATAAAAAAATAATTCTAGGTGCGCTGGGCGTTTGCCTTACCGGTATTTTATGGGGTTTGGACGGAACGGTTCTTACCCCAAGACTTTATAATTTGGATACTGCCTTTGTTGTCTTTATGCTTCATGCTATTCCCTTTTTAATAATGAACTTCTTTCTGTATAAAGAATATAGATATCTCAGCAAATTTGAGTTTTCTGATATCATCTATTTATTTTTAATCTCCTTTTTTGGCGGCGCTCTGGGAACTCTGGCTATTGTAAAAGCACTTTTTTTGGTAAATTTTCAGCAATTATCAGTAGTAATTCTTCTGCAAAAATTACAACCAGTTTTTGCTATCACCCTTGCTGCAATTTTATTAAAAGAAAAGTTAAGCAAAAATTTTATTTTCTGGAGCATAATTGCTATTGTTGCCAGTTATTTTCTTACTTTTGGGTTTTCTGTTCCCCGTTTAGACACTGATGCAAACACAACATTAGCCGCATTGTATGCTCTTCTTGCTGCTTTTTCCTTTGGCAGCTCCACCGTTTTTGGCAAAAAAATTCTTAATAAATATTCTTTTCACACCGCCACATTTTATCGTTTTGGATTTACAACTATCATTATGATTGTCTATTTGCTTATCACAAACGGGTTCTCAGAATTTAATTCAATTACTTCTACAAACTGGTTAATATTTTTTATCATTGCCTTTACAACGGGCTCAGGTGCAATTTTTCTTTACTATTTTTC
>JAGXLO010000042.1 GCA_018334695.1 Candidatus Cloacimonadota bacterium
CCTCCTTAAAAACAAAACCCGAGAATGAACTCGGGTAAAAATGGCGGGAGTGACGGGACTTCCCGATATGATTTTTTCAATCTATCGGGACGACCTTCTGCGTGAATTATTTATTAATTAAGCTTTCAATATATTTTCTACTTTTCTTTCGTTTTATTTCATATTCACGTTTCATGGCTTCAGATTTTGTATTATATTTTTCTTTATAGACAATTTTCCATGGTATTCCCGATTTGGTTGATCTACTCCACCCATCGTTATGTCGTTCTAATCTGAGTTTGAGATTATTGGTATGACCGGTATAAAATTTATCCAATTTTTCAGAGTGCAGAATGTAGGTATAATACATTTAGCCTCCTTAAAAACAAAACCCGAGAATGAACTCGGGTAAAAATGGCGGGAGTGACGGGACTCGAACTCGCGACCTTCTGCGTGACAGGCAGACGTTCTAACCAACTGAACTACACCCCCGCTGGTTAAATTAACTTTGACACATAAATTTTATGTTAATTATTTGTGTCAAGTTTTATGGAATTTTCTTGACGTGAATTCACGTTTTTTTTCTTTAGTGATATAAAACATAAAAGGAGTTACCGATATGAGAAGTAAAATTTTTATCTCTATCCTACTAATTGTCTCAATTTTATTTGTAGGTTGCGGCAAAAAAGAACAACAATCCGGAGTTACTAACATAGAATTCTGGCACGCTATGGGAGGTCCTTTGGGCGATGCACTTTCTACTATGGTAGAAGAATTTAATAATACACATTCTGATATACATGTAAATGCGATCTCCATGGGAAGATACGAAGCTCTTTCTCAAAAGCTCATGGCAGCTATTGTTTCTGAAACTCAACCTGACATGGCACAGGCACATGAAAATTGGACTGCTAAATTAATAGATGGAGATGCAATCGTTCCCATAGAGAAATTTATTGAAAGTGAAAATGGATTCACACAACAAGAACTTGAAGATTTCTTTCCTGTTTTTCTGCGAAGTAGTTCTTTTCGCGATACAATCTGGGCTTTTCCCTTTAATAAAAGTGTAAGGGTAATGTATTACAACAAAGATATGTTCTATCGTAATGAATTAGATATAAACGATCCTCCTCGTACCTGGCAGGAATTCGTAGACATTTGCAAAATATTGACCAAAGATACAGACGGCGATGGTAACAATGATATCTGGGGTACTACTTTTGCCACAAGTGTCTGGCAGTTCTTGAATCTTTTACATCAGGCAGGCGGACGAGTAATTAATGAGGCTCAAACAGAACCATTACTAAATAGCAAATATGGCTTGGAAGCACTAAATTATCTTAACGATCTATTAAATAAATACAAAGTTGCCTATCTTTCCACCGGTTATGATGGACAAAATGATTTTCTCGCCAGCAAGGTTGGTATTGTAGAAGGTTCTAGTGTTTCTATGGTCTATATGCAAAGACATGGAAATATCCCTTTTAATATTGGTATTTCACCGGTGCTAAAGAAAAAAACAAAGGAGAGCTTAATTAGTGGTACAAATGTTGTTGTATTTAAAGATGATAAAGAAGCGAATAACGAAGAAAAACAGCAGGCTTGTTGGGAATTTATTAAGTGGTTCACAAGTCCCGAAAGAACAGCCCAATGGTCTGATCTTACTTATTACATGCCGGTACGAAGAAGTGCAGTAAATATGAGCCGCTTACAGGAGAAGTTTAAGACATATCCCGGTCTGAAAAATGTATATGAGCAGCTGGAATACGCTGTAGTTCCACCTCAATTATCCGCCTGGTTTGAAACAAGAAAGTACATTCAGGAACATGTTCTAGAAAAAGTTTTTCGAGATCGTTTAACTCCTCAGCAAGCACTTGATAAAGCTGCAGAACACCTAAAAGAAAGATTGGAAGAGTAAAAAGAATAAATTAATTTATAAGTAAAAATGAAGAAAGAGGTCAGTTTTTTGCTGTCCTCTTTTTTTATTAAAAGAATATTACATAAGCAGTTTGGCAAGAAAGCTTTTTTGCATCTCCACCGCATTTTCGGGACAGGTTTCCACACAGCATAAACAGCGAATACATTTATCTGCATCAACTACAGGAGCTTTTGATGCGGAAGGTAAGGATAAAGCCGAAACGGGACAAAATCGAATACATTTTCTACACTGTGTACAGCGGGTTGAATCAAATGCCGGTTTGGTCCAGAAAAAATATTTTACGAAATCTTTAAATGGTGCTGACAGAATTTTTAGCAGGAGATTCAAATTTTTACTGGTTCGAATATTTACATCTTCCAGCACATAATCTAAATCAAAATCACTTTCCACATCAATATTCTGCAGATCAAAATTAAATCTTTCGGCAGCGATAGTAGTCACTGGAACTTTATTTGGATTATACCCCATGGTTTTAGTAGCAATGTAATCAAGAGCAATAGCGCTTTCACTACCCAAAATTATCTCAAATTTTTTTGCATTACCATTGGAGGGACCATCACCGTCCATTCCCAGAATACCATCCATAAAATTAAATATAATATTCTTGTGAACATGGCTATATATATCTACAACGATCTCTGCAAATTTGCTGGGATGAGGTGCCAATTTATGGTAATTTGCTTTTGCTGCTCCCGGTACAATGCCATACATATTTTTTATTGCCCCGGTAAAAAGAGTATAAGAATGTGTTTTCATTTTAGATAAATTTATAATTGCATCCGAATCGATAAAAACTTTACTGATTACTAATTGCGGATCAGTATTGAATTTATAAACTCCCATATCAGAAGGATTGAGTATTTCAATATTGTATTTCTCTGCCAGTTCTTTGATACCAGTTTGAATAATTACATTTTTAAATTTTGAACTACCACCAGGATTATCAAATAAGACAGTTTTTATGTTATAATCATGTAATATTTCCGCCAGAGCCACTATAAAGGTAGGATGGGAAGTTACAGCTTTATCTGGCTCATAAGAACCAAGCAGATTTGGTTTGAGCAGTACTCTGTTTATTTTTTTTAACTTTTTTGTAAAATTATGGGAATTAAAAATATCGTAAATTTTTTGTTTAATAAGATTCTTATTGTATTCAGAACATTTTTTTATAGTTACTTTATTCATTCATACTTCCTGAGCTTAATTTAATTAAATAACCTATTTTTGCACAGCAAAAAGCGAACTACCACCGGGTACAATATATGATTTGTAATCCTCACCGTGTTTCTCTTTAATAAAGTCAAAAGCTTGTCCGAAAGAAGAAATTGGCTCGAAATGTATATCTTTTACTAGTTCATCAGACATCTCGCTCATAACCAAAATATCTGCCTTCTGAAGCAATCTGCCCGTAGCAAAAGCACGATGTCCCCCGATTTGAATCTCTGATTGCTTTACATCAAAGAGATCTTCTATACTAGCAGCTGCTTTTAAAACTTTTTCCAGCTCGGGCTGTCCTATTCCTTCTTCCGAAGCAGTAACCAGCACAATGGTGCCACCATCTTTTACAAGATTAATAACGTTATTTAGTGTTTTTTGTGATTGATAAAAATTAATATCCTTAGGATATCCACCCACTGCAGCGAAAATTACATCTGCCTTCTCTGAAAATTTTAAGGAGAAATTTTTTCTATATAATTGAGTGCCGCTACGAAAAACAGAGGTAATATCACCGGAAAAACAATAGACAATTTTTTTATCGCGGTTCAGAATCATATTTATTGCAAAATCAACTTCCAACATATCAGCAGCATCCTGCATCTCCAGGTTTATTTTATTGCCGATTAATTTTCCTAATTTTGCATATTTATGAATTATTCTGGAGTGATTTGCTCTAATTGTTTCATAACCGGAAATACCGGGAAGAATAGATTTTCTTCCACCACTATAACCAGCAAAGTAATGTGGCTTAATAATTCCAATAGTCATAATAAAGTCTGCGTCAGCTACTTTTTTGTTAATCTTTAGCTCATTGCCTGATTCCATTTTTCCCAGGCTTACAAGGTCATCTGCCCGGCAATCATGATTTAATATGGGGTAATTATCAACCGTATAGTCTCCATAATGGTAGCGCATCTCTTTTTCTGTCATCTCACGATGGGTTCCGTTGGCAATTAATATTTCTATCTGATAATCTGCGTCCATTTGTTCAATTCTAGGCAAAAGGGTTTCCAGAATCTTATCAAATGGTCCTGGCCGTGTGATATCACTAACAATAATAACGATATTCTCCGGATTATTTTCCTGTAGATAATCTTCCAGTTTACTTTTGCCAATAGGGGAGTCCAGTGATTCATTTATTATTTCTTTATATGGTTTTTCGGGTTTCACATCCTTCATTTGCAAAATATCCAGAACATTTTTTTGAGGTATTGTAAAATGCTTTTTAGTATTTCCATATTTAAAATCTATCTTTATTTTTTCCATAGTTTCCTCCTTTAATGGGCTTCAAACCAATTTTTTCCGGTCCCAATATCAACTGTAATTGGGACAATATTTTTATATTCTGCAGGCAGAACATTTTCCATTTGTTCTTTAATTAGATCAGTATATTCTTCCAGCAGAACTTTTTTTATCTCAAAAACCAGTTCATCATGTATTTGGATAATCATTTTAATTTCAACTTTTTTGTTTTTAATTCTATCATATAATCGATTCATAGCAATTTTTATAATATCTGCAGAAGTCCCCTGGATAGGCATATTAACCGCAGTTCTTTCTGCAAAGGAACGCATATAATTGTTGTTACTATTAATATATTTTAGATATCGTTTTCTGCCAAACAGGGTTTTTACATATTCATTTTTGTGAGCAAATTGCTTTGTTTCTTCAATATAATTCTCAATTTTCGGAAAGTGATCAAAATAATTATCAATAAATTTTTTAGCTTCTTTTCGGGAAATATTTAAATCCTGAGATAAGGAGTAAGATCCCATGCCATATAACACTCCAAAATTTATCGTTTTTGCTTCCCGCCTTTGATTTTTGTTAACTTCCAATTCAGGAACATCAAAAATTAATGAAGCTGTACGAGTATGAATATCATCACCTCTCTGAAAAGTCTCAATCAGGTTTTCATCACGGGACATAAGAGCCATGACTCTCAATTCAATTTGAGAATAATCAGCCGAGAGTATTAGGTAATCATCACTTTTGGGCACAAAGCCTTTGCGTAGGCTCCTACCGATCTCGGTTTTAATAGGAATATTTTGCAGATTTGGATCTGAACTCGATAATCTTCCTGTAGCAGTTACAGTTTGATTAAATGAAGAATGAATCCTACCCGTTTCCCTGTTTATCAATTTTGGCAAAGAATCCACATAAGTGGTTTGTAATTTTTTTAATTTTCGGTATTCAATTAACAGTTCGGCAATTTCATGCTCTTTTGCTAATTTTGTAAGAACCTCCATATCAGTGGAATAACCGGTTTTAGTTTTTTTCACCACAGGTAGATCCAGTTTTTCAAAAAGAATATATGAAAGCTGCTGTGTAGAATTAATATTGAATTTTTCTCCTGAAATATCAAAAATCTTTTCCTGCAGCTTGCTCAAATCTTTGCCAATAGTATTTGAGATTTTTTTAAAAATTTCTCTGTCCAGAGATACACCTAGACGCTCCATGTAAGCCAAAACCTTAATGAGAGGTAACTCAATGGATTTAAAAAGGGCATCCAGGTTCTCTTGTTCCAGCTTATTTTTTAATATTTTCCACAGTCTATAAGTAATATGGGAATCTTCGGCAGCATATTTAGTAGCAGGCTCGATTTGGTTTTGGGCAAAGCTGATCTGTTTTTTACCCTTACCAATTAGCTGTTCAATCGGAATCATCTTATGATCCAGAAATTTTCTGCTAAGGGAATTGAGATTATGCCTGTGCTTTTCGGGATTCAACAGATAAGAAGCAACCATGGTATCAAAACAAATATTTCTAATTTCAATACTTTCATTCTGCAAAACGAGATAATCAAATTTTATGTTATGCCCAATAAATGATTTATTTTTGTCTTCAATGATTGGTTTAAGCTTGTTCAAAACGTATTTTACATCCAGCTGTTTACCATACTGATGTCGAATAGGTATGTAATAGGCAATATCATCCTCATAGGCGAATGAAATACCCACAGTCTTGGCGTTTATAGGATTAATATCATCGGTTTCCAGATCAATAGTAATTTTATCCTGTTCACGTAAATTTTCCAGCAAATTTTCAAAATCATCTTCTGTGGTTACAGCAATATAATCTACATTTTTTTGTTTGGTGGGTTTGGGTTTTTCTTTATCGGCAAAATGTTTATAAAATGCCTTTAATTCATAACGCTTACAGAATTCAAAAAGTTCATCTGTAAAAATAGATTCAAACGAAAAATCGCTGAGGTTGTACTCCAAAGGAACATCCTGCTTAATTGTAACGAGTTCTTTGGATAATTTCGCCTGGTCCATGTGCTCTCGTAATGTATTTCTGATAGATTTAGAATTTATATCTTCTATATTATTTAATATATTCTCAACAGAACCATATTTATTGATTAATTTTTGGGCTGTTTTAATTCCAATTTTCGGCACTCCGGGTACGTTATCAGAAGAATCTCCCTGCAAAGCCAGAATATCAATAACGTGTTGAGGAGTTGTGCCGAATTTTTTCTTTACTCCTTCTTTGCCAATAAACTTTTTTTTGGATAGAGAATAAATTTGAATATTATCATTAACCAATTGATACATATCTTTATCAGAAGATAGAATGATAATTTCATTATCCTCAGAATATCTATTTGCCACAGTACCAATGATGTCATCAGCTTCGTATCCTGCTTTGGAAAATGTAGGCACATTTGCTGCTTTTAACATCTTATTTACTGGTTCCAGCTGAGCCACAAGATCTTCCGGCATCTTATCTCTGGTAGCCTTGTACTCGGGATATTTTTTATGCCGAAAAGTGGGTTCTTTTTCATCCTGGATCACAGCGAAGTAATCCGGATCAAATTTATTTTTGAGAGAAATTAGAGTTCTGAGAAAGCCAAAAATTGCACTTGTGTTTTCACCTTTTGAGTTAATGAGTGGTCGATTTTTAAAAACAAAGTAAGATCTGTAGATTATTGCTGAGCCATCTAGTAAAAATATTTTATTTTTCATGCTTCAATGTTGAGGAAATATGCAAACTATTGTCAATAATATGTTGACAAAACACCTTTGTCTTAAATATTTCGTAAAAAATTTTTAAAAATTATTTTATGAAGCGAAAAGTCATATATTTATTAGTAATATTTATCTTTTTTAGTATTTCTCTGGTAGCTAAGGAATATCAGGTTTCTTATGTAAATTCTGCCAGAACTGATTACTTAGCAGTTTTTGATTATTTTGGTAAGAAATATTTGGATATCAACGAGCTAAGCAGAATTTTTGAGGGAGATGTTGATATTAGCTCTGATTTCCAAAAGGCGACTCTTAACATTCTGCAAGAAGAATTAACTTTCTATTTTGATAACAACTGGGTTAAATTTGGAGAAAAAAATTACAATCTGCATGATAATGTTCAGGTTATTGGAGGAGTATATTTTATTCCGGAATATATACTAAAACTTTTTGCGAGTAATTTTTTTCCTAATAAATTGAATATAGAGAATGATAAAATATACATAAATATCACTGAGATTAATAATTACACGATCCGAAGAATCGTTATAGATCCGGGGCATGGGGGGAGAGATCCAGGAGCAGTAGGGAGAAGTTTATATCTGGCAGAAAAGCATCTTGTGCTAGACATTGCCAAGAAAGCAAAGTGGAAATTAGAGTCACGATTAGGGGTGGAGGTTTTTCTAACGCGGGAAGGTGATGAGTTTACATCTCTGGGAGATAGGACTGAGTTTGCTAATCAAAAGCAGGCTGATCTGTTTGTAAGTCTACATTGTAATGCTGCCTGGAACAGCAAATCGAACGGAACCGAGGTTTTCTATCTTTCCACAGCTCAAAGTGACGAAGCAAGAGCTGTTCAGGCACTGGAGAACCAAGTTATTAAATTTGAGGATGAAGAGAGTAAAAGCAGATATTCTGATTTGGATTTTATTCTATATGACATGAGACAGGCAGAACATTTAAAGGAAAGTGCAGATCTGGCTAAAATGTGCCAAAAACGACTTGTTCGCAAATTGCAGACGAAAAATAGGGGAGTAAAACAGGCAAATTTTTATGTACTCAGAGGTGCTTTTATGCCTGCAATATTAGTTGAAGTAGCTTTTGTATCTAATAAATATGAAGAGAAAAAATTGGACTCCTCTGATTTTAGAAATCGAGCAGCAGAGGCTATCTACGAAAGTGTAAAAAGTTTTAAAGAGAAATATGATAAATCAATGTAAAATAAAGTAAATTCATAAAAAAAATATAGAAAAATTGACATAAAATTCAATCTTAAATTTATATTTAAACAAAATTATTAAAAATAAATAAGTGGAGGTTTAGTAAAATATTCCCAATTTTCCCCCTCATTACGGATTAGACATGACAGTGCTAGTTCGTATTACCTCCTCAGCCGTCAGGTTTTTCCCTGCCTGACGGCTTTCTTAATTTGTAATTTTATTAGTTATTAAATATAAGATATTTTAAATATAAAAATGTATGGGGTTGAATTTAAAAATTTGTGCTTAAGAAGTTTTGCTATTCTTACGTTTTCTTTCCTGATATTTTTTCTTTAGTTTATCTAATAATTTTTTATAGCGGTCATCCCCAAGGGCTGTTAGACCGGCTATGATTAGTAATATCCCCTGCAGAAAAGGAGTAAATAAACCGATTACTCCCAGTCCAATTAAGGAATAACCGGCTATTTTTTTTAACAATTTTTTAAATTTTTTCATAGAAGAAGCTAAATTTTTATACGTATAAAAACGAAATGATTAGGTTGAATTTTAATTAACTGCTTCTACGGCTGTAACTTCCGGCACCTGTTCTTTTAATTTTTTCTCTATGCTATATTTAAGGGTCATGGTTGCAAAGGGACATCCGTTACAAGCTCCTGTGAGTTTAACAAAAACCTTATTGTCATCATCAACCTTAATAAGTTTTACATTACCACCGTCGCCCTGCAAAGCAGGTCTAATTTTTTCTAATGCCTTTTCTATTTTTTCTTTTATTTCCATCTTTGTTCCTTTTGTTATTTCTTTTAAGAAAGGATATTTAAATAAATTTACTTGTCAATTATTAAATTTTCCTGGGATCGGTTATTTTGCCTTTTAGAGCAGTAGCAGCTGCAGTTGCAGGAGAAGCAAGATAGATAAAAGAATCTTTATTACCCATTCTGCCTTTAAAATTTCTATTGGCGGTAGAAAGTGTTTTTTCACCGGCAGCCATAGCACCTTGATGAGCTCCAAGACAGGGACCACAACCGGGTGGAATGATAACTGCTCCGCTTTTAACAAGCTTTTGTATAGTTCCATTATTCATTGCTTTTTGATAAATTTTCTGCGAAGCAGCTCCTACGATAAATCTGATATCAGGATGAATTTTTTTTGCTTCTAAGATACTGGCAGCCAACTCCAGATCTTCTAATCTGCCGTTAGTACATGTACCAAGAAAGCATTGGTCAACTTTTATTCCTTCTGCTTCACAAATGGGTTTGCCGTTATCCACAGAGTGGGGAAATGCCACCATAGGTTCGATTTTATTTAAGTTGTAGTTATATTCTTTTTCATATTGGGCGTCTTTGTCAGCCCAAATTTCTCCATAATCTTCTACTCCAGCTTCTTTTAGCCACTTACGAGTTCTATCATCTACGGGGAAAGCACTGCTTTTGGCTCCCATCTCAATTGCCATATTGGCAATGGTCATTCTCTGGGGAATTGTTAGATTGCTGATTCCGTCACCGTGGTATTCCACAGCCCTGTAATTTGCTCCGTCAGCTCCAATATCTTTGATGATTTTTAATATAAGGTCTTTAGCTGTTACGTGCTTTTGTAATTTACCTGTGAGGGTGATTTTAAAGGTTCGGGGCAGTTTGAACCAGGTTTGTCCTGTGACCCAGATTCCGGCAGCTTCGGTTCTGTCAATTCCGGTGGAGAAAACACTAAAAGCGCCATATGTGCAGGTATGGCTGTCACTTCCAACCACTATACTTCCCGGTACAGCCAGTCCCATTTCGGGTAAAACCTGATGGCAGATACCTTTGCCAATATCGTAGAAGTGTTCGATGTTTTGTTCTTTGACGAATTCTCTTATAATTTTGTGATTGTTAGCTGTTTTTTCACTGGCTGCGGGAATTACATGATCCAGAACGATTACAATTCTATCTGGATATTTGACTTTAATTCGCTCTTTTATCTGAGCCAGTTTCTGGGATATAGCAGCTGTGTTATCATGCGTTAAAATATAATCAGGCTCCACAAAGGTAATCTCACCTTCCTCTAATTCTTTGCCTGATTTTTTTTCTAAAATCTTTTGAATAAATGTTTTACTCATTATTTCTCCTATAGTTTCGACCTTTGCGAAAGTTCAACTTTCGCAAAGATTGTTGTAAAGATTATCAGGTTTATAATTCCCATTTTCCGTAATAATGCCTGTGATATATTTTGCCGGAGTAATATCAAAAGCAGGATTAAAGGCTTTACTTTTTTCGTTTGCTATTAAATTGCTATTGATGTTCTTGACTTCATCTTGAGAGCGGTGCTCTATGATTATATCCGAACCAGATTTTGTTTTTGTATCTATAGTACTTTGCGGAGCAACTACATAAAAGGGAACATCATTTTCTTTTGCCAGAACTGCCTTTTCATAGGTTCCGATTTTATTTGCCACATCGCCGTTGCCTGCAATCCTGTCTGCTCCCACAAACACAATATCAATTTTACCCTTTTGGAAATAATATCCGGCAGCGTTGTCTACAATAATTGCGTGGTCAATATTCTCCTGTGCCAGTTCCCAGGCAGTTAATCTGGCTCCTTGCAAGCGTGGACGTGTTTCATCCACATAGACAAAGCAGTTTTTTTTCTGTTCGTGGGCATAATAAATAGGTGCCAGGGCAGATCCATAACCTTGAATTGCCAATTTACCCGCGTTACAGTGAGTTAAAATACTATAATTATCTTCTATTAATTCCGCACCAAGTTTTCCCATTATTGATGTAGCTTCTATATCTGATGCTAAAATTGAATCAGCAGTATCCCAGGCAATTTTTTCACTATTTGTTTCATCTATTGCAGTTTTATAAACCAGATTTGTAGCATAGAAAAGATTTTGTGCAGTAGGGCGTGTATTTTCGATGAATTCTTTAGCTTCCAGAATTTTTTCTTTTGATTTGAGCTCTGAAAACGCCTGAGCCATAGCGTAACCCGATGCCACACCCACTGTACCCGCTCCTCTTAAGTTCATATTTTTAATAGCCTGCGCTGTTTCCTTACAGTTTTTTAGAGTTAAGAATTCCAGTTTGTGCGGTAATTTAGTCTGATTGATTATGACAACGTTTTTGTTTTCCGCTCGAATAACTTCTTTAGTAAGATCGATTTCCACAATTAATTTATCTCTATCAAAGAATCCAGAGGGACTTCAAAAAGTTCCATCTGTTCGTTTGTGATTAAAAGTTTATTTTTATCAAAGCAGATAGCTTCACATTGTTTTGCTTTTATGGGAAGCCAGGAGATTTTGCCGTGGAAAAAATCATCTCCATTATCTACCTGAAAAAGCCAGATATTATTGTAGGTGAGAATTGCAAGTTTTTTCCCATCGGGAGAGCAGTCTGCAGCCGTAACATCTCCCATGGTGCGGAATTTACCCAGTTTTGTAAGAGGATTTCTTTGATCCTGTGACATGGAATCAAAACGGTAGAGAGTAGTATTATCATTGGCTCTGTTCTTGGTAAGCAGATAGATTTTATCATCTTTTGTAAATACAGCTTCGCAATCAAAGTTATTCTTTTTGGGTGGAAATGAATCCTGCTCAGGATAGAAGAAGGTAATTTTTTTAAAATATCTGGAAGCCAGAGCATTAGCAGGATTGGGTTCTTTTACCAGATAGAGAGCCAGGTCTTTTCTGGCGTTCCCATTGTTACCGCAGGCACCTATTATGAGGTTGCCATTATTGTCGATAGCAATGTCCTCCCAGTCTATATTAACTGCATCAGCAATCATAAATCCCGGGTATTCATCTGCCCACTCAGGTACAAGCAGTTCTCCCTGACGGTTTACAGGAAATATTCTGGCATCGTCTCCTGAGTCGTTATGTGTCCAGAAAAGATTTTCTTTGCTTCTACTTTTAATGATTCCGGAGGATTCATTGATCATATCGGAATTAAAGGTTGCATAGGGCTCAAGAGTAACTGCTTCTTTTTGTGGAAGGTCCACCTTGATGATTTCATCAGCACAAAGTGATGCGGTTATGCATAAAATTATTAAAATTACTAAAAGTTTTTTCATTTTACTCCTAAGAAAATTTGTAAAACTACTCTTAGATTTGTATTGATTGCATGTCAAGAATATATAAATTGATTCTCATTTTTTGGAGTGCATCCTGTCCGTCAACCGGCGGATTTCCCATTTCTATCTTCATTTTTTCTTTGCTTACTCAAAGATATAGCAAGCAAAAATAATTGACAATCATAAAAATAAGCATATATTGATGATGTTATTACTTTATCCAAACACTACTCTAAGATAGATATTTTTGATAATAGATGTACAGGATTAAAATGGCAAATTATCAATAATAATACAAAATTTTTTATTTGATAAAAAAGTAATTAAAAGAGGTAATGTTTGAATATATTTCAGTTTATCATGAGGGGACTTGGAGTTCTGATTTTGTTTATTTGGTTTTTTTATATTCTGCCCAGCCAAAGACGATTGTTCTTAATGCAAGGGAATATAATGAAAGCTACAGTCTTTCAGCTTAACATCTTACCATTTCTACTTGGACTTGGACTTACCATAACTGGACAGTTTTTCTTAATTCCAATTGCTATCTTAGCTCTAATAATTTCACTATATCATCCCACAAGTACAGTGGCTTTTTTCACACACATATTCTCAATGATTGCAGGAGGTTATTATGGGAACTATGTTTTAACCAACCTGCTATCTGCATCTGTGCTTTGGCATTTAGTTGGTGTATTAGCAGGTTTTGTTATAATGTTCATTCTGAAGTCGATAATCGTTGGATTTGTTTCGAAATAACCTATAAAAGCTTATGCAAAATCTCAGAAACAACTTGGAACTATGAACTATGAGGGTGATGGAGTACCGACTGATAAAGAAAAAGCAGCATATTGGATTAAAAAATCCTATGAAAATGACCATAATAAGGAAGCAAAAGAACTATGGGAGAAATAGGAATTATGGAAATATTTAAGATAACCCAATATTCAAAAAATAATGACTTAAAACGGATAAATTACCATTGATATAAAACAACTTTTTTGTTGTATTCGTTATTTATATTGTCAAAAAGCTTACATGTCCTTGAAAATAAGTGAAATTTACTTTTAAAATGTCTTCTATTTTATCCCAATACTATACTAAGATAAGAAATACAAAATTGGATTACTTATATTTGCCAAATAATTTTTTTGACTAAGTTTAGGAAATTATTATGGATATTATGAATAAAAATTCTGAAAAATTAAGTGAAATAAATAAAGATAAAAAGAAACAACCTAATTATTATATCACCGTGTTTGATTTTGTACGGGATTATGATGTAGATAGAAAGGAAAAAATTGTTAAAGATACATTTAAAAGACTAAATAAACATTATTTTCCCAATAATTCACTACCTGTTTTTGAAAATATATTACTAATAAAAGAAAAAATCAAAGGTAAAATTGATATGCATATAGAAAATGAAATAATGTTGAATGGAGAAAAGACTGCTCAAGTAGAATTTGATAGTGTAGAAATTAACTATTTAATACTTCCTGTTGAATTTGAGGACATAAAAAAATATTTGATTAACAAGTATTCTGATTATGTAATTGATTATTTAAAAAATTATTGAAATTTTTAATTGCTGAATGATATATGAAAATGTTTAAATTATAATGGAAACACAAAAAAATTCTTATATTTTATCCAGTATGTTAGCAATTATTTTACTTCTTTTAGCTCTATTTGATTTACCTTACGGATATTATAATTTTTTGCGGATAATGATTTTTATAATTTCTTGTTACTCAATCTATGTATTTTATAAATATGAAAAAATTTTATGGGTTTGGATTTTTGTAATTATTGCTGTGTTATTTAATCCTATAATACCAATATACTTAGATAAATCTTTATGGAAGATAGTTGATATAGTGGCAGTAATCATATTTTTAATTTCTTTTATCTTTAATAAAAAAAATAATTAGGAGTAAGTTAAATGTTTATCGGTGGAGAGGTTAAGAAGGAATGGCTTTTGGAGAAAATTAGCGTTGAAGAAGCTGAAGAAAGAAATATGACTTACATAGAAGAGGTTGACAAAGAAGTGCCTTTTGGCTTTATGCTAAATTTCTGGTTAATGTTACGGTCCTTAATTAAAGATGGAGATGAACTTTGGACTTTCTCAAATTCAAAAAGAGAATGGAGGCTACTCGCTGGTCGAGAGGGTCTTTGTATTGTTAGAGATGGGGAGATCATTCATAGTATGGTAACTAGGATGAGTTAGATATGAAAATATATTGGTGGAATTTATGATTAATTTGGATAATTATCATTTAATAAGGGGACATTTAAAAAAGGGGAAAGTAAAAAAAATTAGACAGATTACACATCCTGCGATTAAAAAAAATGGCAATCTTGTTCCCGATCACTTTTTCTATTATAATGGATATTTCACAAAATTATTTGATGATAAAGGTTTATGTATTAAATCATTAGAATATGAGATGAATTTAAAAAACAAAAATAACTGGGATTGGTGTTATAAGACATTTCAGTATGATCAGAATAACAATTTATTGAAATACCATAAGTATAATTCCGATGATAATTTAATAGAGATGGTAAAAAACTTTTATAACGAGAAAGGTAAATTAATTAAGAGTTTAAAATATCAGTACAATAACAATAGTTCTGATGATAACATAATAGAAATAGAAAAAAACTTTTATAATGAGAATGGAAAATTAATTAAGAGTTTAAAATATAGGCACGATAATAAGATTGAACAAAAAAAAATAATGAAATATGATAAGTATGGTAATCGTTTTGAATTTAAATATAATTCAAAAAATAATTTAATAGACTCTTGTAAATATGATGAACATGGTAATGAAGAGTTCCGTTTTAATTATATTACAACAAATGGTAAAAATAAAATAGAAAATAAAACAGTTCATTCTCTAGAATATGATGATAATGGAAAATTAATTCGGGATATTAATATTTCGACTGATTCAAATAATGAATATATTGAAAAATTTTGTACCTCGTTTGATAATTACGGTAGAGAAATTGAGGAAAAATATTATCAGTATAGAAAAAATTATGGTTTTGATTTGATTTATACATGGAAATTTGAATATGATAAAAATGGCAATTTAATCAAAGAGATTTATGGAGATGTTGGTTTGGTTGAATACTTTTATAAATATGATAATCAAGGTAATTGGTTTGAGCAAATAAAAAAAAGAGTTTTGGACGATGAAAAAACAAATGTAATTACAAAAAGAAGAATTACATATTTTAAAGAAAATAAAATATTTCTTTTTAAAAATTTAAAATATAATTTTTTAAAAAATGCAATGAAAAAATGTATATTTTTATTGAATAATTTAGAAAATGATTTGCTTGATGAATGGAAGATGAAATACAATTTTAACAAAAAATTATCAGCTTTATACCATGACTTATTACCTGTTGACATAATTTTTAAACAAATAAAAGATAATTTAATTTCAGCACTAAAAAAAAACAAAACTAAAACGAAGGATTTGGTAAATAAAAATACTGAGAATACTTTAAGAGTTAAATTATATACAACCATTTTTTGTTTATGCAAAATTAATATGCTAGGAAAGATGTTAATTGATGGGAATACAAGAGCACTTGATATTATATTTGAATGGTCATTAAGAAAATTGTTGGAAAATGGGGAAATATCTGAAATGGAAAGACAAAAACTCAGGAAAGCACCAACAGAAAAATATTCTGAAAAAGTATTTGAAATATATAATAGGTTAAAATCTGAATTCATATAAATAAGAATTTAATTTTTTTATCAAATTGATATTAATTTTAAAGGCGGTTTTCATTTTTGGTTTGAAAAAATAAATAATAAATTTATTTAGTAAAAAGATTGT
>JAGXLO010000137.1 GCA_018334695.1 Candidatus Cloacimonadota bacterium
ATGTAAAGCATTATCCTCTTGCCAAATTGTCAACAGATTTTGCTGATCGCATAATCACTCTTACCGCTCCCAGCAAGACATTCAATCTTGCCGGTTTTAAAATGGCAAATGTGATAATTTCCAATAGAAATATTTATGAAAAATTTAATAAGGGAATAAATAAATTACACTTATCCAACAGTACTATTTTGGGAGTCATAGCAGAAGAAGCTGCCTACAGATACGGAGAAGAATGGCTGGAGCAGGTTCTGGAATATATTAGAGAAAACAAGCAATTTGTTACAGATTACATTAAAAATAATTTACCTAAAATAAAAGTAATAAAGGGTGAAGGCACATTTTTGCTCTGGCTGGACTTCAGAGATTTTGATCTTACCCATGAAGAATTGAAGAAACTGATTATTAACAAAGCAAAAGTGGGATTGTTTGACGGTAAATTTTTTGGAGAGAGCGGCAAAGGTTTCTTTAGAATGAATTTGGCTGTTTCGATAAAGATTCTGAAGAAAGCTGTAGAGCAGCTAAAGAGAGTTTTTAAAGAAATAAAATAAATTAATTTTTTCAGCTTATCGATTATCTCTTAATAATTTTTTCAAGATATTTAGCTGCTTTATCCAGAACCGTACCTTCTCCTGAAAGATAATAATCCAAAGTTGGCTTTACTTCAATGTCAGGTATTATTCCAGTTCCTACGAATTTTTTACCATCAGGATAAGTGCATTTTCTGGTACAGATTCTAAATAAACCGCATTCAGGTAAGGAAAAGTAGATAGGCTGCCCGGTGGATCCATTTGTTTTTTGACCGATAATAGTGGCTCTGTTCAGGTATTCCATACCAACCAAGAAATCCTCAGCCGCAGAAGCTGTGCTATTGCTGGTAAGTATGACCAAAGGCATAAGTAATTTTTCTGCCTCGACATCGTTTTTAATAGAATCAGGGTCCTCTTTTTTCCAGGCATTATTATGGTAGTATTTTAAATATTTCGTATTATTTTTCATTGTTTCAGAAGGAATTTTCATACCTATCAAATCTGCATAATTAGAATCAGCCAAAGCTCCCCAGGCTTTATAAGTAGCTATATGCTTTCTTGTGCTGCCTACTTCTCCCAAAAAATAGCTCTTGTCGGTAAAATATTTTGTTATGCGGTGAGCATAGCCGCTGTTTCCTCCACCGTTATTTCTTAGATCTATGATAATTGCCTTTTGTTTGTATAATTTTGGTAAAAGCTCTTTAAATTTTTCCACAACTTCTTTGTGTGCAAATGAATTCAAGGCAATATAGCCTATCTTATTCTCTAATTGTTTAAATTCAACAATTTCACTTCCTCTTGCCTTATCCACAGGATAATACCACTTCTCTGACTTGCCATCTCGATGCACAGCTATCTTTTTAGTACCGCCATTTGGTTTTTTTATTGTGATATCAACATCTGTATTAATTAACCCCTCTAACATGATTTTAGCTCCTCTGGATTTAACAATATGTTCAGCAGCAGAAATGTAGGGATAAACCTTTTGTCGCAAATAATCAAGCACATCCATTCCTTCAACTTTTAATATTCTGCTGCCGCGAGGAATCTTCTCCACATAAGATTTACCAACATTTATTATATAAACTTTATCCTTTATTCTCCTGATTCTAATCGGTGGATAAAAAATTTCCTTCCGCAAATAATCCGGCATGAAAACCTGGGTATGTCCATCTTTTAACTCGGCACAGAATTTCTGTAATTTTCTATAGTATTTATAATCATTTTCTTCATCAATTATCTCTTTTAAATAATGTTTGTATAACGAATCAAAATCTTTGTTTGGTATATTCTCAAAATAAGCAAAGTTATAATTAGATTCCTGCCAGAATTTTGAGATACCGTGAATTCTATCGACCTGTGAGATGTTTTGTGCCCCAATTCCAAGGGGTGTTAAAATCATGATAAATGCAATAAATATTTTAGAGTAATTAATTCTTTGATACTTTCTGATTAATTCTAACATAATTTCTTATAATTTCCTTAATTGTTTTTTCTTTATTCATGAAATGTTCATTTCTCAGAAATCAGTCAATATTTAGAATTAAAACTGTTATAAGAAGGTATAATTTTTACGTTGATTCATACATTTCTCATATTCTTGACAAATATTGCCTTTGCCTTGCTATTTTCCATAATATTTTTTTTGAAAGAGAGTTTTGATGGAATCCATAGAACAAAGAATAAATGATCTCGACTGGCTGCGCCAAAATCTAATTGGGAGAAACATACTTTTTGATACTCCCTTTGGCAAAAGACCATTGGTGTATGCTGATTATACGGCAAGTGGTAGGGGAGTACAATTAATCGAGGATTATATACGGCAGATTTTACCCTATTATGCTAATACTCATACGGAAGATGATTTCACCGGTAAATTTATGACAAAGCTATTACACAAATTGGAAAATCGGATCAAGAAGCTGGTTAATGCAGGAGAAAAGGGCAAAATCATTTTTGCCGGGTCAGGTACAACCGGGGGAGTGACAAGATTATTGCAAATTTTGGGAATTTATTGGTCACCCCGACTTAAGAAGAGAATTAATAAATTATTAGATAGTTGTAAAACCAGGAATAAAAACAAGGAATTGGAATGCCACAAAGCTTTATTAAAATATATCGAGGACAATAAACCGCTTGTTTTTATTGGACCTTATGAGCATCATTCCAATGAACTTATCTGGCGCAAATCGCTGTGTGAGGTTGTAAGAATTCCTCTTAATCCAAATGGGAGTATAGATCTGGATTTACTGGAAAAACAGCTTAATAAATGTCAAAATTCTACCAGAATGATAATCGGATCCTTTTCTGCTGCCTCCAATGTTACGGGTATAAAAACACCTGTTTTTGAAATCGCAAGTCTTCTTCATAAATACAAAGCACTTGCCTGTTTCGACTTTGCTGCAAGCGGTCCCTATGTGGAGATAGATATGAATCATGATGAAGCATCTTACTTTGACGCAATTTTTCTTTCGCCACATAAGTTTTTAGGAGGTCCTGGCGCCACGGGCATCTTACTCTTTAATGAAAAAATCTATCCTCATGATCTTCCTCCCACTGTTTCCGGTGGTGGCACAGTAGATTTTGTCAACCATGAGTCAGAGCACTATTATAAAAATATCGAAGCAAGAGAAAAACCGGGAACACCCGGAATTTTGCAAGCACTAAAAGCCTCTTTAGTTTTTCAGCTAAAAGATATAATTGGACTTGAAAACATTGAAAAAATTGAGCATTTTTATAAGGGAAAATTCTTTTCGGAATTTAAGAATAATAATAGAATTCAAATTTATGGAAGTCCCGACCCTAACAAAAGAATTGGCATAGTATCATTTAACATAAAACATAAAGACCGTTTCCTGCATCCTAAGTTTGTAACAACTCTGCTGAACGACCTTTTTGGTATTCAATCCCGAGCAGGTTGCTCCTGTGCCGGACCCTATGGACACGAATTGCTAGGCATTACTCACAAACAATCCGGTAAATACTATGATTTAATAGTAGAAGAGAATATGGCAGGAATAAAACCGGGCTGGGCAAGAATAAATTTGCACTACTCCTTTTCCCGGTCAGAGATAAATTATATCATAGATTGCATTAAATTTATTGCTAATAAAGGTTATAAATTCTTGCCAATGTATAAATTTGATTTTAGTAACGGAGAATGGAAACATTTTGAAAAACCGGCAAAGAAAGCAGAATTTGATTTCCCCAAATGGATTAAAAAGGAGAAAAAACAAAATCATAAAAAAGCAGATATTGAACAAAAATCTAAAGAATATCTGGAGTTTGCAGAAAAATTGGCTTCAGAAATTAAGCCCCGAAAATATATAAAATTTTCTCCCAAAATTGAAGAGTTGATGTTCTTTTATGTGGTAAATAAATTCGATTAAATAAAAGTTTTATGCTACAAAAAATAATTGTAATTTGTGGTCCCACCGGATCAGGTAAAACGGCACTCTCCCTTAAAATAGCAAAAGGCATTGATTGTGAAATAGTTTCTGCTGATTCCAGACAAGTTTATCGCTATCTAAATATTGGCACAGACAAAGTAAGCAAAAAAATTCGGAAAGAAATTCCACATCATCTAATTGATATCAAAAATCCCGATGAAAAATATACTGCCGGTGATTTTATGCGTGATGCAGATGCAGCCATCAAGCAAATTTTTGATAAGGGACTCTTTCCTATGGTAGTTGGCGGTACAGGTTTTTATATTAAATCCCTGTTATATGGCTTGAGCAATATACCCCCAATACCCGGAAAAATAAGAAAAAATCTCAGGCAAGAGATGAAACAGAAGAGTAATGAGAAATTATTTGAAGAATTGAAAAAAGTTGACCCAGAAGCTGCTTCGGA
>JAGXLO010000138.1 GCA_018334695.1 Candidatus Cloacimonadota bacterium
ATAATCTTCAATTTATGCTTTATTACGGTGGCTCTAAACACAAAACAAAAGCAGTGAGTGATTATTGGGTTTATAGTAATAAGCTCTCTACTTATATTGATAAACCTCTTAAGTACAATACAGAGTCTCTGGTTAGTGTTCGTCTTAATACCAAGGAAGAACCAGAGCCACAAATTGAATTTGGCTTGTTTGGCAATTATCCTAATCCTGTTAATAGTAATATTACCAATATTAGCTTTGCTCCGGCAAAGAATGCCCAAAGCACAGAGATAAAGATATATAATGTCCGAGGGCAGCTGGTACGTAAATTAGATTGTTCCAATGCAATATACAATAAAGCAGGCATACCTACAGTTAGCTGGGATTGTAAAGACAGCAGAGGAAATAAAGTACAGAGTGGAGTATACTTCTATAAGTTGATATCAGGTAAGAAGCAGGCAGTAAAGAAAATGGTTATTGTGCAGTAGGTATAAACTATTCGGTTCGGGCGTAATTGTTGCGTCCGAACCGAGCTTTTAGAAACTTGTCCGCCTACCGGCGGATAAATAATGTATAATGTAGAATGAATAATGTAGAATTAAATACAAATGATTTTTCGAGTTCTCTGCATGGTTTATATGGAATCGTCGACTCTGTCGACGGGAATTAGGTAGAGGTAATATTATGAAACATAAATTAAATCTATTTTCAGCTATAATATTTTTAAATATTTTATTAATTTGTCCAAATCTTTTTTCTGATACCAATTCTAAAAACATAAACATAGTTGATATTAATGGAACAGGTGATTATGAAACAATCCAGGAGGGTATAAATGCAGCAAGTGATGGTGATACTGTACTTGTTTATCCTGGAACATATTATGAGAATGTGACTTACAACGGGAAGAATTTGACTTTAGCCAGTAAATATCTAACTACGGGTGATGAGTCATACATTGATAGTACTATTATTGATGGTAATGAAAGCGGAAGTTGTATACTTGTATTTCAAAGTATAAACAAGGGCAGGGTTTGTGGTTTTACACTTCAGCACGGTAGTGGAAGTGGTGGAGATGTACAAGGAGGTGGAATTTATCTATCTTATAATTATATATCGACTTTTTATGTCGAACATTGTGTAATTAAGAATAACAAAGCTGTTTCAGGAGGTGGCATATCCAGTGTTGCTTGTCAGGATTTATATTTGGTTAATACTAAAATCTTTGAAAATTTTGCTAGTAGCTCAGGTGGGGGAATTGCAAAAGGGGATAGCAGTATAAATGTTCATTATTCTTCTACAAATAAATGTGATATTTATAACAACTATGCCCCAAAAGGAAGCGATATTTATAATCATGGGGGGCAGATGAATGTAATAGTGGATACATTTACAGTAGAGGACCCAACCAAGTTTTATGCCTATTCCAGAGAAGGGGAAATAACAATGGATATAGAGAATTACGTAATAGAGGCCGTAAACCACGATCTGTATGTAAGTCCTACCGGAGACAATTCCAACAGCGGACTTACTCCCTCCGACCCCTTATTGAATATTTATGATGCGCTTATCAAAATTAAATCAGATAGCACCCATCCCAATACCATCCATTTAGCAGAAGGAATCTGCTCGCCTTCTCAAACAGGTGAGTTCTTTGCCGTAGGGGGTAAAGATTACATATCACTGGTTGGAGCAGGTAAAGATAAAACTATACTGGATGCGGAACATACTTTTAGTGTTATTAAATATATAAATATAAGCAATTATAAAATTGAAAATCTTACTTTAAAACATGGGGTAGGGGTTACGGGAGGAATTACGGTTAGATATTCGAATGGTGTTATTAATAATGTTAATCTTATTGATAATGATATCAGAGATGATTATATAACTTCCCATTTACAAATAATGCAATACAGTGAAGCAATATGTAATAATGTAAATATATATACAAGTTATTATGAAGTAGGAGCTGTAGCGGTAATGTTTGATTGGTATTCAAATATTTTATTTAACAATTGCTCAATAAAAGGTATCAAAACAAATGAGCAGATTGGGAATTTTGGAGCTATGACAGTAGGGACTTATGCAGCTCCTGTGATAATCAACACACTAATAGCAGACAATTATGGGCAGATAACAAGCGGAATAGATGCTATCTGGAGTGGAGACCCAATATATGTAGTTAATAGCACAATAGTAGATAACGATCATTGTGCCCTAGGGACAATAAGATTAGTTGATAATAGTCATATTCATTTAATAAATACAATACTACGTAATGAACCGGACACGGAAATATACTTTCATCCGCAGTACAACCCCAATTCAGCTACCTTAGAATACTGCAATGTAGATGGTGGTATAGATGCTATAGATGTATATAATAACGGTACATTAAACTACGCCGAAACCAACATAGACCAGGATCCTTTATTTGTAGGAGGAGACCCCTTTAGTTATCAACTTAGTGAAGGCTCACCCTGTATAGATGCAGGTACTCCCGATACAACCGGCTTAAATCTTCCTGCTACAGACCTGGCCGGCAATCCCAGAATCTACAACGGCAGAGTTGATATAGGAGCTTATGAATATATCCCTCAAGCAGTAGGAGGAGATCCTGATACTAGCTTTGTTAATAAACTTTATCTTTTCCAGAACAAGCCCAATCCTTTTAAAAATAGTACTGAAATATTATTCATCACCTCCGACTACGAAAGAGTAGAGAATTACACTCTATCCATCTACAATACAAAAGGGCAGTTAGTGCGCAGATATAAAGGCAGAGCTAATAATTTTAGTTTTAAGACAAAAGTTAACTGGGACGGAAAAGACAGTCAGGGCAGAGAAGTAACTCCCGGAACATATTTTTATAAACTGGAATACAACAACAATGCTGTGGTGAGAAAGATGGTGAAATTAAAGTGAAAAGTGAAATTGGAAATGGGAGAAAAGAAATCACCGCCAAGGCGGGAAGACGCAAGGAAGGAGTGACGATGCGATAGCGTAACTTTGCGAATAAGAGCAAAAAATTGAGTCAAACAATATGCCAAAGTATTTCGACGTAGATAGTAAAATGAAAAGAAAAAAGGAAATAAAAAATTGAAAAAAATATGAGTTTTTTGTGTGAAAATAATTCAGGAATTTATTGACAAAAGCTCTAAAATAAAAAAATGAATATTCATCTAATAAGAAAAGTTTATGTTAATCAATTTTCATATAACAAACGGGAGGAAATATGAAAAAAGAAGAAACATTTAGTAAAAAAAGAATGGGACAAATTACAGCGATTCTGTTTATCCTTTGTTTAATATTTGCAACACCACATCTTATTACTGCAGATGAGATGTATCATCCAACAAACAGTCAGTCCCCGCTAACCTTTAACCCCTGCCGCAATATGATTATAAAACCTTACACTGATGATTGCGGTGATTATCCTGCCCCGCAATGGGAATTTGTCACTTTGCCGGACAGTATTATGACCAGTTACTACGATTATATGCCCTTTTCCTATAGAGGTTTTCATATAATGCAGCAAACGGAAAACGGAGATAGCTGGTATATGACCTGGTTTGGTATTCCTGATTTAGACCCCTCAACAAATAGGCGCCAATATTATGCAGAAATTGGAGCTGATGGCTCACTTCTGGACTGGAATTTGATTAGCTCAAATGATATCTGGCAGGGTTATGGAGATATATGCATCCATCCTGCTACCGGTCTTCCCATAGCCACCTGGCATGAAGATAATCCCTCTTCAGGAGGCGGAATTACCATCTCCTATCCTGATTCCACCTGGCCTGGTTCTTATACCTTTTTCCCACCCACCAATCCTGGAGAGAATGTATACATGTGGCCCCAAATATACATAGGACCATCCCCGGAAGGAAGCGGGTATTGTCGGATATATCTAATATCAAGAAAACTGGATGATAATCCTTATGGTTCTCCATGTGAAACACCCCGGATCTTGTTTATAGATGTAGAAAATATTAATGACCCTTCAGTATTAGAACCAATTTTAGAATTTGATAATTGGAATGAAGTAAATCCCATGCAAGATTGGTGGCAGAATGATATCAGACCTTATAAACTAAATTTTGCAATCGATTATATTAACCCGGGTATTGTAGCATTAATGGGATCCGCTGCTAACCTTTCAGGATATGATAATCCTCCGGTTAATGATGGTCCGTTTGTCTGGATCTCACAGGATTATGGTGCAACCTGGGACGAGAGCAATCTCTATGGAATCTCTGATACAACTGGTGTTCTATATTATGTTGAAAATATACCTCGTTATGTTCCTGATGACGATTCGATCAAAGTAATTGATATGTTAGGACATTCTACCGGTCTCTTTGATAATCAGGGAGAAATACATTTTCCCTTCCGTCAA
>JAGXLO010000139.1 GCA_018334695.1 Candidatus Cloacimonadota bacterium
AAAATGGCGCAATATTTTGCAACTAAAGGCTGGAATGATATTACAGTTGCCTTTCCTGTAAACATAAATGAGATCAGTAGAATAGAGGACCTGGCACAGAATATAACTCTAAATCTACTTACAGCTGGTGTGGAAACAATTGAGTTCCTGGCAAAAGAGTCAGAAAATGAGGTAAATATTTTCTTTGAGATTGATACCGGGGATCATCGTTCCGGATTTGAGTGCGATGATTATGATAGTATGCAAAAAGGCTTGAATATAATTCGGGGAAGCAATAATTTAAAGTTGGCAGGACTACTAACCCACGCCGGGCAAACATATTCCGCCAAAAATGCTGAGGAAGTAAGAGAAATATTTGCAGCTTCCAGAAACAAATTAAATAGAATTAAAGACAAATTGCATCTCAAAAAAGCAATAATATCGATTGGGGACACACCCACCTGCAGTATTCTGAATAAAATAGAAGGAGTGGACGAGATCCGTCCCGGTAATTTTGTCTTTTACGACCTTATGCAGCAGAAGATAGGTTCTTGTGATTACAAAGATATTGCCGTTTGCCTGGCAGCCCCTGTAGTCAGTAAAAACGACATTAGAAAAGAGATAGTGATCTATGCAGGAGCCATCCATTTTTCGAAAGAATTTATAATAGAAAATGACAAAAAAATATATGGAATAGTTACCCAACTGGACGGTTACAGATGGCAAAAACCTTATGAGAATGTTTATATAAGAAGCCTTTCACAGGAACATGGTATCATAAAATGTGAGAATAAAGAATTTTACGATAAAGTACAAATAGGGGATGTGTTAGGAATTTTACCGGTGCACTCCTGCTTAACAGCGAATCTAATGGGGGAGTATGTGCTGGAGGGGGAAATACGAATCAGAACAATGTGAGTAATTTTAAAGCTGATAAATATTAGTCAGGAAGAGATATGTTACAGATTAATGCCTTCTCGAAAGGCTACAATTAACTTGTAAGTTTCTTTACTCTCATTTTTGTTTGGTGAAGATGTTTTTTGAATTGGATAAGAGTATTCATCCTTGAACAAATTTAAAAATTTTATTACTTCTTCTTTTTCCTCATTTTGAAGAATCTTTTTTAAGTCTGCTCCGACAAGAAAAGCACCCCTCTGTTCATATTTTATATTAAATTTTGGATCTATCTCAAATCTTCTTTCACTATTTTCTACATCATCATAATTACGAAAAATGTATAGTATATCTTTAAGGTCATCATAATTATTCTTTGATTTAGCTCTATCCAAAAAAGCAATAATTTTGGAGTACACCAAAAGATGAAGAGGAACTGTCTGTACATATAGGTTGTTATTAATTTTTTTCTTAATGGCATTATTAAATAATTTGTCAAAACCTTTCATATTGAAAACATTATTTGTCTCAGGAAATGTTATGTGTTCCTTTACAATATTATTTTCTATATATGGTATCAAGTCTATGATAGTATTTTTGTAAAATAATGTATGTTCTGGTCTACTTTCTTTTCGTGAAAAACCCATTTGTTCTAAATCATTTACAAGTGCTTCGTAATCATTCCAACCATGGCATTTTATTGAGAGATCTAAATCTTTAGTAGGTCTATATTCCTTTTCCGACCTATTAAGAGAGAATAATATCTTGGGAACCTGAGCTCCAATCAATATATAGGGAATATTTTTATTCCTTAAGTAACTATCAAGAATTTTTAATGTTTCGATAAGCTCTTTTTCTAAAATCATACAATTTTGTCTTTTATGTAATTGTCATAAATAATTTTGGCAGTTTTTTTTGCTCTCTTATTTTTTGAAGATAGTAGTTCTGCATAAATAAGCAGGGGTAAAACCACCGGATTTCCATTTACAAATTTATATATAATCTCTTTTGAATATAAATTGAATAATCTAAGATTATAGTCTTCTGCTTTTATAAGATTGAGGTTCTCGCTCACCTTTAGACAGTTCTCTTCTTCGATATAAATGTCTTTACAACCGGCTCGATAATAGTCTGTCAATAATTCTCCACCAGTATCACCTCCAAATGCAAAATTTATACTTTCTTGATTAAAAGTATCTCTAATATCTACAATATCTCTTTTGGGAGAAATGCGGTAAGTTCCGATAAACAGTTTTGGTCTTAGAATGAGATTGTAGTTTTCAATCCATTTCTCTACTATTCTTTTTTTGTTGGCGAATTTAAATTTATTTTTTTTGATTTCGAAAACATAACCCTTTTCTTTTAATTCTTTTATAATAGTAACTGTTCGTCCTAATGATATCCCAGACATTTGAGCTAATTTTCGAATAGTAAAATTTAAAAAATTTTCATTGATTAGTAAAAGTAACAATAACTGTAATCCCTTGGGTTGAAAAATAGCAGAAGTTTTTTTGTCCTCAGATTTCTTAAATTTATTACCCTGCAATTCGATATAAAGCTTATTATTTATTTTTAGATATACATTCCCCTGACAATCGATATAATTCACTCCTATCTTTTTTAAGTCTTCAGCAATAGATCGATTTACATATTCAGCAAAAATAATGAAATGTTTATCTTTCACTTTCTTGTTTTTATATAATTTTTCTGGAATCGGTCTCTTGAGAATTGTTTTTATTTCGAAAATGAAAGAAAATTTGTCATCATCTTGTAAAATTTCCAGTTCTCCATCATAATGATTTTTCTTATCAAAATCGAATTTTATATTTCTAACTTTTTTTATTGGTTCCAAACTATTAATTTTTTTAATACATTGATTTGAAATGTTTTTTTTGATCATAAATTATTCCTCAAATATTCAATTTTGTTGAATGTTCAATCAGATTGAACATGGCTATTCAGTGAACATATTTGATTATTGTCAAGAAATTTATCATAAATAACTGATATACTAAAAAATTTCTTACATTTATGTTTATTACATCAAAAACTTGAGCAAATTCCCAATACTTTTCTCATATTAAAACAATAAAGTATGAAGACAAGCCAAAAAATAAAAAAATACAAGTGATTCATTACTGCCGGTTGGCATTGGTTCCTGAGTAGGATTTGGTTTAGCCCTGGGCATAGCCCATGATGATCTGCTCTTATTTATGGTGATTGGAATTACCTTTGGAGCAGTGTTTGGACTTTTCCTGAATAAAATTTTCCGGAAACGAAGAATATAAATAAATTGACAAATAATTTGTAATAATAGACTTTCCAGATACAAATTAGTATCCAATACCACTGTAATAGAAATTTTACCATATGAAAATATATTACTCCTGTAACTCATCTCCCAAATTATTAGATTTACAAAAAGGAGTTAAACTATGGAAAAAAATTTTAAATATTTGTTAATGCTTCTTTTGTTTATATTTTTATTCTCAAACGTACGAGCTCAGCCCTTACTTAAATTTTTTCCCGATACGCTCCACCAGGCAAAGGTAGGGGAATACTATGAAGCAAGGATATATTTACTTAATAATGATACTCCTATTGATTATTTTATAGCAACTGCAAAAAATGACAGCTTTCCCCGGGAGATGGTCTGGGAATTCAATGATTCTACTAATTATGGTATAATAAAAGGTATACCCCAAAAACCCGGTGAATATGAATTCACTGTAAAAGTCTCCTGTTTCGGGACGCAGGTCTCGGGTCAAACAGGCAGCAAAACATATAAATTATCAATAAAAGAAAACAAAATACCGGAAGGGAAAACAATTCCTTCTCGCGGTGTAAAGGAGTGGAAAGATGAAAAAGAAAAGAAAGAATAAATTTTTATTTTGTACTATTATTGGTTTATGCCTGCTTATATTTACTCATGTAGCACTTGAAGCAGTTGATAATACTTTTCTGGATGATGAAAACATGATTGAAATTTCAAATGATTTAAAAGCCGGTAACACTGAAGTTGCTCTGGAAAAATTGGATAAATTGATTGAAGAGGATCCTGAGTATGAAAACGCATTAACTCTGCGTGCATACTGGAATGTGTTGACTTCACAAAACAGTGAACAGGTCATGAAAGATATAAAGGCTATATCTCAAATACAGGAAAATCCGGCTAAAATATACGAGGATATGACCTATCTCTGTTATGATAATAAAAAGTTTGAGCAAGCCTGGAATCTGGTGGATTATGCTCTGCCTTTATTCTCGGAATCCTATAACCTGCATGTAGCCAGGGGATTGCTGGAAATGGAAGAGGATAATCTGGAAAATGCAATAGTCTATTATAAAAAGGCTCTGGAGATAAAACCGGATTATGCTTATGCCCTCATAGAAATCACCGACGCCTATATAGAAAAAAAAGACTATGAAAAAGCCCTGGCAATTACCGATAAAATGATACAATACAATCCTGATTCCCACCTGGCATATCATAGACGCTACAA
>JAGXLO010000043.1 GCA_018334695.1 Candidatus Cloacimonadota bacterium
TCACCGGCAAGCATGTGACGCATGACATTGTAACGATCTCTTTCAATCAAGGCTGGATGATATGCAATAAAGCGATTATCAAAGGGGCGATAATGTATTTTCTCTATTATTTTATCTATGTTATCTAATTTCCTTATTTTATTTCTTGATTTTCTTATTTTCCATTTTTTTTTATCATTTAAATTATAGGCTTTTTCAAAAATTTCATTCGGCAAGTTTTCATCGGCATACTGATTCATTCTATTGATTAAATCATTTTTATTATATGAAATTACAAATTTATCGCGAGAGGTTACAATACCAACACTGTTTAAAGGAAAAATATCCGTAATTTTATCCCAGTTAAGATAATAATTTATACTTTCTGTAGCACGTTTTATAAAAAAATAATAAGGAGAAGTGGGATTGATTTCTTCATAATCTATAGAATCTATACTATTTTTATCCAATAGATCATATTTTTCATCTCTAAATCCAAAGATATCGCGATAGTAAATTTTACAATCTGCAGTGGAATTGTCTTTTATCATTAAGGCTATGGCTACACCCTGGCGGATATCGAATACATTTTCATCTTTGGAGCTATCGGGACAGGTTTCCTTCTTGAGGCTATTACCGTGCAGATTAAGGATATAAATTTTATCAAATGTTTTCATGAGGCTCTGGCGCATACCTCTAAAGGTGGGATTATCCAGGTAGCTGTGATTGGTAATCATACCCACAACGCCTTTGCCCTCTTTCTGCATCTTCCATTGAGCAAATCGTAAAAATTTAACATAATCATCCTGCAGCCACTTGGGATTTCTTTCACCCAGCGGTTTTCCATCAATTTTATAATAACTCTGGGCTCCCTCTATGTCTGTTTTTAGTAATTTTTCCGTCCAATCGTTATTATTGGCAGAAATGCCGGAGTAGGGAGGATTACCCATAATTACCAGCACCGGTTCCTCTCTTTTTACTTTTAGGGCACACTTATTTTCGTCTGCTAAGGAGCTTAAGCCGGGAATATCGATTTCTTCCATTTTTTCCATTTCCAGAGTATTTGTCAGGTATAGTTTAAATCTTTCCTCAGCACTCATTTTGTATCCCAGCTCTTCAAAAACAAATCCCATTTTCAGATGTCCAATGGCATAGGGAGCCATCATCAATTCAAAGGCGTAGAAATTTTTTAGAATATTGTTTGTTATAAAGTTAGAGATAGTTGCATTTCCATATTTATCCGCATGTTCCCGCACCGCTTTTTTTATTGCTTCTGCCAGGAAGGTAAGGGTTCCTGCTGCCGGATCAAGCACGGTTACATCATGACTGGCAAAGCCGTCTGTAAGTTCGAAATTTTCTTTTAATATCTCATGTAATGAATTTACAATATAATTCACCACAGCTTCCGGAGTATAGTAAACGCCTCTTTTTTCACGAATAGCAGGATCATATTCAGAGAGGAAGGTTTCGTAAAAATGAATAATGGGATCTTTGCCTTTTCCCTCTTCGTAATATTTTTCCAGAATCTTTTTTACATGGGTTACTTTTAGTATTTCGGCAATATCATCCACCAGAACACGTAGGGAAAGGGGTGGTTCTTGCAGAGAGATAAATTTAAAAATATCGCGCAGAATACCAATGGTGTTTGGAATATATTTGTAAGCAAGCTCTCTATTGAAATCGTCGCCGGCTCTGGTTCTGGCTGCAAAAAGTCCGTAGGTAATGGTCTGGGAATAGAGGTCTGCAAATTGTGGTTTTGTAAGGGAATATATGAGGTATTTTTGGAAGGCGTGGTAAAAGCCGGTAAGGGGTTTTCTGCTTTCCTGCTTCTCTTCTTCCAGTTCGATTTTGATTACTTCATCGCGCAAAAATCTGGTTCTTTTTGCCAGTTCTTTTGCCAGAGCTGAAGCAGAGTTTAATCTGGGTATTTTAAATGAGAAGAATTTGTTTAGAAGATTATAAAATTCTGTTTGCTTTTCCGCAGATGGAACCTTTTTTAGTTCTTTTAGGGTAAAGAAGCGGGCTATGGAAACTCTTTCAATTAATTCCCCATGACGATAAAGTCGGAATTCATGGAAATTTGTTAGAATAACATTTGGAAAAGTAGTTATATATCTCTCCAGTTGCTCACTTACTTGTATGCTGTCCAGATTTTCTACTTCAGGTTTTTTTGCTTCAATATAGCCTGTGATATGGGCCACACCGTCCCAGATTCTAAAATCGGGGTTTCCTGCTTCAGTTTTTTTGGGTAAAGTTGTAATATCAATATCGTAGTTATTTTCTTCTGCAAAATTATAAAGTAGTTCATTCAGGAGTTCATAATAAGATTCTTCTCTGGCATCACCCTGAAGATATTTTTTTGTAATATTTTTTAAATAACTTTTTATCATTTCCATTTTTTGCTGCCCTAAATTATTTTTTGGGGAAATTGATATATTGAATTTATTCTGTCAAATAATTAGGAGGTAAATTCCAGATTTTTATAAATGCTTGATCTGTAAAATATAATGAATTGATTAAATATTATTAAAACATGACAAAATTTATCAATCCGCTGCTATTACATTACTTACGGTAGTCTTGTTCATTTATTATTATCTGTTCATTAAAAATGAATTCGTGTTTATTGATGAACACAATCTATATAACTTACTTGTATATCATATGTTACAGTCCTTTCTCATTCGTTGCTAACTAAAATCTTTTATCCCTCTATAAAATGTTTTTAGCATATAAGAAAATTCAACCAACTTATTCCTTGACAGCTATAAACCCCATTCTCAACTTGCAATAAATCAAATTTAAATTTAATTTTAATTCAACAGCGAGGTAATGATGAAATATCGTAATTTGTGCGGAGAAAAAGTCTCTGTTTTGGGTTTTGGCGCTATGCGACTGCCCACCAAAGGTGATGAATCCAAAAACATTGATAAGAAAAAATCAGAAGAAATGCTTGATTATGCCCTAAAGCATGGTGTGAATTATATTGACACAGCTTATCCCTATCATGGTGGTGAGAGTGAAAATTTTGTGGGTGAATATCTCAAAAAGAAAAACTTGCGTAAGGATATTTTTTTGGCAACCAAGCTGCCCATGTGGAAAGTAAAAGAAAAGGGTGATGCGGATAAAATATTCAAGGAACAATTGGAAAAACTTAAAACAAATTATTTTGATTTCTACCTGCTGCATGCTCTCGGCAAGAAATCATGGAAGAAAGTTGAAGAATTTGAAATACTGCAATTTTGTGAAGAGCAGATCAAAGCAGGAAAGATAAAACATTTCGGCTTCTCATTTCACGATAAATATGCAATATTTAAAAAAATTATCGATGAATATGATAAATGGGAGTTCTGTCAGATTCAATATAATTATATGGATGTAGATATGCAGGCCGGGCGAAAAGGGCTAGATTATGCTGCTGATAAAGGACTGGATGTAATCGTGATGGAACCTTTGCGCGGTGGTCAGCTTTGCAAGGAGCCACCCTCCGAGATTAAAAATTTGTGGCAGAAATTTCCTCGGGAACTATCCTATCCGGATGCTGCCCTACAGTGGGTCTGGAATCATAAAGAGGTGCAGCTGGTTTTAAGTGGTATGAGTACCCTGCAGCATGTAAAAGAGAATATTATAAGTGCAGAGAAAGCAAAGATAGGTTCTCTAACTGCAAAAGAGTTGAAGATTTTTGCTGAAATCCGCAAAGAATTTCTCAGCCGCAGACCTTTTGGTTGCACCAGTTGCAAATACTGCGAACCCTGTCCGGAGGATGTAGCCATCTCACGCATACTTGGTTTCTATGAAAATTACAAAATTTACGACGATCTAGAGAGAAACCAAAAATTCTATAATAATTTCATCAAAGCCGAGAACAAAGCAGATAACTGTGTGGAGTGCGGCAAGTGCGAAGAAAAATGTCCCCAGGGTATCAATATAATGAAATGGCTGGAGAAGGCACATAATAAATTGTATAAAAAATCATTAGAAAAATAGAATTTATATATAAGAAACTACATAAAAAAATTTCGTATGCATTATCAGCCCTTGAGGACGCAGGAAAGCTCCTATAACATTCCTTATAAACTTGACAGAGAATGGTAGTTACATAAAAAATTGAGCTTCATAATAATAAAAAAAGGAATTTGCGGATAGATAATTTATGTTTACAGACAAAAAATTACATATTCTAATTACCAGCACTTCTTCCAATGGTGTTAAAGAGTTAAGGATTTCAAAAACCTTAACTCGTATTATTTCATCTTTAGTAATTATGTTTTTCATTGCCAGTGGAGTTATTGGTTATATGTATTTTAATAGAGAATTAGACCGCAAAAGACTAAATGAATTAGAGATTGCAAATAGCAAACTTCATTCTAATATGAAAAGCCTTATTGGCTATATTGACACATTGCAATCGGATCTTAAACAATTAGAAGAAACCGATAAAGCAGTAAGAAAGCTGGAAAATTTGGAACCCATTGATGAGGATGTAAGAAAGATGGGTGTTGGTGGACGCCAATTCCTGGATTCCACTTTTCATGACTATGATTCAGAAGTTTTTTCTACTCATAACGAACTCCTAAAGAAGATAGGAGCTTTTGAAAGACGCTTGAAATTTGAAAAAAGCAGTTATCAAGAGGTCGAGAAATACGTAGAAGTCAAGAACACAATTTATGAACATACTCCATCCATACGCCCCTGCGGGGGTTTTACTACTGCAGGTTATGGGTATAGGGTAAATCCATTTACAAGGAAGCGAGAATTTCATTATGGTTTGGACCTGGCTGCAAGGTTAGGCTCAGCAGTTTATAGTTCTGCCAATGGTACGGTGCGCGAGATAGGCTATGATGACAACTATGGTAAATACGTCTATATTTATCACGGCTACGGTTACAGCACATTTTATGGTCATCTTCAGGATGTCACTGTTTCACGAGGTGATTCTGTAACCAAATATCAAATTATCGGCACTGTAGGATCTACCGGAATTTCCACAGGCTCTCATCTACACTACGAAGTTCGATTTTATGGAAGATCCAAAAATCCAGTTTATTACTTGGACAGGGATAAGTCCACTGTTACAGTCTCAAAAAATCTAATATCTTAAAATATTTTGAATAAAGCTTATATTTTTTGTAATAATAACTACAAAAATTTCAATCTTGATATTAAATTAGACGGTATGATTATTGCAGCTGACGGTGGCGCCAACTATCTACAAAGGCAAGATCTAAAACCTGACGTAATTATTGGCGATATGGATTCTATTAATTCTAAAGCTCGTTCCGAATTTGTTAACACTAAAATCATAGAATATCCTGCCGATAAGGACTTTAGCGACACAGAACTAGCAATAAGATACTGCCTGAAGAATAATTTTTCCGATATTACAATTATAAACTCCGTGGATGGAGCCCTCTCTCATACACTGGCAAATCTATTTATAATTGAAAATTACTTGGATAAAGGCAAATTTCGATTATATAATAAAAATAGTGATGTATATTTTATAAAGAATGAAATCGTAGTTAAAACCGAAATTGATGATAAAATTTCTTTGATACCAATATCTAAGTCGGTATTTGTAGAAAAAACAGATGGCTTAAAATTTGCACTTCATAATGAGAATTTAGGCAGAGCTAGTAGCCGCGGAATCAGTAATAGAGCCAAAAGAGATAAAATTTTTGTTAAAATAAAATCCGGTATTTTACTGTTGATCAGACAGCTGTAAAAATATACAGGAGGATAATATGCCAGAAGATACGAAGTTTGAAGAAGCAATAAACAGATTACAGGAGATTGTAGATAAGCTGGAGAATGGCAAATTGGATATTGAGGAATCACTCAAATATTATGAAGAAGGCATAAAACTTTCTAAGCTCTGTAGTGAAAAACTGGAAAAAGTTGAAAATAAAATTACAGAATTACAAACAAATAAGCAAGAAGAAATAACAGAAGAATAGATTAATTTTCGGGAGTATTATATATGACTAAAATGATGCGCCTTAAAAAGGATGTAAAAGAAAAACGTGAACTTGTAAATATCGTGATCGATCGGTTTTTACCAAGAAAGGATGAGTATCCCAAGGTAATCCACAAAGCAATACGCCACACTCTTTTTGCCGGTGGTAAGAGAGTGCGACCTTATTTAACGATTACAACTTACCAATTATTTGGTCATATGGATAAGAAAATTTTACCTCTGGCAGCAGCTCTTGAATTGCTCCACACTTACACTCTGATCCATGATGATTTACCGGACCTGGATGACGATACAAAACGCAGGGGGAAAAAGGCAAGCCATATTGAATTTGGAGAGGATATTGCTCTACTTTCCGGAGATGCACTTTTACTGGAAGCATTCAAGATGATGCTCATGGTAGATACCGAGCCTAATTTTAAGGCTGAATTAATAAAAGAATTTGCAGAAGTTTCCGGCTCAGAAGGGCTTATTGGTGGTCAGGTAGCAGACATAAAATGCGAAAACAAGGATGTAACTCCCCAAGAAGTTGAATACATCCACCTTAACAAGACAGCCAAAATGATCACTACTTCTGTCCGCTATGGTGCTATGCTGGCTAATGCCAGAAAAGATGATATTGAAAGAGTTACAGAATATGGAAAATGTATTGGCTTGATGTTCCAGATCGTAGATGACATTTTGGATATTGAAGGTGATCCTCACAAGCTTGGTAAGAAAACAGGCACTGACATCAGAAGCGGCAAAGCCACTTATCCCAAAATATATGGCATGAAAAAATCTAAAGAGAAGGTGAACGAGCTAAAGACCAAAGCTAAAGAAATTATAGGATATTACGGTCCCAAAGCTGAATATCTGCAAAAAATATGTGAATACATCACAACAAGACGCTTTTGATGCTAGAAATAAAGATCAAGAAGTTGCGAAAGTCTGTAAAACTTCCCCAAAAAATGACCGGCAGCGCCTCCGGATATGATATTTATACCAATCTAAAAAAAACAATGATAATTGAGCCAGGAGAAACAGCTCTGGTTCCTACAGGCTTTGCCCTGGAAATTCCACATGGTTACGAAGCACAAATTCGTCCGCGTAGCGGTCTTGCCCTGAAAAACGAAATTGGTGTACTTAACTCACCTGGTACTATTGATGCCGACTATAGAGGTGAGATCAAGATCATTCTTATCAACCTTGGGAAAGAACAATTTGTAGTTAACAACAATAAGCGTATTGCTCAAATGGTCTTTGCACAGGTACCCAAAACCAAAATAACAGAGGTAGATACTCTTACTCCTACACGCCGCGATGAAGGTGGATTCGGTCATACGGATAAGTTAGATTAAATAAAGATCAACTTATGCAAAATGTTACCCTGGATGACCTAAAATACAAGGGTCTAAATTTTTATCAACCCAAAAATGGCTACAGAAGTTCCGAAGACTCTCTCATTCTGCAAAATTGCATTCTAGAAAAAATGAAAACGGATTTTTCGGGAAATGCCTTTGAATTTGGCACCGGCTGTGGTTTGGTTTCTCTATTGCTTGCCCTAAAAGTTGCTGAAATAAATATAACAGCTATAGATATCCAAAAATCCCTTATAACTCTGGCAAAAAAAAATGTAAAAATGTGCAACCTGGAAAACAAAATCAATCTCAGGCATCTTGATATAAAAGATGTTCAACAAGAAATGAAAAGGGGGCATTACGACATCTGTTTTGCCAATCCCCCGTTCTACAAAAAATCCAGCGGAAAATTGAGTCCCAATAGACAAAAACAGATCGCCAGACACGAAATTCTCTGTAGCATGAATGATATTCTGGCATCATTCAATTATTTGCTGAGAAAAGGTAAAACTGCCTTTATTGTTTATCCTCTAACCCGACTGGCTGAATTGAAACAAAATATTTTTGAATCTAAGCAGTATAAAATTGAGAATTTACGCTTTTTTAAAGGTATCAAGCAAGAACTTAAAAATGAACCCCAAAAATCTTCTACAAAATATTCATTTTGTATAGAACTAAAAAAGTTGTAAGACTATGCTAAAAAAATTTACCACTCTTTGCCAAAATATTATAGGTCATTTGCTATTATTATGGTTGGTCCTACTCATAGGCTTTGCATCAATTTATGCTGTTTTTAGCCTGGAAAAATATTATCAAGCTCATCTCAACAAAAAGCTCTCACAATGCCAGGTTATCCTATATTTGGATAGCAATTCTGAACCGGTTTTATTAAAAAATCAGCTTGAATTATATAATTTTGTTGATAATAGCAGAATCGAATATAACTCGCAAACACTACAAAAATTGGAGCACAATTTACGCTTGCATAACATCCGAAAATGGCTGGAAACGGAAAATTTTCCCCATATTTTAACCTTTAATCTGAAAGGTAAAAAATTTTCTATGACGGAGTTCAAGCAGCTGATAAAAAAATTATCTTCTGATATGCAGATAAATAAGATTGATTTTAATATTGATCGAATAAAACAGTTGCAGGATCGTAAAAACCTTCTGTTAAGATACGGCAATTACCCCTTTTATGTTATCGGTATAGTAACAATACTTTTTATTTTTCTTCTTGTAAGATTAATAAGGCACAAAAGAGAACAGCTCTGGGCACAGTGGCGGGTAATAGAAAAAGGCACAGTATATAAAATATGGCATGCTTTTTTGGAATTTCTACTATCAGCTGTGGTTTTATTTGCATTATTCTTTTATCCGAATTACAGATGGGGAAAAATCTTTCTACATGAATTCCATATAACTCTTTTCAACTATTCTCCTGTCTGGTATTGGCTGGGAGGAATATTTTTGGCATATATTATTATCTCTTCTTTGAACCTAATTGAGAGTAAGCATAAATCTTTATGAAAAAACATCTACACCACATCCCAAATGTATTAACAATTTTAAGAATCGTTTTAGTCCCACTTTTTATTATTTGTGGCATTCAAAACAGAATGGTTTGTGCGCTTGCGATCTTTGTGATTGCAGCCTTAACTGATACTTTTGACGGAATTATCGCCAGAAAATATAATTATATTTCTAATCTGGGGAAATTGCTTGACCCTTTGGCAGACAAATTATTGGTAGGCTTTGCTCTCATATTATTTATTTATCTCGATGTTATCGCCTGGTGGCTGGCTACTATCATTATTCTAAGGGAAATAATAATGACCCTCTACCGCTCTTATCTTAAAAAGAATAATATATATTTATCGGCAAATATTTATGGGAAAATAAAGACTACTATTCAGATGACAGTTATTATCGGAGCCCTGCTGTATGAGGCTATTACCTACCAAAATAGCATAGTTACTTTAATAATTAAAATATTGTTTTATTTGACAGCATTTTTTAGCTGGTTATCCTTTTATATGTATATAACTCAAAGGCAGGAAAATGAAGATGAATTATAGAAAACTCATATATATACTTTTTATTGCTATCTTACTCGTGGGCTGTGGTGAATCCGGAAGAAGCGGTGATGAAGACGCTGTTGATTACAAAAAACCTATGTCCTGGGGACAATCAGAAATTATAAATACTTTTGCCGACGGACAAATCTGGGATTATGGAAAAATGATGCTCAAGCAATCTCTGGAGCGAGAATTTTTTACTACTAACAACGAAAATTTATTTACTGTGAAAAAACGCAAAATCTCCGATATCAAAAATTATTATAAATTTGCTAATCTTTTACTATTTTGCAACTTAGATTCGGACGAATCCGTTTCAAGATATGTCAAAAAAATATTACCTGAATCAGCTCTTACAATCCAGGACACTTCTGGATACAAGATCATACCAGCTGAAGACTTTTGGGCAAGAGAACAAACTGTAGTTTTTATAATAGGCAAGAACACGCGCAAAACTCTACTACCTCTTTACTCACCCGATAAATTAAATGAATTGTTTAATATTTTTGAACAACAGGAAAGAAAAAGATTAAAACGAATTACCTATAGACCTGGTGTGGACGAAAAAGAGATTAAATATCAAAAACAAAATTATCCCTGGACAATAGAATTGCCCAAAGGTTTTGTCGTTTTTAAAAGAGATGATAAAAATAATTTTGTTTCCTACCTTTTGCGGGTAGCAGATCATCCCGATCGTTTCCTTGCAGTTTTTTGGGAACCTATGGAAGAGGATAGGGTTGATAAAAAATGGCTACGCGAAAAAAGACTGGAAATAGGTGATGAGTATTATGTGGGAGATGAATTTAGTGAGAGGGATGTAAACCAGAAAAAAATTAATTTTAACGGACGTGACGGCTTTAAGTTATGGGGCAGATGGCAAAATTATTCAAATTACACAGGTGGCACATTTGCAGCATTCGCTTTTTATGATGAAGAACAAAAGATGGCTTACCTTATTGATAATGCAGTATATTTTCCACCCGGAGATAAACTAAGATCTTTAATCAAATTGGAGATCATTAGTAAAACTTTCCGTACAATAAATCAAAAGCCCAACGAGGAAGAAAAATAATAAAAATTTAAATCTACAAAAGAAAGAGAGGTCATATGAAAAGGGACATATTACTGGCAATAGGTTTTTTTTATTGTCTTACTGTAGCTCATTCCCAGCCCATAAAATTAAATGAAATATACTATGATCACCCCGGGGCAGATGGAGGTTATGAATGGATTGAATTGTATAACCCGGGCACAGAAATTATGAATCTGCATAATTGGACTTTGGAAAAAGCAGGCACAGAGTTTACCGAGTTCTTTAGTTTCCCCCAAATATCTCTACCTCCGGATTCCTTTTTATTAATTGGTGAAGAATATGTAACAAATGCTGATATAATAACTGATATCGCTTTACAAAATGGAGGCTCAGCTACGGATGGAGTAAGATTAATTTCAAGTGACAGCGATACTATAGATACAATTTTGTATGATTCACCCAATACTAATCAATTACCGGGGGATGAATTTCAGGCCGGGATAAATTTTGCTCCGGATGTGGAAGCAGGAAATTCTCTCTGCCGCTATCCTGATGGCAATGATAGTAACAATTGTGCAATTGATTGTTTTTCTACTTCTTTCCCAACACCCGGTGCAGCTAATAAAATTTTTATAGACCTTGAAGCTGAATCAGTAGAAATAATGCCGGAAAATCCGGATTCCACCCAGGAAATAAATTTAGTAATAAAAGTAAGAAATAACTCAGGTATATCGCTTTCTGCTAATAACTGGAATTATGAAATCTATATCAACCAAACCTTGTGGGATGTGTTTTCGCCTGATGATACAATCCCACCTGATACTTGCCTCACTCTTGAGCACAATATTGGTTCTTTCAATTCAGGATATTTTCAAATTCTTGTTGAGCTAACTTTTGATGATGACGAACTCTGGAATAACAGCAAAAGTACCTCATTCCTTATTCCTCCTACACCACTAATAATTAATGAATTTATGTACAAACCCGGTTCCGACAATGCTGAATGGGTAGAAATTTTTAATCGCTCACAAAATGAATTCCCTCTCTATCACTGGAAAATCAAAGATAACGGAAGTTCCTGGAATAATATATCCTCTTCTTATACTATCAAGCCTGGAGATTATCTAATAGTTACACAAGACACCCTGGCAGTCAGTGAATTCTACTACTCAAATTTAATAATTTTGCAAACAGATGACTGGTCAAACTTAAATAACTCCTCTGCCGACCAGGTAATTTTGGCTGATAGCAATAAAACTGTTATTGACTCTATCAATTACAATCCAAATGATATCAATTGCGATAAAGATATGAGCCTGGAACGTAAAAATCCTTTTTCAGAAATCGCAGAAAATTGGGATGTAAGCACAGACAGCTCGGGGGCTTCTCCCGGCACAAAAAACAGCATTACACCCCTGGATTATGATATATGCTCGCAGGAAATCTCGGTTTGGGCTGCAGATGATTATATAAATTTAATTGCAACCGCAAAAAATATTGGCTTTAATACTATGCAGGACATTGATTTAATTCTATTTGATGATAAAAATTTAGATAATAATTTTCAAGTAGAAGAAGAACTATATATGCAAACCATCTCTTTGCAGAGTGAGGAAGAAAAAACAATCGAATATCAAACTGAAGCTATGCCGGGCTATCATAAATTTGGAATTTTGGTTTCGGCTGCTCAGGACATGCAACCCGAAAATAATATAGACTTTACCACTTATAATTCTAAAAACAGCTATCCCATCTCCGTTAATGAAATTATGCCTGCACCTGCCAGTCCAGAGCCCGAATGGCTGGAATTGTATAATAATTTGGACTATACTTTATCGCCCACAGACTGGAAAATTTGTGATCTCACAGATACTTTGAGTATTTCATTTGTACGTACTAATTTGTCCTCTGCAGCATATCTTCTTATTCTGCCCGAATTGTCTGATTCCACTTACATAATTGAAAAATATTATAACAACCTAAACCCTGGTGATGTCTGTTTCGCCGAGGGCTTACCCGCTTTGAATAATAGTTATGATAAGCTGGTTATTATGGATGAATATGGCTCTATTTTGGATAGCCTTTTGTATTATTCAGATTGGGGGGAAGAAGAAAATAATTCTTTAGAGAGGATAAATCCCGATATAGATTCCAATATTTCTTCTAACTGGGAGAGTTCTGTGCATAAAATGGGAGCAACTCCGGGTAAAGAAAATAGCCTTTTCATCAATAATATATCACCTAACGTATCGTTATCAGTTACTCCCAATCCTGTTTCCTTAGCAAAAAAGAAATCCGTGTTAATAGAATACAATCTGCCGGAAGTCATATCTCTAATCAATATAAGAATATTTGATGTTAAGGGTAGGTTGGTGCGCAAATTAGTTGATCAGGATTGGGTGGGAGCAGAGGGAGCAATAACCTGGGATTGTAAAAACAGTAAAAACAATGTGATGCCTCTTGGCATCTACATTATCCATATGGAAGCCGCTGGTAAGGAAAGCAATAATATTTACCAAAAAACGATCAGTATGGTTATTGGCGAAAAATAAAGGGGCGAGATTAGTTGATTCCTTATAATTTATGAACTCCACACATAGCTGCTGGGAGACGGTTTTTTCTTGACAACAATCAGAGTATATAAAATTTAACAAATAATTAAATTAATCAATTGGATATAAAAGATATTAATTATGCAAGATTTTGGAAGAATTTTAGTTATATTTGGTATAATCATAATTGTAGTTGGTTTAATTCTCTCTCATACAAATATTAGTAAACACTTAGGAAAATTACCAGGTGACGTCAATATCAAAAAAGGTAACACCAGTTTTCATTTTCCAATTGTAACCTGCATTTTAGTAAGTATAATTTTAACCGTAATACTTAATTTAATTTTGAGGAAATAATGTCAAAATACAAAGAAATGGATTTTTCGGATGTTAAAACTTATCCGGTTGCTGAAAGACCGAGTAAGGTATCTGTTCAAGATTTTTTAAAAATTCCCAAAACTTTTTCAACTTCAGAATTTATCGATTCACTGCCTGATATTTTAGCAGGAAAAAATTTAAAAGAGTTGATTTATAACACCAAAAATGCACTTAATAACAATAAGCCGCTTATTATTATGCATGGAGGTCATGTAATAAAATGTGGGCTCTCTCCCCTCTTAATAAAGGCAATAGAATCAGGAATAATTGATACTATTGCCGTAAATGGCTCGGTTTGCATTCATGATTTTGAAATTGCTTTTTTTGGTAAAACCTCCGAGATAGTGGATAAAGCCATAGAAGATGGAACATTCGGTATGGGAGAGGAAACGGGAAGAGATTTGAATGAAGCTATAAAATCCGGTTATAGAGACAAGCTTGGTTATGGAGAAGCTGTGGGAAAGTTTATTTATGAACAAAAACCGAAGTATATCCAATACAGCTTACTGGCAAAAGCCTATGAATACGAGATTCCGGTAACCGTTCATGCAGCCCTGGGAACTGATATCATTCATCAACACAAACAGGCAGATGGAGAGAGCCTGGGCGGAGCAAGTTATCGTGATTTCAAGATATTTACTAACCGCATTAAAAATCTGAATGATGGTGGAGTTCTAGTAAATTTCGGTTCAGCGGTGATCCTTCCGGAAGTCTTTTTAAAAGCCATCACAGTAGTGCGCAACTTGGGTTATCCTTTAAAAAATTTCTATACTGCTGTTTTTGATATGATTATGCATTACAGACCCCGCACCAATATTGTAAATCGCCCCACAAGTATGGGGGGAAGGGGATATTATATCATTGGTCAACATGAAATAATGCTGCCTTTGTTTTTCTATTCTTTGCTGGAAGAATAAATGCGGATGATTAAAAATAAGAAACTACTCTTCCGCATAATCATCTCTGTTCTTTTCCTGATCTTTTTATTTATTATTGTAAAACCTACTCAAATTGTTTCCACTTTGAAGAGAGCTGATACCACCTGGGTTTTGCTAATATTTTTGCTTCTGCCCATTAACATCCTTTTCCAATTTATACGCTGGCGCTATCTTGTAAAAAGCTGTGTAGATGAGGTTGATAACAAAGAAATTATTCAATCTATCTTTTATAGCTTTTCCTATAGTATTTTCACACCTGCCCGTCTGGGAGATATAGGCAGGGCATTTCATATTACCCACGAAAAAAAGAAAGAGCTTGTGGCATTTGCTGTTTATGAAAAACTATTTGCTTTTATCTCAATTCTTATGCTGGGTATGATAGCTCTTACTGTTTATCAGCATATATTATTTATACTGGGTGCAATTATTCCAGTTTTAATTTTAATATTTTCCAATAGAATTACCGCTAAAATCCCCAAAGTAAAATATCACATAAAAAAATTGAAAAGAGTAAACCCTTTTGGTTTGTTTATTATTTCCGTCCTGTTTGTATTTATTTATGCTATACAATTTTATTTTGCCCTGAATGCTTTTTGTAGTATTCCATTCTTAAAGTCATTTTTTTTGATTATTCTGGTAATTTTCTTCAATTCCATTCCGATTACTTTAAGCGGTCTGGGAGTGCGGGAGGTTCTCTCTGTATATTTCTTCGAAAATTTAGGAGTAGCGGCAGCAGAAGCAGCAGGAGCTTCTCTCCTGATCTTCTTTATAAATATCCTAATACCCACTTTCATTGGTTTCATATTACATCTTATTCCTAAAAATAAGACTTCCGCCGCCTGAAATATGCTTTATACCTTGACACTTATGCGTTTAAATAGAAAAAGGAAATAACAAAACTTAAACTAAATTTTAAAAAAATGAAAAAAATTCAAATTGCCTTTATATTGATAACAATAATTATACTGCTACCTTACTTTAATCTAAAAGCAGAACAAAAAGTACAAAGTCCTGATAGCACAGTAGAGTTTACAGGAAAAAATGCAACAAAAGCAATATTGTATTCCGCTTTTATCCCCGGTGGAGGACAATTCTATAATGAGAAATACATAAAAGCAGGAGCTACATTTAGTTTGGAACTGGCATTTCTTGGATCAGGTATTTACTATCAAATAAAAAGAGAAAATGCCTGGGATGATTATATAGAGAGTGGTAATCAACAAGATTATGACACCTATAATGACTACCATATCAAATCTCAAAGTATGTACTGGTGGTTCTTTGCGGTTAAGTTTGTTTCTGTTGTAGATGCATACGTGGATGCAAAATTATTTAATTATGACAAAAAAAAGCGTCAACTTGAGTTAGAACTTGAGGCGAATAGTATATCTCTTAATTTTAGATTTTAGAATGATTTTATCTTCAAACTAAACCGTAAAGACCTCTCTGGAATTTAATTCTATCGCACTCAGGTGCATATTATAGCCAGCTCCGGTATCAATTCCTATTTTGTCCTTCATGAGCATCACTTCCTGATTGGGAGTATGCCCAAAAACCACAATTTTATCAAGTTTTGTTGTAGGTGAATAAATAAATTCATCCCTTATCCAGAGCAAATCCCCTCTATTTTGTTTTTCCAAAGGTTTGTTGGGCGCTACACCGGCATGGACAAAGAGGTAATTATCCTCAATGTAATAATCCCGGGTGTTTAAAAAAAACTGTATATGCGCTTCCGGTATGGAATTTTTAAATTCGGCAGGATTTACGATCTTACCGGCATACGAGATTATTGCC
>JAGXLO010000140.1 GCA_018334695.1 Candidatus Cloacimonadota bacterium
ACCCGATAAATCGGGTTCGAGAATGACAATGGTTAGTTTGAGATAAAGAGTTCCGACTATTGGAGTAGAGTTCTTATGTTTTTTTGAAATATACACACAGCTGATACATGGCTTCAAATTAGAAATATTATTTTATCTCAATTCATTACAACTCAACCCGAATTTTGTCATCCTTGAGGGAACGTAGTGACCGAAGTCTACGATCCCGACTGGTCGGGGGATCTGCCGGAAGTTGGATTGAAAAAAACAATTGGTGCCTCTTGCCCCGATACGCTGTGCTATAGGGATTAATTCGACTTATTATATTAGGATCGGTTACTCAGTGACAAGTGACAAGTGATGAGTAGAAATTGGAAAATTAGTATTTCAATTTTACATTACTCTTTTACGTTCCTTCATTATAAGAATCTCTGTAGGCAAGCTGCTCTTTGGTTAGTTTATCTATGGAAAGTCCCATGGTTTGCAGTTTTAACCTGGCAATCTCCTGATCCTGTTCTTCCGTGATATCATGTATTCTTGTTTCCAGAGAATCTTTTTCTTTATACACATGCATCATGCTCATAAACTGGTTTGCGAATGACATATCCATAACTTCACTGGGATGTCCCTCAGCTGCAGCCAGATTTACCAGTCTGCCTTCTCCGAGGAGGTATATGTGTTTACCATTTCTTAAGTTGTATTTTGCACAATTATCACGTATCTCTTCTCTGCCCGTTGATATATTCTTTAAGTCATTCAGGTTTAACTCACAATCATAATGCCCGGTATTGCAGACAATAGCACCATCTTTCATATTCCGGAAGTGTCTTTTTACGATTACATCTTTCATACCTGTGGCTGTAATAAACACATCACCCAAAGGGGCTGCTTCATCCATTTTCATAACTCTATAGCCGTCCAATTTAGCCTTGAGGGCAGCAGTGGGTTTAACCTCTGTGACGATAACATTAGCTCCCTGACCATGGGCACGCATAGCTGCGCCTTTACCGCAATGACCATAGCCGGCTACGATAAAATTCTTACCGGCAAGCAGGATATTTGTAGCTCTTAGAATTCCGTCTATGGAAGATTGTCCTGTTCCATAGATATTATCAAAATCCCATTTTGTTTCAGCATCATTAACCGCAATTACTGGATATAAAAGAGCGTTGTCCTTAGCCATGGCCCGTAATCTATGCACACCCGTAGTAGTTTCTTCCGAACCACCGTAAACCTGTTTGGCAATATCCGGATATTTATTATGCAGTGTAAAAATAAGGTCTGCGCCATCGTCCAGAGTCATGGTGGGTTTTTGTTCAATAGTTTTTTCTATAGCCCAGTAGAATTCTTCTGTATTCATACCGTACCAGGCCCAGATGGGAACGTCATTTTCATAGAGGGCAGCAGCAACATCGTTCTGGGTACTAAGAGGATTGCAGCCAGACCAGGCAACCTGAGCACCGACGGCTCTGAGGGTTTCAATTAGAACTGCTGTTTCTTTGGTAACATGCAGGCAGCCGCTTATGCGAGCACCTTTTAGGGGTTTGGAATCTTTATATTTTTCTCGCAGCGACATGAGGACCGGCATATGGTCTTCAGCCCATTTTATTTTTTTCCTTCCTTGTTCTGCTAAAGTGGTATCTTTTACTTTTCCTTGCATTGTATTAGTCTCCTGGTTGTTTTATTTAATGTAAACGGTGATCGGTAATCGGTAATCGGTGATCGGTAATCGGTAATCGGTAAACGGTGATCGGTAATCGGTGATTTTTTGAGACTTTTTAAGTTCATTAATTAATCCTGTTAATCATCAATAATTCCACAAAACTTATCTGCTTTTTTTATCATTGTTCCCAATTTTTGTCCGATCAATTTGTTGTTTTTTGATAACTTTTTGTAATCTGTTGTTGATATATATTTACAATCTTTAGCAAAATCTATCCAGGTTTCAGTTTCAGAATTTTCACCATCACAATCAGTTATTTTACTTATAAAATGGGCTATGTATCGTCTTTTTGACCAAGCTTCTCTAAGATTTGCACATACTGACCTGGATGATCTTCTAATTTGATTTGTCAAAGAATATTTTTCTTCTTCAGGAAAATTTTTGGAAATATCAAATATTTCTATCGCTTGCTTATAGGCTAATTTATATACATCCAATTCTTTTGCAGATTTAACGTACATAATAATATCCCAATTATTTAAACCGTAAACGGGCTACAGGTCACCGATAACAGGTTACCGCAATCTTTTCAACTCAAAAGTCCCTGAATAATCAAATCAGTTGCTTTTTCTTCGTCCAGACCGCGGGACATAAGGGTCTGCAGCTGCTTGGAATCCACACTACCCAGGGAAGCTTCATGTGTGATATGCGCTTTGGGATTACTGACTTCTACAATCGGGATAGCACTTACCAGAGCTTCATCTTTGATTATTTCTTTACAATCCACATGTCCTCTGGCATAAGAACCGGAGGCTGTTAGTTTATTATAAACTTCTGCTTTGGAATTATCCCGGGCTGCCACGCGTGAGTTCAAAAAACCGCGGGCGTGTTCTCCATGCAGATTACCCACCTCTTTAATCTTTACCACATCATCTTTTATGGCATTAATACGAGTTACCATCTCCAAAACGCTGTCTTTGGCACAATCTGTTTCGTAATCGATATCAATAGTTCCGGCTCTGCCCTGTAACAATTCAAATTCTGTATAAAATCGAGCCTTTTCTTGGAGCTGAATATTGGCTTTGGGAATAACTTCCACTCCTCCCGAGTCGCCGTGAATATGTCTTTCAAAATAGGAATAAGAGGCATTTTTCTCAAGACAAATTTCGGCTTCCATAATGTGTTTTATATTTTCGGCATTAGGAAAGGCACAGTGAGCCAAAACATCAACTTTTGAATCTTGTTTAGCCTGTATATCCATGACGATCTTTTGCACTCCTTCTCTGGACATCATACCAAAGCACATATGCACGGGATGCTCAATCTTTACCCCCGCTTCTATTATTACTTTTACCTCTATCCTATCTTCTACTTCCGCAGTTTCAATCTTTAAGCCGGGAATAGAGTTAGTTTTGATTACTTTATTTTGGTTTATAAAAATATGAGCAATGTCAGGATTGTTTAAAATATCAATATCTGAGACATTAGAAAGAGTTTTGGCAATACTTTCTGGTTTACTCATGAGATATGTCTCCTTCCTCGGGCAGGTTTTTGTGGGGACAGGGAATGCATTTTTCTTCAAAATAAGGAATAATTTTTTCTGCACTTCCCCTATCGATTATTTCACCGTGGCACATCAAGAAGGCATGTTCCGCCTGTTTTAACACTGCAATGCTATGGGTGATTAGCACAACGGTGGTTCCTTTTTGTTTTAGATCTTTGATAATCTCGAATATTTTCTCCAAAGTGCCTACATCTATACCGCTATCCGGTTCATCCAGCATAATCATTTCCGGGTCCATAGCCATTATGGAAGCCAGCTCTACTTTTTTACGTTCACCACCGGACAGGGTTTCATCCACAGCACGTTGCAGATATGCCTGGCTGTCCAGACCCATTTTTTCCAGTTTATCAGCAATATAATCTTCATCCTTTTGGCGCGAGCCTGCCAGAAGAAAATCACGTACTTTTAAGCCTTCGTAGCGAGCCGGTTCCTGCCAGGCAAAACTCATGCCTCTCTGAGCACGTGCATCAATAGTCATATTCTGTATCTCTTCTCCTTTAAAAAGAATCTTACCTGAGATGTCTCGATATTCGGTAAGACCCATAACAGCGGAAGCAAAAGTGGATTTGCCGGCTCCGTTGGGTCCAACTATAGCGTGCACCTGTCCTTTGTTAATTTCGAGATTAAGGTTGGACAGTATTTTTTTTCCGTTAATTCTTAAGTTTAGATTTTTTACTTCAAGGATTGACATGATTGTCTCCTAAAAATATTATGTTTTATATTTTATTTATCCCTTTCAGGGAATATTGCTATTCTCTACTATCTCTCCTACCGTGATACGGCAGGCTAATTTATGTATCCCCTTCGGGGAATACAGATTGTGATTTTTAAATATTACTCTTATAACTCAGTGAATAAATCATGTAATTCAAAAATTTTTTTGTAATAATCTTAGATAAAAGCTTTTCTGCAAAGCAGATATATAGCTTAGCATAGGGTTCTTACCCTATGTATAATCATTAACGTAAGAACATTCGCTGAAAGCGATATATAGTTCTTTTGATGAAATAGATAATTAGTTATCTCCAAATATATTTCTCGTCATATTTAAGATTATATCTATCTAAAAACTCAATGAATTCTTCTTTAAATGATTTTGTTTTATGATGGTGCGCTTGATTTGAAATATAATTTATTA
>JAGXLO010000044.1 GCA_018334695.1 Candidatus Cloacimonadota bacterium
AATCTATAGCCATAGGAGCTGATAAAATGAGTCTCAAGAAAGCAAAGACGATCTGTAAATTACAGGGAATAAGTTTCAATCTAGAAGTAGTAATCCTTTGCCCGTACTGTGGTAATAAATCAATGAGGCTTATAATAAGGGAAAATACTGCAGAATGCTATCGCTGTAATAAAAAACAATCCATTGATGATATATTAGAAATAACAAAAAGCGATTGGTCTGAAAAACATAAAAAGTATGAAAAATTAATGAGATTTAACAGAGGGGTGGATTATTAATGGAAGAAATATTCTCTAGAATAATCTTTGCCCTTGTACATTATAAAGAGTATAAACAGAGATTAAAGATAATTGATACCAAATTAAAAAGTTTAAGTGACAGGCCATTAAGAAAAAGTATTAATAAAACAGCGGTACAGACTTCAAATAGAAAAGATTATACGGCAGAAATTGCTGTAGATAGACTGGAAGGAAAATTAAAAAAAGAATATAAAAGCAAACAAATGTTTATCAAAAAAGTGGAAATAGCAAGAGAGGGACTAGACCCAGTAGAAAAGATTATTATTGATGAGAAGTATTTAAAGGGGAGGATACTACCGGATGTAGATATATATACTCATCCAAAATTCATCTACGGGAAAACAAAGTACTATGAAATAAAAAGTAATGCCTTAACAAAATTAGGAAGAATTATGGGTATTAATAATAAAAAAAGCAAAAAATGAACTTTTAATGAACAAGAAGCAGTATATTAAGTGTTATTATAATTATAGTTAAAATAATTATTAAAACAAAATGAGGAATTACTAATGCAGTGCCAAGCAATAAAAAACAACGGAGAACAATGTAATAGAAAAGTAAAAAAAGGACAACAATACTGCTGGCAGCATAAGGATCAGGCTGTACAGGGAGGAAGGCCCAAAATATATAACTCAATAAAACAAATGCAGAAAGACATAGATAAATACTTTAAATCTTGCATAAAGAAAATAATCGATCCAGAAACCGGAGAGATAACAGTTGAACAGATAAGGCCGTTCACGATAACTGGATTAGCTATAGCACTAAACATGGACCGCAGAACCTTACTTAACTATGAAAAGGATGATAAGTTTTTTCCCACTATAAAAAAAGCCAAACTAAAATGTGAAAACTTTGCTGAAGAGCAGTTATTTAAAGGGGGCACTGTATCCGGAGTAATTTTTAACTTAAAAAACAACTATAACTGGAAAGATAAGCAGGAAATAGATCATAAAGGAGATATAGAAATAGATGTAACCCTAGAGGATGAATAGTATTGCCCAGTATTAAGCTGAATATATCCAAAAAAGTATTCAACAAAGTATACATACCATATTTAAACGATAACACACCGACACAGATATTTTTTGGAGGGTCCAGTTCAGGTAAATCAGTTTTTCTAGCACAGAGAGCCGTCTACGACCTAGCAAAAGGCGGTAGGAACTATCTCATATTACGAAAAGTCCAGAGAGACTGCCGAAAATCAGTCTGGAATGAAGTAATAAAAGTAATAAAAAAATTTGGACTGTATAATCATATTAGTACTAACAAGACAGAATTAACAATCACATTTCCCAACGGATACCAGATCCTTTTTGGGGGACTGGATGATTCTGAAAGAATCAAATCAATAACTCCTCAAAAAGGGGTAATCACCGATGTATGGTGTGAAGAAGCGACAGAATTTGAAGAAGATGATATAAAACAGTTGAATAAAAGACTCAGAGGCCGGGCGGCAGCAGTAAAACGCCTGGTTTTATCATTTAACCCTATAATCAAAAACCACTGGATCTTTAAAACATACTTTAATTACTGGAATGGAGATAATAATAGGTATCAAAATGATAGAATCAGCATATTAAAAACGACCTACCGTAAAAATAAATTTTTAACACCTGATGACATAGACCGGCTGCTTTCAGAAAATGATCCCTATTATAGAGATGTATACATCGAAGGGAACTGGGGTGTGCTCGGTGATATCATATTTAAAAACTGGGAAATAAAAGATATATCCGGCATGAAAAACAGGCTGGACAGGTCTTGCCACGGTCTAGACTTCGGATTCAGCAATGATCCGGCTGCAGTATTAAAACAATACTTTGACAAATCTTCTAATAACCTCTATATATTCGACGAAATATACGAAAAAGGGCTGACAGATAAGAAATTAGCGGACCTAACATATAAGCTGATAGAATTTGAAGAAGTAATCTGTGACAGTGCAGAACCTAAATCGATCAAACATCTAAACAATCACAAACTTAATGCAAGAGGAGCAAAAAAAGGTCCGGGCAGTATTGAAACTAGATATAGGTGGTATTCAGGTATCAATATAATCTTAAGCCAGAAGTGTGTAAACATAAAAAGAGAGCTGCAGACCCACCAGTGGAAAAAAGATAAAGACGGCAATTCACTTAAAGTACCGGAAGATAAAAACAACCATGCAATAGATGCCAGCATGTACGGGCTGAGTGATTACTGGAACTTAGAGATGCAGAGCTGGTATACACAGGATTATGTATAAGGAGATGAGTTATGGCGCTAACAGGTAGTGAGGCAGTGAAGATGTCCTTTTTAGAATGGATATACAGCCAGGATAATTTCGATAGAATAAAACTGTATGAAGAAAACGAGCGGTATTACGATGGTGATATAGATATAAAACTACCTGCCAACGTAAAAAAATACTTAGCTCAGGAATACGGATATACGGGTAATATCTGCAGGGCTGTAGTTGATGCCAGTGTAGGATTTTTATCAAAAGAACCGGTATCTATCGAAATACAGGAAGAAGAGGGTAAAGAAGAAAATATCAAAAAAGCAGAAGAATGGCTATACGAAATATTCAGAAACAACAACTTATTGATAAAAGATTTCATCAAGGCACTCAGGATCCAGGCAAAAAAAGGCGAATTTGCCTACAAGATAAGCAGAATACTGGATGATAATGATGAAAAAGTTGTAGATTATAAGATAACAGTTTTGAAACCGGATATTTGTTTTCCCAAATGGAAAGACGAATCATATGAAGAAATGGAATACTTTGCTGTTGAATATGTGAGATATAACAGCAGGAAAAAAGAAAAAGAATGGTTTGCTCAGGTTATCTGGCCTGATCTAGTAAAAGAATACAGCAGACCGTTAGGAAGTAGTAAAGATCAGTGGAAATTGATTAACAGTTGGGAAAACAAGTATGGTTTCATAAACATAGAATGGGTTGAAAACAAGATAGATGATTCGGCCTGGAGCGAATCAGATATCACAGAAGATCTAAAGGATTTACAAAACGCATTAAATAAATCAATTACGGATTTAGTATATACATCTGATAAAGAAGCATTTACGCAGACCTTCCTCCTAGGGGCAAATCAGCCGCTGGATCCCGAAACCGGGGAACCTCAGGACATAGAAACTGGGCCGGGAAAACTGCATATAATACCGGCTTCGGCTGATAAAATCCCCAAACTAGGAGTAATAGAGGCAGGTAACTTTCAGGGTTTGCACGACACATTAGATAAGTACTTAGATTTGGTAAGTATAATAACAAAGGTCCCGCGTATAGAGCTAAACAGAATGGGGAGTAGTGGTTTCGGGACCGGCGGTGTTCCGACAGGAATTGCCTTGAGGACAATATACCAGTCATTTATAGGTAAGACTAATGAAAAATCAAACTTAATAAAATCAGGTTTGGAGAACACTGCAGAAAAATTATTTAAGATGGCTGAAGTCGATAACATAGATACAAAGTTTGAACATCAAGAGTTCAAAACGAGGATTCATATAAGATCAGGACTACCTTCTGATGATAAAGAAAAAATGGAAGTTCAGGAAAAAGAGATCAACAATAAAATAAAATCAAGAGAAACAGTAATGCAGGAGAGGGGAATAGAAGATGTACAAAAAGAAAAAGAACTGATAGATAATGAATTAAGTGAAGATGATATATACAGCGACAGAATAGCACAAGAACTATCGATAGAAGAAGATATATAATGATATATAAAAAGGCAGAAATTATCCAAAAAGAATACAGGAAACAGTATCTAAAGAAAATAACTGAATTCGAAACAAATTATGACAAAATACTGTATAAATACTTAGATAGAATCAGGAAAACTTTCTTTGATAACTCAAATGGGAGTGGTCAGATAAAGCAGAGATCAAAAAATAAAGTAAAACTTAGTTTGAAAGTTTTAAACAACTGGCTGGAAATAGAAACAGAAAATATATTAGATGGCTGTATATCAAAAACTTTAAAGATAGCAGTATTAGGCCAGCTTAAAACATTACAATATATATTAAAGCATATAAATAAAACAGATAACATATCAAAATATCGCAGTAACTTACAGGTTATCAAAAATGAATATAGCAGTGAAAAAATAAAGAAAATTAAGAATTATATCTGGAAACGGGAGTGGGAAGATAATCTAAATATAGATGACAGGTTGAGAAACCTTAATAAGAAACACAATAAAGAAATAGACGCTGTAATTAATTCTGATCATAAAACTGTATCAGCATATAATGAAATTAAAAATACAACCACAAATCCGGCTAAGCAAACCTATAAATATAATATTTCAAGGCTGGCCTTAACAGAAACTAACAGCGGATATAGGTATGTTCAAAAAGAGATAGGCGAAAAATCGAATCTTGTAGAGGGGATAAAGTGGAATTTATCGGCCAGCCACCCTAAATATGATTATTTAGAGATATGTGAAAAATATGCCCTAAAAGATCATTCGGGTTTAGGTACAGGAGTGTATAGGCCGCAAAATCTTCCCATATTACCGCATCCAAATTGTTTATGTTATCTAACATATTTTTACAAAAACAATATAATTATTACACATTTATAACATATTTGGCTGTTAAACTAAAAATACAAAAATAAAAGATGGTTGATAAAGACTGCTTTTACTCCCAGATGAAAGTAAAAACAGTTAATATAATTCTATTTCCCCCTTACCCCGAGTGATCGGGGTTTTTCTCTGCCAGCAGAATATAATATGAAACAGGAAAGTGTCCGCAAGGACACTTTTATTGTTTTTTCTTTTTTTCTTTTTCTTTTTTAATTTTTTCCAAAAAGGAGAGTGCAAATGTGGACAAGGTATTGGAAATCTTAAAAAATAATGATATAGAAGTAACTGAAGAAATAAAAGAGAGCTTAAATAATTTGGCTGAAGAGGGTAATGAAACAAAAACCCCTTTAGATCAAAAAGAAGTAAACAAAATGGTCAAAGAGCAGTTAGACCAGGAGAGAACTGCATATGAAAATGAGATAGAGGATCTTAAAACCGAGATGAAAGACTTAGTAGATCCCGAGAAAGTCGAGGAGTATGAAAGTAAGATTAAAGGCCTAGAAGAGTCAAAGGACAGATTAAAGAGCGGACTGATAAAGGATTACGAATTGAAGATGGCTGCTTTAAAAGAGGGAGTCGAAGATATCGAATACTTTGAATACTTAGTTGAAAAAAATCAGGTTAAGGACAAGCTGCGGTTAAATGATGACAATATTCTTAATGTTACCGATCAGGACGGCAATTTTTTAACCGAAGGTGGTAAAAAGGTCGGTGTGGAAATGATAATTTCTGAGATGAAAGAAGATAAGCCGGATCTTTTTACCGGTGGAGGTAAAAAAAACACATCCGGTCCGACCAATCCAGACAGCAGTGTTGACCTTGATGAATATAGGAGAGAAAACACAAAGAAGATAGCAGAAGAGATGGGATATGCAAAATAATAGGGAGTGGTACTTTTGACTTTAAAACCGAGAGAGTCAGAAAAAACTGAATTTATACAGATATTAAAAAGTAAGCATGCGAGATATATCGATGGAATGGTAGTTGTAGATAAAGATTCTGCAGTTGATGAATATATACCACCTGGTGCAGCCCTGGGTCAGATTACCTCAAGCGGTAAGTATGGACCTGTTACAAGGGATAAAGTTGATACAGGAGGAGCTGATACTACCGATAATTTAATACCGTTAAAAAACTTAGATAATAATAAGTGGTCTAACTGGCAGGTTGGTGATGAGGTAATCTGTGACCCGGGCGAAACAAACGAAGAGACAGCTGTGATAACATCTATAGACTGCGAAATTGGAGAACTAACAGTCGACGGTATTACGGTCGAACACGCAGAAGATGTAATCGTACAGAAAAATGACGGTAGTTCCAAAGCTGAAATAGTATGTTTAGAATTAATCGATGTAAGTCTAGAAGATGCTGTGATAGGAGGTCTATTACATGGGGCGGTATTTTCAGATAGAATGCCTAACTATGACAGTATCGTGGCAGAAGACCTACCGCAAATCAACTTTGAGTAAAGGAGTAGTGGCTAATGAATAAAAATCAGCTGATAGAAATAATTGAAGACAGGCTGGGTATCGATTACCTGGGCTTTATAGAAGAAATAGGAGAGCCGGAGAAATTCATCGGTAATAAATACCTGCCGGCAAAAAATGAACATGATTATGACTGGGTTTATCACATATTTGACAATACAGTTGCAATGGCCAAGATGATGGCCAGGGGAGATGCAGAAACTCCGATCGTCGGCGGACCGGCTGTTAAAAAGGTTGCAGGTTCAGTCGCTCCCTTCGGACAGAAGTTTGAAGTCAATAAGGCGATATTAAATAAGATTTTCAATCCGAGAAATGATAATGAATTAAAGTCTAACTTAAGGAGAATACTGGATCAATCCGCAAGGAATGTAAGGTCTGCCCAGGCGAGGAGAGAGTGGCTGAGGTTTCAGGTGTTAGCCAAGGGGTCAATAACCTTACAGGATAGAAATGAAAATAACGTAATTTCTGTCGACTTCGGGTTACCCGGCAACCATAAAATAGATTCTTCAGCCCTGGAAGGAGATGCCTGGGATGGAAGCTCTCCAAAACCGTTGAGTGACTTGATCAATGCCTGTGATATATATTATGAAACAAACGATGAAATGCCGGGTGAAATATTGTTAAGAAAAGCACAGGCCAAACAGATCACGGGTTCAGCCGAAGTAGCAGGAGAGTTTTCTGAAAATGCTACCAGGATATCATTAGGAGAAGTAAATGATTATCTCGCTGAATTAGGGTATCCGCCGATCAAAGTCCACGATGTCAAGGTCAATACTGAAGGGCCTAACGGCAGACCGACCAACAGCGAGTACCTGATACCTGATAATAGGGTTGTCCTTGTCAAAAAAGCGGGAGGCCAGGAGATAAAAGATACCGGAAGGTTAGTTATGGGGCCGGTTTCTGAGAATAACTTTAAACCCGGTATATTTACGACAATGTATGAAGAATTAGACCCGATGAGGTACTGGCACTTTATGAAAGCAGAAATGTGGCCTGCGGTGTATAACCCCGAATATATTCTTTTCATGGATGTACAGGCTTAATAATGGGAGTGGTAAAATTATATGATGCTGGTAAAAGCAGACTGGAAAGTAGGTTACCCTACCGGTAAAGAGAGAGTAATATACAGCCCGGCAGATAAATTTAAGTGTGACGAAGATTGGGGTAAAAAGAAAGCGGCTGCCGGTAAGATTACCGTTATCAAAGAAGAAATAATAAACAAAGAGATGTCGGTAAAACAGCTTAAAGATAAAGCTAAAAAACTTTCAATTAGCGGTTACTCCTCGATGAAAAAGAAAGAATTAATTGAACACATAAAGGGACATACTGATGGATAAAGTTCAAAAACTCAGGCATTTAGTATGGGATATAGGTAAAAACGTATTTACCGATGATGAACTACTGAAAGAATTTCTTGAAGACTGCAGTGGTAATGTCTATAATGCTGCAGCGCTTGTGCTTGATGTGGTAAGGGCTGATCCCGAGAGGATCACAGAATATAGGCGCGGTGGGGTGAGTGTTTCTAAGCAGAACTTAGATAAAGCAGTCAGCAAGTATGAAGAGATCGGTGGAAGTCTAATTATGACAGTAAAAGAAAAGAGGGTTTTCGAGTGAGGATACCCCGCGATAAAAGTTTTGTTGAGGTGGAAATAGAGAGATATACAGGCGGCAGCACAGATCTTACTTCCGGCCAATGGCAGGATGCTGAATTAGTACTTGTAGCTGATGCGGAGATTGATATCCAGCCGAAAACTGGTAGTGAAACGGACAGTTTTAGTGGTTCATCTTACAATAAAAGGCTGGCCGGATTTATAGGAATCGATGATATAACTTTCAGTACAGGATTTTCAATGATAATGCAGGGAGACCTTGTTGATCAAAAATATAAGGTGGTTGATATAAAAGATTGGCTGACACATTACGAACTGCAGTTAGAACAACTGTGATTAAGTAGGTGTAAACTTGAATATAAATATTATTTTAAATCCGGCTGTTTTGAGGATAGCCGGCGATGAACAGCTGGAAGGTATATTGGGAGAAGTTAGTGTAGTTAAGGGATCTAAAAAGCACAACAAGATGGAAAACCCATGTTTTACAGTAGAAAATAGATATTTAGAGGTAGACCCCGGTGATGATAAATACCAGGGGTCTTTTTTAATTACATTTTACGCTGATGATTATAAAACAGGCAATGCAGATATAGAGCTTTTGGGACAGGTAGTAGATATGATAAAAGAAATCTTTAACTACAATCCTTTTAATTTAAATAATTACAAAAACTATTATTTGGAAGTCAGCAATATTAGTAAAGCAGAGTACAATAATAACTTTCCAAACCAGCACTACATGGTAATAGAAGTAGAATACAAGGTAGTAAAGACAGGGTAGGAGTGTAAAGATGGCAGGAAATCTGACAAATTACTGTGAGGAGTTAGCACTTGACCTCCTTTTTAGAAATACAGGAATTTCACCACCAGATACTTATTTGGGCCTCTCAACATCAGAAATATTAGAAGAGACTTTATTAGACGACATAGTAGAAGAAAGCGATGCAAATTACGAAAGAAAAGAGCTGCTTTTTACTTCACCATCACAAAGTAATGAAACTGCAGTAGTTAAAAACAGCAACAAGATAGTATTCGGACCCTGGAGCGCAGATGCGTTAAATCCTATAACATATGCTTACATCTGTGACGTACAGATAGGAATTGAGGGTAATATTTTGGCTTACTTTAATCTTCCGAACACACGGCAGCCTGCAGCTGGGGAATCGCTGACAATATTGGTAGATGACTGCACTTTGAAGATAGGATAGGGAGCTTAGATGGTTATAAAATGGGAATCTGTAGATGGAAAAATAATAGAATTTACAAATAAAAATAAATATATCTTAGAAAAGAAAACTGGGTTTAGTTACCCACCCAATGATTTAAAATTGGTGAAATCTCCTTATCAAATTGGCAGCACATTAATTGGGCAGGTGATAGAACCGAGGGTTATCGAAATAGAATTTACAATAATAACAGAAGACAAAGAACTATTATTACAGCGAAAAAGAGAAGTAATTAATGCTTTTAACCCGCTCAAGGGAAAGGGCAAATTGACATATGATGATCAAGATAATACTTATCAGATTAAGGCAGTATCCGAGCAATCACCAAAGTTTCTTAAAAACAGGAGAACTTATCAAGACATATATTTAAAATTACATGCCCCTGATCCCCGCTGGTATAATCCAGATGAATTCACAGCTGTATTAACTCAGAACACCGAGATAGTAAACAACGGAGATACTCAAACACCTTGTATATTCAAATTAAATGGACCGATGAGTAACCCTATGATCATAAATAAGACAACAGGGCAAAAGATTAGTATAAATCATACAACCAGTAGTGGAGAAAAGGTGGTTATCAACACTAAATTTGGAAGTAAAAGTATTGTCCTTTATGACAGTCTCGAAAGAAAAAGAAAAGCCTTCTCTCTACTGTCTTTTGATTCTCAACTTTTTGGGCTTGTAAGGGGCAGTAATATTATATATTTTAGAGCATCCAATATGAACGAAGAAAGTAATGGAATAATAAATTACAAGGAAAGATACCTCAGAATATAAATAAATTAGGAGTGAGAAAATGGCTGGCAGTTTAACAAATGCTGGAGAAACCCTGGCATTAAATAAAGTATTTAGAGATAATGATGATATTTATGTGGGGTTAGCTACTTCTACAATTAATGAAACTGATGATTTAGCAACCATAGTTGAAGAAGATGATGCAAATTACATAAGAGAACTAATTACTTTTACATCTCCAGTTGATGATGGTACAGGAAGCTTTAAAATAGAGAATGATGTCCTGGTAGAATTTCCGGTTTTCAGTGATGATGCTGATAATAACATAACTTATGCCTTTATTACCAAGGAGTTTACAGCTACTTCTGGAGACATAATAGCTTTTGCAGATTTGGGTTCGGGCAAGCAGCCGGGAGCTGGTGGGAAACTTTATATACCTGCAGGTGGGTTAGAGATAACATTAGACTAAAAGGAGATTTATAATATGGCTTTAGGAGATATTATATTAGAATATACAACGGGGACAAGTAGAATTGAGAACCTTGAACTTTTTGATAACGGGAAAAAATTAGCAATGAGTGATTATAATGATGATGTAATTATATGGGATTTAGAAAAAGATGAAATAATAACAAGAGTATCAAATACTTATGATTTATATGATTTTAAAGTATCTAATGATGGAAGTATGGTAGTATCGAATAATGGTGGTGATATTAAAGTTTGGGATATAGAAACTGGAAATATCATTACAACCTTTACAAGCCACAGCTATGAAGTAAAGCAATTAACTATCTCCAATGATGATACCCGGGTCATATCTGCCTGCTATGACGAAGTATATATATGGGAGATTGCAACGAATAATATACTAACTACTTTTACAGATTATGAAGTAGAGATCTATGCTTTAGACATATCACCGGACGGAACCAAAATAGCATCAGTTGGATATAATAACAAGATAAAGATTTGGGATATTAATACAGGAAATATTGCTCATACAATTGATGGCCCACAGGGCGATATTGAATCTCTGCATTTTCACCCAGATGGTGATAAAATAATAGCCTGTATTGAAAATCATGAAATAAAAATTTATGAGATATCAACGGCAAAATTATTAAATGAATTTACACAGCATGACAATGGTTTAAAAGGCTGTAAGTATTTTCCTGACGGGAAAAGAGTTATTTCTTGTGGAAGTTATTATGATTATTCTAATTCTAATTATGTTCGTAAAATAATTATTTGGGATGCAGAGGATGGTACAGTATATTACTATGAAGACAGTTATAATTATGAATTATACGATGTTGAAATTGGACCTAACGGTTCTAAAATAGCTTTGGCAATTGGTGATGATGCAAAAATAATTGAACTTATAGATTTGAATGGCTTAAAATTATTAAATGAATACGGGCAGATATATAATAATGATCCCAACTATCTACAAGTTCCAATAATATTAGGCAGGACATTAATAACTGAAACTACCGAAATATGTGAAGTACAGTTTAAAAACAACCAACAAGTTGCTGTTAAAAATATAAATCTAACAGCAGATAATGAAAAAACTGGCACTGACCTCACTTTCAGTAAGACTCTAAGTCCTTTTGATGATTTACAGTCTTTAACTTTTGTTGGACCTTACGATCCTGGGGAAAAAGACACCTTTTATATAAAGCTGAAAACAGACCTTGAAGCAGCCATAGGGGAAAACTCTTTATTAATTAATGTCGATGCTGAATTTGCTTATTAATAACATGTTAGTATTTGAGTTAGGAGAGTGGGAGTTTGGAAATTGCAGCAAGTATAATTCTTCAATCAAATACATCATGTGAAATAATTTTATCTAATCAGTTGGCAAATAATGATTCTGTAAAATATAATATAATAGATTTTTCATTAAAACCAAAAGTAGATATAAGTAATAATATAAATATTACAATAAATTATAGTGAAGTTCCTTATAATCAATTCAGTAGTGAGTATGAATTATATGGAACAAATATTACAACAGAGATAGGGATAAATAGTAATACTTTTTTAAATATTACTGCGGCTTATAAACCTAGTTATATTTTTGGAGCAGAGTATGAGATTTATTCGGCAAAAACAACAGCTGATATAAGTATAAGTGGAAAAATTGAAATAAATATTGACGAAATCAGCGATTTAGAAATTAAGGAAGATATTGTATATTATTTAGAAGACTATCCGAGCTTAATTAAAATAAGAGTTGATATAGAAACCGATTCCACCTTAAATATAACTTATCTATCGAACAACGAATCTATTATGGTATTAGATCCCGAATTAAACCTATTAACATATCTTGATGATATGGAATACTTCTCTTGGGTTAGAAGATGGAGAAGGCCGGACAGTTTCAAGTTGATGATGAACAGGTATAAGGAGAATGCAGATTACTTAAAAGTAGATAACTACCTCATAAAGAAAACTGGCGATGTGTTGAGAGGTGGAAGGATCAGAGATAGAAAGATAAAAGTAAACGAGGAGGGTAGAAGTTCTGAAGTTTGGGAGATTATAGGCAGGGGTTTTGGAGATGCTTTTAACCAGAGGTTAGCTTTAAACAGCATTGATACAGGTGATGGATACGATACTAAAGAAGCCCCTGCTGAAACCGTTATGAAATATTATGTCGACGTCAATACTGTTAATCCTTCAGATATAAATAGAAAGATACCGAATCTTAGAATAGAAGAAGATAAAGGCCTGGGCAGGACTATAAAATATAAAGCTAGATTCCAGAAATTATCTGATATTCTTTATGATATCTCGCAAGTTACTGGACTAGGCTGGGATATAAAGTTCGATTTAGATAACAAGGAATTTATATTTCAAGTATTATATGCAGAATTAAAACCCGAGATCAAGTTATCAACTGATACGAATTCCGTCCAGAAAATAAAATTTACAGAGGACCGTTTGGATTCTATTAATACAGCAATTGTAGCCGGCCAGGGAGAAGGATCTGACAGGATGATAGTTAAAGTTACTGAGGATGATCTCTAGTGGCAATTAATAAGAGTATAAAGATTAAATATAGAATTGAAAAGACAGTTGAGCTGGCTGATTTAATAATTAATTCTGATATGGACCTTAATATAATAAAAAAATCTTTATACCTAAGAACTGATTTAGCAGAGAGATCAGAGGACGGCGGTTCGTTAAACATGTCCGGGGTAATGGTTGATATTGGACCTTTTATTGATGAATATAATAATGGTGAGGTCTATGGTTTTTTTCAGTATAAACCGAGTTATATTAATTCTTTCGAACACGTTAATGTTCGAGAATCAGAACTTACAAGGCTTTCTTCTACTGAAAACAACAGTTGGGGATTTACAGCTGAAAATATAGATAGCAAAAAGAGTTACCAATACCGAGCTTGTGTAAGAGTCAAAACAAATAATAATATTTATCATTTTTTCGGAAAGGCTTATACAATTTTTAAAAAAGAAAATCTTGAATTGAGCGGTCTTAAATTGAGAGAAACCTTTGTAGACGCCAGGGATCTAAGTACTGAAACTGGGCTGGTAAATAGAGGTTTAGAAAAGTTAGCTGTTGAGAAAGTTGAAAGCTGGAATGAAAAAGAATTTAGGCAGTGGGTGTGGAATAAGTTAAATAATATTATCAATACTGAAGAAATAGGTATTGATTATTTGGATTATTATAAAATGACAGATGAAGAATTAAGCAGCCTTTTGGCTGCTTTTTCTTCGTCAACAGTTTCTGAATTATCTGGGTTGAGCCGGATTGAGGTCATTATTCAACTGAATAATGAGATCAATAATCTTACTCAAGAAGAGATAGATCAATCAGAAGAGGATAACTTGAGGCTGCTTACAAGACTGCTGACAGGAGATACAAATGGAGTTTATAAAAACTGGACAGCGTCAGAACTTAAATGTCTTCTAGCAGTAATACTTTTTGGTAATAAAAGCTTTGAAGCATTCCTCGGTGCTTTTCCCTTTAGTAAGTGGGATAAGATCACAAAACAGAAACTTAACCTGACTGTTATTGATAGTACAACAATTAAAGTAGAATATCTAGAAGAGGGTCCTTATGATTATATGAAAGACTTTATCATAGGAGATGTAGTTGCAGTTGAGTATCCAGGGATTTTCACTGCTGTTAGCAGAGTGGTGGAAGTGGAAGATATATATAATGAAACTAATAGAAAGTATAAGATTGTACTTGGAAGAGAAGCAAAAGATGTTACTAAAAAATTAGAAACTAATGTAGGAAGAAGGCTTTAGACATACTGAGCATATAAAAACAGAGGTGTTTATATTTGGCCAACGGTAAAAGCGAACTAGATAAAGAGGGCTGTGAATACGGACGGTTTTTAGAAAAAAAGGTTGAGAATATAGATAAAAAACTTGATAAGAGCGCAGATAAACAAAAGAAGATACTTGAGATAATTACCAATTTAAAAATAAATTACGAAAAAAACGATATTTACAATAATATAGGGAGATATGTCATAACAGCTGTGATAGCAGCTGTTTTTGGTTTTATAACTTCATTATTATAATAACCCGGGAGTGATTAAGTGTATTCCAAAAGATTTAAAAAGATATTTAATAATTTACTAAAAATAGAAAAGAGGTATTCGAATAACAAATATGACTCCGGTGGTGAGACGATGTGGGGAATAACCAAAAGGGTTGCTAGAAGGCATAATTATTTGGGGGAAATGAAAAATTTATCGATAGAAATTGCGAAGGAAATTTACTATAAAGATTATTGGCTGCAGCCGAGGCTTGATACTATTAAAAGTAGAAAAATTGCGGAAGAACTGTTTGAACAGGGAGTAAATATGGGGCCGGCAGTTGCAGTTAAAAACCTACAGAGAGCTTTAAATTTGCTGTTGAAACGTGATATAAATGTTGATGGGATGATTGGACCTAACACACTGAAAGCTTTGTATGGATGTGAATATAAAGAAGATCTGTTAAGATTATTAAATGGTTATCAAATAAAGAAATATATTGAGATATGTGAGAATAACCCTAGTCAGGAAAATTTTATAAGAGGTTGGTTAAAAAGGGTAGAAATCAGGAGGAAGATATAAATGAACATTTCAGAAATAATAACTGGAGTTGTGAAGCCGGTTACTGATCTAGTTGATAATTTACATACATCTGAAGAAGAGAAAGAGAAGATAAAAAGGTCTATTTTTGAGATGAAGAATAATCTAACGAACCAGCTGATTAAGTCAAAAGGTGAGATTATAAAAGCTGAAGCAGAATCAGAGCATTTTCTAACTTCTACCTGGAGGCCGATTACAGCCTTGGTTTTTGTAGCGATTATAGCTAATAATTATATTATTGCTCCCTACATGGAGGCTTTCATGGGTACCAAAATAATATTAAAGATCCCACCAGAGATGTGGGATCTTTTAAAGATTATGATTGGTGGTTATGTAATTGGTAGATCGGCAGAGAAAGGTGCTAGAGTTTGGAAAGAGTAAATATAATATTTATATTTAAAATAATCTTGATAATTATTTTTTATTAGCTAGATGTAATTTTTATAATTTCACCAGATATTTTAAAGAGGAACCAATACTTTTATATAATTTAGAAAGTATCATAAAAATAATAGACCTAGACTTAATAAAACAGCCTAGGTCTATCATTATATATTTAATTAGAGATATATACTTCTATCAACCAGTTATAATTTAAACCATAATATGAAAGAGTTGTCCAAGAACCTGAAGTATTAATTTGAATTAAATCAGCATTATCAACTGGCGGACCACCATCAATGCCTATAGGGAATCCCGAAGAATTTTGATCAACTTCTATAACTACCCAGTAAAAGGTATAACTACCTATTTCAATAGAATTAACTGAGGGTATAATAAATTCCACCCAACCTTGCCCCTGAGAAGTATATTCATTACCACTCCATAACTCAACTTCAGGGCTATTTGTTGACGAAGATCCATATATTTTAGGTTTAA
>JAGXLO010000141.1 GCA_018334695.1 Candidatus Cloacimonadota bacterium
CTGGGAGTAACCGTTTATATAAGCATTATCCATTTTCAAAGGCTCTAAAATCATTTCATGCATCGCTTCGTGAAAAGGTTTTTTTGTGATATTTTCTATGATTAAACCCAGTAAATAATAGTTTGTGTCAGTATAAAAATGTTTTTGCCCGGGTTTTGCCACAGGCTTAAGATTTGTCTTTCCCCATTCCAGTGCTTCCTTTACCGTCATTTCAAGCTTTGGATCATTCATCATCTTTTTAAATAATGGAAAAAAGACATCATTCAAGCCCGATGTTTGCTTTAGTAAATGCTTTATGCTTATATCTCCGGAGTAATCTTTGCCCTTATAAACATGCAAACCGTGCATGAGGTCTTGATCAAGATATTTTACAATTTTATCGTCAAAAGACAGTAGCGCTTTATCGTGCAGCATACTTATGAGGGTAGCAGTAAACAATTTGCCTACGGAAGCGAGATGGTTGGCTTGCTGCGGGTTTGCCTGAATTTCACCTGTTTTTCCCTGGGCAATATTGATGTCAATTCCTAATTTCTCGGAATGAACAAGCAGATAAGAATTCTTTATTTTTTTATCGTTTTGTACTTGTTGTCTGAAATCTGACTTAATTTTTTCTTGTACGTTTTCTGTCTTTTTCATTCCCAATAATCTCCAACTTTCTTTCTTGATTTTTTTCTTTTTTAGAAGAAATTATTCAAATCTTTGTCAAGAAAAAATTATGGAGACGCAAATAATGCTAAATGAATAAAAACAATTCAAAATTTTTACATTTCTTATTTCTGCATAAATTTATTGACAGATACGATCTCATTTTTGATTAAAGCAATAACAATATTCTATAAAAAATACTAGAAAAAGCAGAATGGAGTTATCATGAATAAAAATACCTGGATAATAATAATCATAGTTGTTCTTATCATCATAATCGGCATTTCCAAATACAATTCTTTTATCAAAATGAAGGTGGAGATAGATAATGCCTGGGCTGAGATCGAGAATCAGCAAAAACGCCGCTTTGATCTCATTCCCAATTATGTGGAAACAGTTAAGGGCTACGCCAAACACGAACGGGAAGTTTTTACTGAGGTAACGGAAGCTCGCGCCAGTGTGGGCAAAGCTGATACCAGGCAGGAGAAGATTCAAGCTAATAATCAACTTACCGGCGCACTCTCTCGTTTGCTGGCAGTAGTGGAAAGATATCCCGATTTAAAGGCTAATCAAAATTTTATTAGATTGCAGGATGAACTTGCCGGTACAGAAAATCGCCTGGCTGTAGCACGAAGACGCTATAACAATACAGTGCGAGATTTCAACAAAAAAATTAAAGTATTTCCCAATAACCTGATTGCTAATTCTTTTGGTTTTAGTGAGCAGCCATACTATGAAGTTCCGGAAGTAGAAACAAGAGCTCCCCAAGTAGATTTTACCTCCTAAATCAAATTAGCTGTGGTCAAGAGAAGTTTTATCAGTAAATTTATTTTACGGCAGTGGAAAAAAACTAATTTCTTAACATTACTGCTGTTGCCCTTTGCTTTGCTTTACGCCATGGGGCAAAGGATTAGAAGATTCCTATATAGGATCGGTATATTTTCTCAATACAAATCAAAGGCAAAAATAATTTCCGTTGGGAATTTAACCGTGGGCGGAACCGGTAAAACACCTTTTACTATATACCTCACCGAATATTTAAAGAGTAAGGGATATAAAGTTGTAGTATCACATAGAGGTTATAAAGGTGAATATGAAAATGAAGTTAAGATTATCTCCGAGAATAAAGAACAGCAGGTAAAAGCCAGGTATGCCGGAGACGAACCGCAAATTTTACTAAGAAATCTAGCGGAAACTCCTATCATTGTAGGGAAAAATAGAACTGAAGTTATAAAATTAGCAGAGAAGCAATTCCAGCCGGATTTTATCATTCTGGATGATTCATTTCAGCATCTGCAGGTGGCGCATGATTATGATTTTATTATGTTCAAGGCAAATAATCCTCTGGGCAATGGCTTTGTGCTGCCTGCCGGTAAATTACGTGAACCGATTTCTTCTCTGGAACACGCAAGCTGTTTTGTCTTCAATAACTGGCAGGAAGGAGTTGAAATTCCTGTCCAAATATCCAAATTTACTAAACCTATCCTAGAATCCAGGTATAGAATAAAACATTTTATAAACTACAGCTTTGATCTTAAGGTCTTTCCCAGAGCATTGCAGGATAAAAAAGTAGTTTTGCTTTCCGCTATTGGAAATCCGGGCTCATTTGAAAACAGCATAAGGAATCTTGATATTGATTTTATTAAGCATTATAAGTTTATAGATCATTATCGTTTTGAAGACAAAAAAGAATTGAATCCCATTCTCCAAAAAATCGACAAGAACGAAATTGATTATGTTATAACTACAGAAAAGGACTATGTAAAACTGAGAAATCTGATAGATAATGTTGCCGAGGAGAATAAATTTCTTTATGCAAAGCTGGCACTTGAGATAGAGAATACAGAAATCATTGATGAAATAATCAGGAAAGAGGCATGATGCAGGTAATAGATACGCACGCCCATCTAAATTTTGACAGATATGATAAAGATAGAGAGCAGGTTATCCAAAATGCTTTTAAGAACGATGTTAAATATATTATTAATATTGGCATTGATAAGAGAACTTCTGAACAATCCCTTGCCTTAGCAAGTCAGTACAAAAGAATATTTGCTACTGCCGGCTGGCATCCTCACGCTGCTGATAAATATTCCGAGGAGGATTTGCTGGAATTACTCGGTAAGGATAAAATAGTAGCGGTAGGGGAGATTGGTCTGGATTATTGTCGAAATTTGAGTCCACGCAAAATTCAAAAAGAAGTATTTGCGCGTCAGATTGAAGTGGCAAAGCAATATGATCTGCCAATAGTAGTGCATGACAGAGATGCACACGCAGATGTGATGGAGATTTTAAAGGATCATTCACCCCAAAAAGTTGTATTTCACTGCTATGCAGGTGATTACGATATGATGCAAGAAGTTATTGAACAGGGCTGGTTTCTCTCATTCACAGGAGTTGTTACTTTTGATAAAAACAAATATTTTCATATTCTGCAGGATATTCCCGAAGACAGATTTTTTGTGGAAACTGATGCACCCTATTTAACGCCAAAACCGTATAGGGGTAAAAGAAACAGACCGGAATATGTAAAACAGATCATCGAATTTATCTCTATGATCAGAGGGAAATCTCCTAATAAAATTGCCGAAAAAACAACCGCTAATGCCGAGGAATTTTTTAATCTGCCTTAAAAATTAAATTATCTTACCAGCAGACACTTCCTGGTTTGCATTATTTTTCCATCCACCACCAACTGATAAAAATATACTCCTGCACTTACATTTTTACCCGCCCGGTTAGTAGTATCCCATAAGATATAATCCTCTGCTCTGTTTTTCATAGCAGGTTCATAAAGCAGAGTTTTTATCAGTCTGCCCTTAACATTATAAATTTTTATCTTTGCATCTCCGTTTTTTTCATTCAGCTCAAAGGGAATTTTAGTCCAATATTTTGCCGGGTTGGGTCTGTTTTGTTTTAGAATGTAATTGGCTTCATTGGGATCATCTCTAACCGTCAGGTTTACAGGCACAGTAAGTATCTGCCCATATTCGGTCTCCATTCTCAGAAAAGCGCCATAAACTCCCGTATCCAGTCCCTCAGAAGAAATATTTAGAGATATAGCTTTTGTTTGATTGGCTTCTAATGAAAAGCTTGATGAGTCTGCTGCAATCCACCCCACCGGATAGTCAACAATAGAGAAATATTTTTCAGAAAAGTTTTTTACTTCACTGCCGCTTTCCGAAATCTCGATCTGGCATTTGTCGGATATTTTGGCAGGCACAGTAAAGAAATATTTACCGGAATTTTCCTGATTTTTTACCAGATAATCCCAGGTTAAGCCACCATCCGCTGTGAGTTTTATATCCACCTCGGAAATAGTTCCACCATCTTCCCAGATAATACTATCCTGGCTATTATACTCCATCACAGTATTGGCATCAGGATAAGTTATGTTAAGTGCTGTTATGGAAAAACTTTCTGAATTATCATAAGAGGTCTCTGCCAAATTAGAAATTTTAATCAGACATTCTTCGGATAATGGTTCTTCCACATAAAATTCATACTTGCCGTCATTTTCTGTGTTTTCTGCAAGCAGCTGCCAGGTATCACCGCCATCTCTGGAAATTTGCAGTTTTACCTCAGGATGGTCATTGCCCCAGTATTCCCATAAAACACTATCTTGTGTACTATAAACAAGCTTATCATCGCTTGTAGGATATGT
>JAGXLO010000045.1 GCA_018334695.1 Candidatus Cloacimonadota bacterium
CCTTCCAGAACATTAATGGAATATCGTTTGTTACCTTCCCATTCAACTCCGGAAACAAATATTGACCAGATAGACTTAAGCACACCACTTGTATTTTGGGAAGAAGCTAAAGACAAATTTAGTCTTAAACTTCCTTTGGTCTCAGCTGCTATGCAATCCGTCTCCGGGGTAAGAATGGCAATAGAATTGACAAAATTAGGTGGCACCTCCTTTATTTTTTGTTCCCAGCCCATTCCGGAACAAGCAGAAATGATACGGCGGATAAAATCCCACAAAGCTGGCTTTGTAAAACCTCAAACTGTTTATACAGATACCTTGATAAAAGATGTGCATAAAATAAGAGAGGAAAAAGGTTTTTCAACCTTTCCGGTAATAGATAAAAAGGAAAAATTGCTTGGATTCCTCAATAAATACGATTATGATCCTTGCCAGCATTCAAAACTGAAGGCGATAGATAGGATGACTCCTCTTTCGGAATTTGAAGTTGGTGTAAACATCACCGATTTAAAAAAAGCCAACTCCGTTCTTATGGAAAGCCACCAGCATGTTTTACCTATCGTGGATGACGAAGGTAAATTGCTCTATCTCGTTTTTAGAAAGGATATCCAAGATCATCTGAATAATCCCAAGCAAGTGGTAGATGAGAATAAAAGATTGATTGCTGTTGCTGCCATTAATACTCACGATTACAAAGAAAGGGTTAAGGCTCTCGTACAAGCCGGTGCAGATGTTTTGGCTGTTGATTCTTCGGATGGTCATACCTCCTACCAAAAGCAGACCCTTAATTGGATAAGAAAAAATTATCCGAGCATTCCTCTTATTGGTGGAAATATAATTACTGAGAATGGGTTTAAGTTTCTTGTTCAAGCTGGCGCTTCTGCCGTGAAAGTTGGAATGGGAGGCGGTTCAATCTGCATAACACAGGAGCAAAAAGGAACAGGTAGGGGACTGGCTACTTCAATTATTAAAGTCGCCGCAGCCCGAGATGGATATTTTAAAAAAACTGGAAAATATATCCCAATCATAGCCGATGGCGGCATAGTAACTGCGAAAGATATTGTCGTTGCTCTGGCACTTGGCGCTGATTATGTCATGATGGGACGCTATTTCGCCAGAATGTATGAATCACCCCCAGAAAAGGTGGTTATAAACAATAGAGTTATGAAACCTTATTGGGGTGAAGGCTCAAAAAGAGCCCAAAACTGGAAAAAAGCTCGCTATAATCAGGGTAAATTTGTGGAAGGTGTAGAAGGTTTTGTGGAATATGCCGGCAGACTCAGAAACAATATTGATGAAGTGATTACAAAAATTAAAGCTACCATGTCCACCTGTGGTGTTAAGAATATTGCAGAATTACATAATCAGGCTGAGCTGGAAATTGTTTCCCGACTTTCCATACGAGAAGGTAAACCACACGATGTATATCTTCCCGGAGAAGGTACTAAACGTGATTACCACGCCAGAGAATGGGGAGAATAAAAGAAAGCGAAAATGTAATGGCTAAAAGAAAGAAAAGCGGCTTAGATATAGATCTGGGAAATCAATGCTCAAAAATTGCCTACAAATGGGCAAAAAAAACTTTTAAAAACAGAAAAAATAAAAATGGTAGAGCATTACAAGATGTGGACGGAACGTTTGCCGGAATGATAGATGTAGATGGCAATAAAATTGGTATATCTTCAGACGGAATAGGTACAAAAATTGAGCTAGCAGAACGCACCGGTATATACAATACAATCGCCTATGATCTTGTCGCCATGGTAGTAGATGACCTTGCGGCTAATGGCTTTGAACCTTGCTCTCTTTCCAATATTCTGGATGTAGATTTACTTGATAAAAAGATTGTGGATGACTTGATGCGGGGGCTTGCGCAAGCTGCTGCCCAGGCAGAAGTAAGTATTACGGGAGGAGAAATAGCCGAACTGGGAAGTAGGATTTCCGGCTATGGAAAAAATATGCATTTTAATTGGGGAGCTACGGGGATTGGGATTTTGCCCCATATTTTATCACAACCAATCAGTGGAAAAGAAGTTGAAGCCGGTGATGTAGTTTTATCTTTTAAAAGTAGAGGATTTCGCAGCAATGGTTTTTCTCTTATCCGTAGAATTATGAAAAAAAATTTTGGTATAGAATGGCATAAAAATAAATATTCACACAATAAATCCTGGGGAGAAATTCTGCTAACTCCTTCTCTAATATTTACACCTTTGATTAATCGAATCATTATAAATAAAATTATACCTCACGCCATTGTTCATGTTACCGGTGGAGGATTACCTGATAATTTAAAAAGAATCCTTACACCAAATAATTTGGGAGCTGAACTTTCTGATGTTCATACACCACAGAAATTTGTTACTGACTTACAAAAAATGGGAAATATCAAGGAAAAAGAAGCTTATAGATTGTGGAATATGGGTAATGGTTTTCTCGTAATTCTGAATAAAGATAAAATAGAAGAATTACAAAAGATATCCAGTAAATTGAATTATAAAATTAATACTGCCGGAAAGATTGTAAAAAATTCGGGAATTAGAATTAAATCAAAAGGTGCCGATCCCCAAGAACTTTTTTATCGAAATACGGATTAATATTAAAATATGGTGAATAAAGAAAATCACAATTTCGTAGAAATTTTTCTAAAAGAAGAAATAGAGGAGGTAAAAGGACAAAAGATTGCTCGAAAAGCTAAAGCTTATTTGAATTTGAATACTGGTAGAATAAAGACAGGCAAACTTTTTTATATTCATTATGACCTCTCCGCAAAGCAAGTTGAAGATTTCGCTAATCACGCTCTAAAAGATAATATTTTGCATCAAATATTCGTAAATGAACACTATCGAGATGAGAATTTTAGCAGTTTTATCTTGGTGGCAAAACTGCCCGGGGTTACAGATGATGAAGGAATTTCGGCGCAAAAGACCATGGCAGATTATTTCAATATTGACCTTGATACAACTACTCAACATATTTTTTCACAACAATTGTATTTTATTGAAAATGAACTAACAAAAGCCCAGATGCAACGCCTGGCAGAAGAAGTCCTGGGGAATAAATTGATTAATCATTTTGAGTATGGTAAACAAAGGATTGAAGCCAACTATATTCCCGAAGTACACCTTCATTCTGATAAAACGGTATCTTATATCGATATTTTGGTAAATGATGCCAAACTTCTTAAGATTTCCGACGACAGATTACTTTCGCTTAATCTGGAAGAATTAAAGGCAATTAAACATTATTACTCTGATCCTCAGATCCAGGAAATCAGAAAAGATATTGGACTAAAGACTCAACCTACGGATTGCGAAATGGAAATTTTTGGTCAAACCTGGTCAGAGCATTGTAAGCATAAAGAATTTAATGCCATAATTGAATATAAAAATCTAGATACAAATGAAACAGAAACTGTCGATTCTCTTTTTAAAACCTACATTAAGGGTAGCACTGATGTTATTCAACAAAGATTAAAGAAAGCTGGTAACAACTGGCTAATAAAGGTGTTCTCAGATAACGCCGGTGTGGTAAGAGTGGATGAAAACAGATTATTCGTCTGGAAGGTAGAAACTCATAATTCACCCTCGGCTATAGATCCTTATGGAGGAGCAATAACAGGTATCCTTGGTAATAATCGTGATCCCTTAGGAACTGGAGTGGGGGGAGCAGAATTAATTTTTAATACAGATGTACTTTGCTTTGGTTCACCTTTTTATGAAAAAGAACTGCTCAAAGGTCAATTACATCCCAAAAGGGTCTTTGCCGGAGTAAGACAGGGAATAGAGGATGGAGGGAATAAATCCGGGATTCCTACTGTAAACGGCTCTATAATTTTTGATGATAGATACAGTGGAAAACCTCTGGTTTATTGCGGTACTGGCGGTATTATGCCAGAACAATATAAGGGACAGGATTCTTGGAAAAAAGAAATCGACCCGGGTGATCATATCATTATGGCGGGCGGACTTGTGGGTAAAGATGGTATTCATGGTGCCACTTTTTCTTCCGCTGAGATTGATGAATCCTCTCCGGCTTCCGCAGTACAAATAGGCAGTCCCATAACACAAAAATTGCTCTCAGATTTCATAATTGATGCAACCAGAAAAGGTTTGATAAAGTGCTCCACAGATAATGGTGCCGGTGGACTCTCCTCCTCTGTAGGTGAGTTGGCTCGTATTTCGGGTGGTGCCTTTGTAGATCTGGCAAAAGTTCCGCTAAAGTATTCCGGTCTTAAACCATGGGAAATATTTATCTCGGAATCCCAGGAGCGCATGACACTTGTTATCGAAAAAGAAAATTTAACAGACTTACGCACACTGGCACAAAAATACGAAGTTGAAATGACAGATATAGGCAATTTTACTGATTCTGGTTTTCTGGAGGTCCGATACGATAATATGATGGTAGCTTACCTCAAAATGGACTTCCTTTTTAATGGCACACCCAGGAAAAAGCTTGCAGCAGAATGGCAATCTCCGCCAACCTCGGAACCCCAAATCGGTCAAGTAGATCATAATGATGTTTTACTTAAACTTTTGTCCAGTCTAAATATCTGTTCCCGCGAGGAAGTAATTCGGCAGTATGATCACGAGGTCAAAGGCAGAACAGTCCTAAAACCTCTTATGGGGAAAGAAGGTAAATCCCCTCAGGATGCAGCAGTGGTTAGAGTTGACAATCATAGCTACGAGGGAATTGCCGTTTCCAACGGAATAATACCTCGATATGGAGACCTCGATCCCTATGCTATGTCTGCCGGTTCCTTTGATGAAGCCGTACGACAGATTATCTCAATTGGAGGCAAACTTCCTGATCCACTGGATGATTCCAGTCGCTTCTGGTCTGCTAACGACAACTTTTGTGTCCCTGATTCTGTTTATGACAAGAATAAAAATCCTGACGGTAAATTCAAACTGGGCAAACTTGTTAATATGAACAAAGCACTTTATGATATGGCTGTATTTTTTAATATCCCCATGACGTCCGGAAAAGATAGTATGAAAAACGACTTTACTGCAGAAGGAAAAAAAATATCTGTACCTCCTACTATACTCTATTCTATGGCGGCTAAGATAGATGATATCAGAAATATTGTTACCAGTGATTTTAAAGTTGCAGGAGATTTGATTTACCAGCTTGGAGAAACTTATAATGAATTAGGTCGTTCCGAGTTTTACAAACTTTTTGGGGAAAAGGGTAGAAATGTACCTCAAGTAAGAAAGGAAAAAGCCAAACAGCTATATGAACTTGTAGTTAAAGCAAATGAAAAAAGTCTAATAGAATCTTCCCATGATCTTGCGGACGGAGGGCTTGCAGTTGCCTTAGCCGAATCCTGCTTTGGCACAGGTCTTGGGGCAAAAATTGACATTTCATCTTTCACAAAATTAACACCTGATTTTATACTTTTTTCCGAATCTCATTCCCGTTTTTTGGTCTCTATTGTTCCTTCCAATAAAGAGGAATTTGAAGATATATTTGGTGAAAGAGCAAATTTGCTGGGAATTGTAACTTCCGAGGCTAAGCTAAAAATTGATTATAAAGGAAAAAATTTGGTTGATACGAAAATTTCTCCCCTCTATGATGCCTGGCACAATGGTTTAAAGGAACAAACATGAAACGGGTAAGAGCAATTGTGGTGGCAGGTTTTGGTATAAATTGTGAACAGGAAATGCAAGCTGCCTATCAAAAAGCTGGAGCCCAAACAGATATTATTCATTTAAATGATATTTTTAATGAGAGGGTAAGTTTATCTGATTACCATATTATCAATTTCCCCGGTGGTTTTTCCTTTGGTGATGATCTGGGCTCCGGAAAAGTTATGGCAAATAAAATGAAATATAAGCAAACTAAAAATGGAGATGAGTTTTTTAAGAAGTTAAAAAAATTTGTAAACAGAGGAAAATATATTTTAGGTATTTGTAATGGTTTCCAATTTCTTGTAAAAATGGGCTTGTTACCAAATACAATGAGAGATTTGCATCAGGAAGTCACACTTACTTTCAATAAATCTGGTAAATTTGAAGATAGATGGTGTTATCTAAAAGTAAATAAAAAAACAAATACTCCTTTTCTTAAGAATATTAGTATGATCTATCTCCCTATACGGCATGGAGAAGGGAGACTCATTTTTGCTAATAAAAAAATAAGGGAAAACATAAAAAAGAATAATCTTAACTGCATGAGTTATTGCAACAAAAATGGTAAAGTTACTTCAAAATATCCTTTTAATCCCAATGGGTCGGAATTAAATTGTGCTGCCTTAACAGATAAAACAGGGAGAATCTTTGGTATGATGCCCCATCCTGAGGCATTTTTGAGCGTATACAACCATCCTGCCTGGACCTATCTGAAGAGAAAAAATAGAAATAAGGAAAAAGGTGATGGACTCAGAATTTTTGAAAATATTGTTAAGCATGTAAAAAAAAATTATAAAGGAATATAGGATGAAGAAGATCAAAAGAGCGCTAATTAGTGTAACAGACAAAAGCAAACTGGCTTCTCTAGCAAAAATACTTGCTGCTTATGATTGTGAAATTATTTCCACAGGTGGAACCAAAAGATATCTTCAAGAAAACGGATTTAATGTAACTAGTATAACTAAAGAAACCGGAAATCCGGAAGCCTTTGCCGGACGCATGAAAACAATATCCTTCAATATTGGTGCAGCTTTGCTCTTTAAGAGAGATGAACAAAAAGATGAAGCAAAAAGACTGGGCATAAAACCTATAGATCTTGTGGTTTGTAACCTGTATAATTTTAAAGAAAAAAAAGAAGAAAATGTATCTCATACGGAATTGATAGAGAATATTGATATTGGTGGAACATTTATGATCCGTGCAGCAGCTAAGAATTACAAGGATGTAGCCACTATTGTAGATCCGGAAGATTACGAGATAATTGGAGAAGAATTGAATGAAAACGACGGTTCCCTATCCCTAAACACCAGAACACAACTCATGCGGAAAGTATTTAATTATACAGCTGACTATGATTCTTTTATTGCTACAAGTATGGATGAATTCGCCGGGAAAAAATCCCTTAGATTGTCTTACAGAGATGGTAAAGAATTGCGTTACGGAGAAAATCCTCACCAAAAAGCTCTTGTTTATAAAAATGCCGAAATTAATTCTATTATCGATAATATTGAACAGCAGCATGGTAAGCCACTATCATTTAATAATTTGATAGATATAAATGCAGCTCTAAACACTATTTTTCATTTCGAAAAACCTGCTTGCGCTATTATAAAACATACTAATGCCTGTGGCTTATGCAGTGGTTCGGATATGAGAACAAATCTCGAATTAGCCTGGGCTGGAGACCCTATCTCTGCTTTTGGTTCTATTATTGTATTTAATGACAAAGTTGATCTGAATACAGTTAGTTTTTTCGATTTTAAAAATGAGGATAAATCCAAACGAAAATTTATTGAAGTGATTGTAGCTCCTAAATTTACTAAAAAGGCAAAAGATTATCTGTTTTCAAAAAAATCTTTACGGGTAATTAAGTACAATCCTGCCTTGCAAACTAATGATAAAAGTATGAGATTCATTAATGGCGCTTTATTAGTGCAGGAAAAAGACAATAAACTTTACAAAGAGCTAAAGGTTGTTACTGCTAAAAAGCTAGGAAAACATTTTAGTGAACAACTCTGCAATTTTGGTATAAAAGCAATAAAAAATGTTAAATCCAACGCAATCATTCTTGTGCGAAAAAAGGGAGAGGCATTCCAGCTGCTTGGCATGGGAGCAGGTCAACCCAACAGAGTGGTTTCTGTAAAACTTTCTCTGGAGAAAGCCAGAAGTAATCTTAAAAATGAATTTAGCGGAGACAAAGAAGAATTTGACACATATTTCAGAGGAGCTATGAAGAAAACTCTACTTGTTTCAGACGCTTTTTTTCCATTTGCCGATAATATTGAGGTTGCTTATAAACAGGGCATTGAGATGTTTGTCCAACCTGGTGGATCCATTCGAGATAAGTACGTAATAAAAAAATGTAATGAACTCGGCTGTTCTATGATATTTACAAAAATGAGACATTTTAAACATTAATTATTTAGGAGAAAAAATGGAAATTTTCAATAAACTCGATACACCTCAATTAAAGAAACTACATTCAGGAAAAGTACGAGAAAGCTTTCGTCTGGATGATAATAAAAGATTAATAGCAGTAACTGACAGAATCTCCAGTTTTGATAGCGTCCTGGATACATCAATTCCATATAAAGGTGCTGTGCTCAATAGTATATCGAATTACTGGTTCAAGGAGACCAAGCACATAATTGAGAATCATATAATCGAACAGATTGATCCTAATCTTACCATCGTAAAAGAAGCTGAACCAATTAGAATAGAAATGATCGTCCGAGGTTATATTACCGGTTCCATGTGGCGAAAATATGAGCAGGGAGGAAGAGAAATCTCCGGTGTGAAATTACCGCATGGTCTTAGCAAAAATGATAAATTGCCCGAGCCCCTTCTTACACCTACCACAAAAGAAGAATCAGATAGAGAAATTACCAGGGATGAAATATTATCGGACGGCTGGGCAAAAAAAGAGCATTACGAACGAATGGAAAATAAAGCACTGGAACTTTTTGAATTTGGCAGCAGCCTGGCAGAGGAAAAAGGATTAATTTTGGTGGATACTAAATATGAATTTGGCTTGGTCAATGATAAACTGATTCTTATCGATGAAATTCACACTCCGGACTCGTCTCGTTACTGGTGGAAAGAAGATTATTATGAAGATCCAGCAAACGCTAGCTCTTTGGATAAAGAATATGTCAGACAATGGCTCCTCTCTCATAAATATAAAAAGGAGATACCAAAAAAATTGTCGCAAAAAGTTGTAGAGGAAACTGTGAATCGTTATCTTGAATTATATCAAACTCTTACTGGTAGAAAACTTAAAATTTCGGACGATTGCAGAATCCATGATAGAATGCTCTTTAATTTGAAGAATAAAGGTCTAATGCAGGATGGCTATGTTGCCATTATCATGGGCTCCGAAAAAGATATTGAGCATTGTGAAAAATTGAGCTCATTCCTTGATAAATATGATGTCTTTACCCAACTTAGAGTTGTATCTGCCCATAAAAATGGTGAAAGAATTAAAGAAATTGCATCTGAATATAACAATTCATTGGAACCGGGAGCAGTTATCGCTGTAGCTGGAAGATCCAACGGCTTGGGTGGTGCGCTGGCAGCAAACCTGAATATTCCGGTAATTAACTGTCCTCCTTTTAAAAATAAAATCGATATGGTGACAAACATTAATTCGTCTCTAATGATGCCTTCTAATACTCCTGCTCTAACTGTTGTCCATCCCCAAAATGCCTCAATCGCAGCTTTGCGTAGTCTTAATATTCCACGTTTGAGAAAAAGAACCTCATGCGAAATAAAAGAGCTAAAACAAGAATTATTAAAGGCAGACGAAAAAATGAAAGAGAGGTAATATGAATCCCGGTAAAGCTATATCCCCACTTGATGGAAGGTATAGAGCGAAAGTCGCTCATCTTTCTTCCTACTTTTCCGAATATGCACTGGTAAAAAAAAGATGTGAAGTTGAGATAAAATATCTTCTGGAACTTAACAAAACTAACCTTTTTAGAAAATTGCCCGAGGAAAAAGTAGTACTGGCACGAAAGGTTAGTGAACATTTCAATGAGAAAGATTACAGCAGAATCAAAGAGATAGAGAAAGAGATAAATCATGATGTTAAGGCTTGTGAATATTTTCTTAAAGAAAAATTATCGCTAGATAGAGTTGAAAATATGATACATTTTGGTTTAACCTCCGAAGATATAAATAATCTTGCCTATACTTCTTTATTTAAAGAATTCCTTGAAAATGAGCATCTGCCAATTCTAAGAACACTGCTGCTAAAGCTAATTCAACTGGCTGAAAAATGGAAAAAAATAGCAATGCCTGCCAGGACTCATGGTCAAAAGGCATCGCCTACTACTGCAGGTAAGGAAATTGCAGTTTTCATCTCTCGCTTACTGAGATATTACGAAAAACTTGATAACTTTCGCTTTCAGGCAAAGTTAAACGGTGCTACAGGTAATTTTTCTGCCATGGAAGTTGCTTTTCCTTCCTTTGATTGGTGTACTTTTTCCATAAAATTTATCGAAAATATGGATTTTGATGTGAATCTAGCCACAACACAAATAGAAGATCATGATGCCTGGGCAGATTATTTTAATATTGCTGCTCAGATAAACAATATTATTCTGGATATGAATAGAGATATCTGGCTTTATATTTCTCATGAACTTTTTCTACAAAGAAGCAGAAGTGCAGATGTGGGCTCTTCTACTATGCCTCATAAAATTAATCCCATTAATTTTGAAAATAGCGAAGGAAATATTATGCTTGCTAACTGTTTGTTGCGTTTTATGGCTGATATGTTATGCACATCTCGTATGCAGCGGGATCTGTCGGATAGTACCGTAGAACGAAATATTGGTGTAGCTTTTTCTCACACTTATCTGGCTCTTGATCAGACATTGCAGGGTTTACAAAAACTTAAAATAAATCAAGAAAAATGTAAGCAGGATTTAAAAAATTCTCCCGAACTTCTGGCAGAACCTGTACAGTCTATTTTGAGGAGTGCCGATGTTAACAAACCATACGAGATGGTTAAACTGATGACAAGAGGTAAAAAAATTGGAAAAGATTTCATAGAAGAATTAATTTCGAGATTAAATCTAAAAAAAAGATATGTGAAAAAATTAAGGTCATTGTCAGTAGATGAATATACGGGCAAAGCTACAAAAATTTGTGAGGAAATTATTGCAAAAGCAAAGGAGAAAATACGATGAACATTGCCATAATTGGTTCTGGCGGCAGAGAACATGCCATTTACTGGAAATTAAATAAAAGTCCAAAAGCTGATAAAATTTATGCCATTCCCGGTAATGGCGGTATTGATAATAGAGCCAATATCGATCCCAGTGATTTTGATAAACTAAAAGAATTTTGTGAAGAAAAGCAAATTGATATCATTTTTGTTGGTCCGGAAGCCTACCTGGCTCAAGGTATTTATGATTATTTTGAAAACACAAAGATAAAAGTTTTTGGACCTTCGCAACGAGCTACCCTGCTAGAAAGCTCAAAAATTTTTGCAAAACAGTTTATGAGAGAAAATGGAGTATCTACTGCAGATTTCTGGGAATTCGAAGATAAACAGGAAGCACTTGACTTTGCCAAAAAATACAACGGTAATCTTGTACTTAAATACGACGGTTTAGCCGCAGGAAAAGGCGTTAGAGTTTGTGATTCAATGCAGGATATAAAAGATGCATTTGCTGAATTTGAAGCTAAATTCGGAGAAGATTTTAAATTCTTCTTTGAAGAAAAACTGTATGGAGATGAATTGTCGATTTTAGGCTTTGCTGATGGAAAAAATATCAAACTTTTCCAGCCCTCGCAGGATCACAAACAACTTTTAGAGAGAGATCAAGGTCCCAATACAGGTGGAATGGGTGCATATTGTCCAGTTGATTTTTACGATAAAGATCTGCTGCAAAAAGTCCAAAAGGAGATAATTGAACCTACGATGAACGGAATCAGAAATGAGGATTTTATCTATAAGGGAACAATTTATTTTGGAATTATGGTAACCAAAACCGGACCAAAATTGCTTGAATATAATGTTAGACTGGGTGATCCCGAAGCAGAAGTAATTTTACCTGGTCTTGATTCAGATTTACTTGAACTAGTAATTGCGACCCTTAATGGAAAACTGACTGACTTTAATATGAAATTCAAGCCTGGTTACTATGCAGATGTAGTTTTGGTCTCCGGAGGCTACCCCCGTGATTACAAAAAAGGCGTTAGAATAAAGGGATTAAACCGAGTAGATCCCGATATACTCGTATTTCAAGCCGGAACAGAAAAAAAAGAGCGGAATTTGGTTACCTCCGGTGGACGCGTGCTTAATATTGTGGCTCATGGTAATACCTTGAGTCAAGCATTAAAAAAATCCTATAAAGCCTGTGATAAAATCGAATTTGAGAATATGTATTATAGGAGAGATATTGGTAAGCGAGAAAGCCTATGGAAGAGAAAAAAATTGTAATATTCATATCAGGTCGCGGTAGCAACATGGAAGCGATACTGCAAAATGTAGAAAAAGCAATTCTAAAAGATATTTGCGAAGTTCCTCTTGTTCTGTCTAATAAAATAGATGCCCCCGGTATAAAAAAAGCAAAAAAGTATGGAGTAAGAGCAGTCGTAATTCCATCTCACAAAAAAAAGCGTAGTAGATTCGAAGCAGAAGTAATTAGAGAACTTGAAAAGATTGATTTTGATTTTATTGTTCTCGCCGGTTTCATGAAAATACTGTCAAAACATTTTACGGAAAAATATGAAAGAAGAATAATTAACATACATCCCGCTGATACAAAACAATATCAGGGACCTGCCGGATATGAATGGGCTTATGAAAACAATCTCTCCCAAACCTATATTACAGTTCATTATGTTGATGAAGGCGTGGATACTGGTGATATTATTGCTCAAAAAAAAATTGATCTCAGCGGTTTGGGTAGCCTGGAGGATATCAAAAAAAGGGGGCTTACACATGAACATAGATTTTATAGCAAAGTAATAGCTGAGTTGATAACAGGAAAAAAATTTGAATAAATCTTTAGAACGTAGGGAGTAAAAAATGTGTGGAATTCTCGGTATTTTTGGGCATAAAGATATTTCCCAAGATCTCATCTATGGTCTTGTTTCTTTACAGCATAGAGGACAGGACGCAGCTGGAGCAGTAGTATTCAAAGATAATTTTAGAATAAAAAAAGGTCTGGGACTGGTTAATGAAGTGTTTAAAGAAAAACATGTGTCACGCTTGCAGGGTCAGGTGGGGATAGGACATGTACGCTATGCTACCCAGGGAGACCTGGAAACGCAAGACTCGCAACCCTTTGCAGTAAACTATCCCTACGGACTGGCTATGGCTCACAATGGAAATGTTACAAACTTCCGGGAAATAAGGAAGTATTTGCACGATGAAAAACACCGGATATTAACCACCTCCAATGATCTGGAACTCCTTCTCTATACATTTGCGGCTGAAATGGAAAATAAGAATCTCAAGCAGCTTAGTGTGGATGATATTTTTACAGTAGTTAAAGCTACTCAGAATCGCATAATCGGAGCTTATTCTACCATCACCATCATAGCGAATAAGGGGTTTCTCGCCTTCAAAGACCCATATGGCATCAGACCACTGGCTCTGGGTAAAAAAGAAACTGCCCAAGGACCGGTATATGCTTTTGCTTCTGAGTCAACCTGTTTTGATTATCTTGGCTTCAAAACCATTAGAGAACTGGAACCAGGCGAAGCCGTTTTTATAGATATGGAGAGGAATGTATATAGTAAAATATGTGTTCAGAAACAAAGATCATTCTGCGTGTTTGAATATATCTATTTTGCCAGAGAGGATTCTATAATACATGATCGTTTGGTGGCTAGCGAAAGAGTGCGAATGGGTAAAGCTCTGGCTAAAAAGATTCGTGAAAAAGGTCTAAAACCCGATATAATTATCGATGTACCTTCCTCTGCCTACTTCTTTGCTTCCGGTCTGGCAGAAGCTTTGGATGTTCCTTATCGTCGCGGTCTTGCCAAAAATAATCATGTTGGAAGAAGCTTTATCAAGCCTTTGCAAAAAGAAAGAGAAGAACTCGTTAGCCAAAAACTAAACCCCATTCGGGAAGTGATTGAAGGCAAAAAAGTTGCTGTAGTAGATGATTCGATCGTACGGGGAACCACTTCCCGTCACATGGTAAAACTCCTTAGACGCAGTGGAGCAAAAAAGGTATATTTTATTTCTGCAGCTCCGCCTATACAACATCCCTGTGTTTATGGCATTGATATGTCTATTAAAACAGAACTTATTGCAGGAAGAAGAGATATCAACGAGATCGAAAATAAAATTGGAGCCGATGCTCTCGTATATCAGTCATTAGAAGATCTTAAAAAACTCTACAAAGATATGCCTTCCTGCTATGCCTGTTTCTCCGGCCAGTATCCTACCAAAATTTCAGAAGAGTTACTAAATCAGATGGAAAAAGATAGAATATGCTCCAAACTGAAGAAAAATTAGCTGTTGTTGATTTTGGGGGACAATACACTCATCTTATTGCCAGAAGAATTCGTGAATTCGGTATTTATTCCCAGATATATCAACCAGAGGATAAGGGTTTTTTATCAGATAACAAAGTAAAAGGGATAATTCTCTCTGGAAGCCCCGATTCTGCTGATTTACAAAACCAAAAGATAAAATTCGAAATAAGTCAAGTTTCAAAACCCATGCTTGGTATATGTTTTGGTCACCAACTTATTGCTTCTTGCGTGGGTGGAAAAATCAGCAAAGGTGGTAAGAGAGAATATGGGAGCACCCTGGCTTATTTAGACACTTCCTCCCTTTTGTTTAAAGGAATGGATAAAAAACAGCAGGCTTGGATGAGTCACAGTGATTATGTTAGAGAATTACCACCCTGTTTTAAGACTATTGCCAGTACAAAAAATATTAAAATTGCTTCTTTTGAAAATGCTGATAAAAAGTTATTTGGCGTCCAATTCCATCCTGAAGTAACCCATACGGAAAATGGAAAACAGATCCTTAAAAATTTTATTGAGATATGTAATTTTAATGAAGAATGGAATTTATCAGATCTAAAGAATGAATTGATTTCTAAAATTAAAAAGAAAGCAAAGGACAAAAAACTTTTCCTTCTGGTTTCGGGAGGCGTGGACTCACTGGTCGTCCTGGCTCTTTGCCTACAAGCTGCTCCGGCTGATAAAATATATCCCTTGCATATTGATACCGGTTTTATGCGTAAAAATGAATCAGATGAAATTATTTCCTATCTGGAAAAAAACGGCTTTAAAAATCTAAAACTTATTAAGAAAGAAAAAAAATTTTTACAATCACTCCAAAATGTTGTTGACCCTGAAATAAAAAGAGCAAAAATCGGTAAACTCTTTGTTGAAAGTCTTAATGAAGAAATATCTCATTTGGATACTAATAAATGGATGCTGGTGCAGGGAACGATATATCCCGATACGATTGAAAGTGGCGGAACTGAGAAGTCATCAAAGATAAAAACTCATCATAACAGAGTAAAAGAAATAGATAAATTGATAGAACAGGGCAAAGTAATTGAACCTCTGCAGGAGCTGTATAAAGATGAAGTCAGACAATTGGGAAGTGAATTGGACTTACCACAAGAATTGATAAATAGACAACCATTTCCAGGTCCCGGCTTAGCTATAAGAGTTATCTGCTCCAATGGAAAAATTGAAGCAGACTATAAGGCTGAAAAAAATAAATTTTCACAAATTGTTTCTAAATACAAACTAAGTGGAAGAATTTTACCGGTAAGAAGTGTGGGAGTGCAAGGAGATTTTCGCACTTACCACCACCCCGCCTTGATCTGGAATAAGGAAGGTGATAAAATCGATTGGGAGAATATTAGATCTGCAGCACACGGGGGCATTAATAATTTAACAGAAGTAAATAGAGTGGTTTATTCTATTGAACCTGTTATGAAAAAATTAAATTTAGGGGAGCTTTATTTGACTAAAGACAATCTTGATCTTCTAAGAGAAGTGGATCGTGTGGTCAGAAAGAATTTACAGAATATAAAAGAAATATGGCAGGCTCCGGTTATAATGCTACCACTTTATAACAAAAGCCAAGGGCATGTTTTTGTGATAAGACCTGTTTGCTCCAGCGATGGGATGACAGCTGATTTTTATGAAATGGAGCCCTGGTTGCTGAGAAAGATCATCAAAGATGTAAGAGATCAGATCAATGAGTCGGCCCTGATTTTTTATGATGTGACCACAAAGCCCCCTGGAACCATAGAGTGGGAGTAAAGTGTGATGATATTAGAAATTCCGATCCTCC
>JAGXLO010000142.1 GCA_018334695.1 Candidatus Cloacimonadota bacterium
CGAATGAAAGTAATAAAGAAAGAACAAAAAGACCGAGTAATGTCTTTATAAAGCTGTTCTTGAAATTGAGCACCAGACCTACAAGAGCCAGGAATACCAGTAGTACTCCTATGTATTCATAAGCCTGCGTAAAGGGCATGTGTCCCCAATAACCTGGTATTTGCCTTCCTTCTAATTGCTGTACTTCATCCCCGGTATAAACCTCACCCGATGTTCCACCAAAGAATCTTGGCATCAAAAAATTAAGCATTTCCGCTGGATGAAAGGACCACCTGGAAGAATAATCCAGCGACAAGCCAGTTGACTCCTCTTCTCCCGTACCACCCCTTATCGAGTAGGGCGTATATTCTGCTGTTACAAATAGAGGTTGAGCAACCAGAAGGATGATGAATATTGAACTGGCAATTATTAAAACGATCTTAAGTAAAAATTTCTTTGTATTTCCGGCTTTGATAATTTGTACCAGATAATAAATTCCCAGGAATAAAAGTATTAATAATTGATAAAACAATATTTGATAATGCTGTGTTCTTATTTGTACTGTAAAAGCAATAATAAATCCCAGCAGCCAGAGTAGATTCTTTTTGTTAATAAATGAAATAAAGAAAAAGGTAACAAGGGGCATGTACATTATAGGACGAAATTTAGCAAAATGCCCGATATTAAGTAAAGACATAAAGTGCGGAATAAAAATAAACCCCAAGCCTCCCAAGAGCGCTGGTAAATATCCCAGTTTAAAATATTTCACCAGAAAAAACATACCGATGAAGCCGATTAAATAGATCCAGATCATGGAATATGTAATTCCACCCAAAACATCTCCAATAAACTTATCCAGATTGAATACCTGTGCGTTCATTCTGTGATAACGGGGCATTCCCGAAAAAACAGGCGGGTTCCAGAAGGCTCTTTTTCCTGTTTCATCTGTGAATTCTTTCCACTGATGAGTTTTACCCTGGGAACCTATTACATCCACTCCCCCAGGACGTAATCCCTGTATAGCCATGGGATATAAAACAATTATCAAAAGAATAAAAACTATAAATATTGTAATGGAGTTTTTAAACCACTCTTTTTGCAAAATACTGGAGTCTTTAGTACTCATATTCCTCCTTAAAATTTTATATTTTTGATATTTTTAATTATCTTCTTTATATCTGTCCACTTTTTTATGGCTCCCTTGATTCTGTACAACTCTTTTGAGTCATAAAAACTAATAAAATAAAGTAAAACTGGATAGGTTCCTAAAAAGATAAATTTGGTGATAATTCTCCACAAAGTAGGTAGAGGATTAAATATATGGGAAATAGAATAGATAAGAAAGGTTACCAGTCCAATTTTACCTAGTCTATACCACTCGAATTGTATAGGATAGAATTTATGGGATGTTTTGTAACCGACCACTGCAATAAACAAAAATGAGATTAAGGTGGCTAAAGCAGCTCCATACATCTGCAGGTAAGGGATTAAGACAAAATTTAAAGCTATGTTTATAATAGCCGCACTAAGAACAATATAAGCAATATATTTAGTCTTTTTGGTGAATTGAAGTCCCATTTTAAGTATAGAAAAAGAGCCCTTTATTCCTATGGCAAAAACAACAATAGCCACTATTTTGTAGGCATCCCAGTAGGATTTACGCAAAGCAAACGTGTGTATTATACCTTTGGCATAAACAGAAATAAAGAGTGCTATCCAGAAAACTATAAAAGTATAATAGGTGAGTAATTTAGAGTAAAAACGTTTGGCATTTTCCTCTTTTAACTTTTTCCAGGCTAATGGAATAAAAGCAGTACGGAAGGAGCGAACAATTAAAGTGTCAATCAAATTGGCAAATTTATACCCCAAAGAATAAACTCCCACTATACTCATGTTGGTAAGATAACCCAAAATATATCTATCTCCCATATTCAAAATCCTGCTTGAAAAACCGGAAAAGGTTAAAGGAAAACCAAAGCTGATCATCTCTTTTAATATTTTAAATTCAAATTCAAACTTAAATTTTTTAATAAGATAACCCATTAAACCTATAAAAGCAGTTATCTCCCCTATTAACTGCCCATAAAAAATTCCAATGATGCCTAATTTCATAAATGCAACAAAATATATCGTTGATAAAAGTTGTAACAAAAATCTGGCAATAGTAATTGTGATAAAAAGTAGAGATTTTTCTTCAAAGCGAATAAGAGTTAGGGGTATTCGGTTTAGCAGACGCAGTCCGATAATTATAGCAACTACTGGAAAAAAATGAGCATAAACCGTATTATTAAAAATAAAATCGCTCAAAACATTTTGTGCGCTAAAAGCAAAAAATAATACTCCTAAGGAAACTAAGAGCAAAGCAGAAAATGTAGTAAAAAGTATTCCTCCCCATCTTTTTTTATATTTTTCCAGGCTCAGCCAGCGAAATAATGCATTGGGCAGACCAAGGTGCAGAATCCCTACGGCAAATTGAATCGTAACTTCAAAAACAGCATATATCCCATAAGCCTCTACTAAAATCAATTTTGTATATAAAGGCAGTAAAATGACACCGATTATCTTGGAGATAAAATTACCTAGTAAGTATATTGAAGAATGCTTGGTTACATTTCTAATGTCTTTGAACATTATTTAATATAGCCGTAAAGCTTAAGATTTTTTTTCAGTTTAGAAGTAATTTTTTTTTTATCTTTATTTGACAACTCACTTTTCCACCGATCAATAGATTTCGTATTAACGGGATTTTTTAAGTTTCTGTGGTGTGGCAAATTAGTATCTCCGTATTTCTCAACATTTTTATTTGGATAAACCATCGCTTCATGAAATTCTACATTAATAAATGAGCATACTTTTTTTAAAATTTTTGTAGGATTTATAACAAGATTTTCATATTTTATTTCTAAAATTTTGTTTTTAGATATTTTATCTTTAAATTTGTTTACAGATATTACACTTTGGTTCCAACGCTTACAAGCTTTACTTATTGTATCATTGAGGTATTCGCGGTTTAACATTGAATTTACGGATGCTCTTCCATCTCTTATAAGGTGAATATATTTTGCAGTAGGGAAAATTTTATAAATCCAAGATATATAATAAGTATGTAATGGTGACTTATCACCCCATAAAATAGCATTTGGATTATTTTCAAGAGTAAATTGCAAATAAATTTCGTCAATAATTTTAGCTAAACTTCTTTGATTTTTCTCTAGATTAATAAGTTTTCTGTAAACAGGAGCTAGATTAATATTCCAGTATTTAAATATTTCCTTCGATTCTAAATCTCCAATTACTATTTTTATCAATTCTTCCCAGCCTAGATAATTATAACTTTTAAATTTTCTTACTGCAACATGAAAAAATTGCGATTCTGGAGGAATAGAAATTTGCTCATTTTTTGTTAACATTATCCTGAGTAAAGTGGTTCCTGATCTGCCTGCACTAATTATCAGAAAAGGTTCAGAATCTAGATTGTTCTTATAAATAGGTATTCTCTTAAATAATGAGTTATATATCAATTTTAGTCTATCATAAGTGCATAACAAGGGTAACGGTATTTTGTTTAACCAATATCTCATAACTTATTTTTGAAATCTTAATTATTTAAAAACATTAAAAAACTTACTTAACAATTTCCAGAAAAAATTTGCAAATCTGTATTTTAAATATGTGGGATTTCTTTGCGTCATTTTTCTAACAGAACTGTAGATAATTTTTGGAGGGTCTAGTTCACAAAAACTTATTAATTTATCTCCATCCTTTTTAATGCGTTCAGAAACGAAAGGTAATAATTCAAATTTACAATCAACCATAAAATCATATAACCAGGACATACGTTGAAAATAATAAATAAAACTTTTCCTTGATTTTTCCATTGAACTTAAAATGATTTGTTCGGGATTTCGTAAAACGTACACAACTTTTATCTTTCTGTTGGTATATTTATCTAATTCATTAATGAAGTATATACACAAAGGCATTTTAGCCATTACTATCTCATCCTTGGGCAGGGAGTTGAAGTATGATTTTAAGTTATATTGTTTAAATTGTTTTCTTTTATTCACAAAATGTTGTAGATCTTTTTCTTCAAATCGAGAATATGACATATCCCATTTGGGATTATCCCATATTTCTTTTGTGAAAGCACCATTATCAATCAAAAATTTACTTATCATAGAAGTAAATGAATGGGGAACCCCTGTTACAATTATTACTGGTTTCATTAAAACTCCTTTTATAGGTTTGCTTTTTTCAATGCTTGTTCTAAAATGTTCCAGACTTTGTCAGGTTTAAGTTCATTTAAGCATTCATAGTA
>JAGXLO010000143.1 GCA_018334695.1 Candidatus Cloacimonadota bacterium
ATAATCCGGAACTGTCTGAAAATATTAAAGATATTTTTGAAGAAAACAATTTTTATGTAAAAACCGCCAGTTCGGGAAAAGAAGCTATTAAATTATCAAAAAAGGATAAATTTCGCATTGCTTTAATGGATTTAAAGTTGCCGGATTATGATGGGCAGGAACTTATAAAAAAATTAGAAGAGATAATACCTTCTATAGAATATATTATTATTACCGGCTATGCCTCAAAAGATTCTGCACAAAAGGCAGTTAGCGATGAAAAAATTATATCTTATGAAGAAAAACCTCTGGATTTTACCCATCTCCTTTATATAATTAGACAAGCAGTAAAAAGACAAAAGGCAGAAGAACAATTAAGGTTTCAGGCAATGCTTCTGGATCAAATCAAAGATTTAATAACAGCTACCGATTTGTCCGGAGAAATTATTTATGTTAATCAGGCTGAAGCCAGAATGTTTGGAGTTTCACAAGAAGAGCTCATTGGTAAACAGATTTATGATTACGGAGAAGATGAAACAAAAGGGGCAACCCAGAAAGAGATCTTTGAAAAAACTGTAAAAAACGGAGGATGGCACGGGGAAGTGGTAAATTATAGCATGGACGGAGAAGAATATATCCTGGACTGCAGAACCTGGAAAATAAAAGATGCACAAGGTAAGCCTGTTGCCCTGTGTAGTGTCTCCACAGATATTACTGAGCGCAAAAAAAGAGAAGAAAGAATTGAACAGTTAAACTCGCTTCTAAAATCCATTTCAAATGTTAATCAACTAATCGTAAGAGAAGATGATCTTGATAAATTAATGAAAAAGGCATGTGAATCTCTTGTTAAAACAGGCTCATATTTGGGTTGTTCAATCTCGTTATTAGATGAAGAGGATAACAAAATAAAACCTTTTAGCAAAGCAGGCCAGCATGAATTTAGCAAAAAATGGTCAATTTCTCCCGCGGGGAAAGGCTGGGCCCCCAAATGTGTAAAATCCGCTATCCGAGAAAATGAAGTTCAGATAATGAATAATAAGGAATGCGGCAGCTGTACATACAGGGAAGAACAAGATGAACATTATTGTGTTACTGTGCCTATGAAGAGCAGGAACAGGATAGTTGGGGCATTACAGGTTGGAGTAGAATTAAAAGAAAAAATAAATTCTGAAGAAAAGGAATTATTGGAAGAAGTAACCTCTGATCTGGCTTTTGCCCGTGATAAAATCCAATCCGAAGAAGAACTGCGTGAAAAAAAACGAGCAGTAGAATCCTCATTAAATGGAATTGCTATAACAAACCTGGAAGGCAAAATAACTTATGTAAATTCAGCTTTACTCAAAATGTGGGGCTATGAAGATAAAGATATTGTCCTTGGTAAAAATGTAATTGAGTTTTTTAAGAATAAGAAAAGAACCGCCGATGTTATCGCAGAAATGAAAATTGCAGGTGAGTGGAGGGGAGAAGTTACGGGAATAAAAAAAGACGGAACAGAGTTGAGCATTCTTTTACATATAAATATTCTTAAAGATAAAGAAGGAAATCCCACAGGCTTTCTGGGCTCGTTGATAAATATCTCTAAACGCAAAGAGATGGAGAATATTCAAAAAGTTCTTTTGGATATTGCCAATGCCGTAAATACTACCAGCAACCTGGATGAACTTTATAAAGAAATTCACCGACAACTTGGTGAAGTAATGGAGACCAAAAATTTTTATATCGCATTATTTGAAGAAGACAACGAACTAATCAAGGTGGATTATTTTGTAGATCAATTACAGGAAAAGCCACCACCTCCCCAAAAATTGAAAGAAGGTTCTCTTACTTATTATGTCATAAATACCGGTGAATCTATTTATTTAACCAAAGAAAAAAGAGAAAAATTAATCGAAAAAGGCGATATTGCTGAGTTTGACTATCAGAGCAAAATTTGGTTGGGTGTTCCCCTAAAAACAAAAGGTAGGATTATTGGAGCTCTGGCTGTTCAAAGCTATGAAGATTCGTCTGTATATTCAAAAAAGGACTTGAGGTTACTGGAGTTTGTTTCCGATGAGATAGCTATTGCCATTAACCATAAAAACGCAGAAGTCCAAATGCAAGAGAGTGAAAAAAAGTATCGCTCTTTCTTTGAAACTGCAGCCGAAGGAATCCTGGCTCTGGATATTCAAGAAGAGAAATTTGCTTTTGCTAACCCCTCTGCTTGTAATATGTTTGGCTATTCCGAAGATGAATTAAAAGAAATTTCTCCTCCAGAAATACACCCGGAAGATTCCCGAGAAGAAATAATAAAAGATAGAGAAGAACATATACAGGAAAAGAAAGTATTTACAGCCAATGTTCCCTGCCAGAAGAAAGATGGTACGATTTTCTACGCTAATATAAATTCTGTTAATACAAAAATCGGTAATAAAAATTATCATATTGGCTTCTTTACGGATGTGACCGAACAAAAAAAAGCACAGGAAGAAATAAAGAGAAGTGCAAAGGAACTTAGTACTATATATGAAAATGTGCCCTTGATCATGATGCTGGTAGATAAAGAGAGAAGAGTGAAAAAAATAAATGGATCCGGAGAAAAATTTACTGGAAGATCTGCAATAGAATTATTAGGAATGAAAGGAGGTGAAGCATTACGTTGTTTACACCATCTCGATGATCCCCGGGGCTGTGGGTTTGGTGAATTTTGTGAGGAATGCAAAGTCCGTAATACAGTGCTTGATACTTTTAAAACGGGAGAACCACATATAAAGGTGGAAGCTACTCTTCCTTTTAAAATTGATGGTGAGAAAAAAAACCTTACCTTTTTAGTATCTACATCTCTTTTGAATATCGAGGAAGAGCCACTGGTACTGGTTACAATTCTTGATATTACGGAAAGAAAAAAAGCAGAAAAAATTCAAAAACGTTTAATGGAAAGAGTAGAAGCAGGTCTCAGGGCAGGTAATCTCGCCTGGTGGGAAATGGAATTGCCTTCTGGCAAAGTAACTTTTGATGCACGTAAAGCAGAAGTTCTTGGTTACAGTGCTGATGATTTTGAAACCTACAAAGATTTTACCAAATTGCTACACCCGGACGATTACCAAAAAGCAATGAACGCTATGCGAGCACATCTTAAAGGTAAAGCAGAAAATTACGAGATAGAATACCGCATCAAGACAAGGGATGGTAGCTATAAATGGTTCAGAGATATCGGAGGAATAGTTGAAAGAGAAGATGATGATCAAACTCATGTTATAGGTATAGTTGAAGATATCACTGAACGTAAAAAGGCACAAAAAGAACTTCAAAAAAGCGAAAAACGTTTCCGCAGTTACATAGAGCACTCCCCTGATGGAATTTTTGTAGCGAATAAAAAAGGTGACTATCTCTCCGTGAATAAGGCAGCTTGCGAAGTTACAGGCTATAGCAAAGATGAGCTTTTGGATATGAATTTACTTGATCTCATTCCGTCCGAAGCAAAAGAGATAGCAAGTAAAAGTTTCCAAACTCTTCCGGAAAAAGGTAAAGTTTCAGTAGAAGTGCCTTTCCAGAAAAAAGATGGCAGCCTAAATTATTGGATAGTAAAAGCAGTGAAACTTAGCGAAAACAGGTATTTGGGATTTGTACATATTATAACAGAACGTAAGGAAGCCGAAAAAAGATTGAACATAGCCTTTGAGGGAACCATAAAAGTAATATCTGATATTCTAGAGGTACGGGATGCTTATACTGCAGGTCACCAGAGAAGAGTAGCACAGCTGGCAAAGGAAATTGCTGATGATATGGATATTGCTGAAGAAAAAGAAAAAGGATTAGAAGTTGCCAGCAGCATTCACGATTTGGGAAAAATCATCATACCGGCTCAGATATTAAGTAAACCAACAGAGTTGACTGATCTGGAATTTTCCTATATCAAGCAACATCCAGTAGTGGGATATGAGATCCTAAAGGGAATAGAATTCCCCTGGTCAATTGCGGATATAGTCCACCAGCATCACGAACGGCTGGATGGCTCTGGTTATCCTCAGGGATTGGAAGAAAATGAAATAATGAAAGAAGCCAAAATTTTGGCTGTAGCAGATGTGGTAGAAGCAATGTCCTCCCAACGCCCCTATCGTCCTTCGCTTGGAATGAAAGCAGCTCTGGATGAAATTAAAGATAAAAAAGGTAAACTCTATGATCCTAAAGTAGTAGAGTCTTGTCTAGAAGTGATAAAATCAGGTTTTAAATTCATAGAGATAAAAAGCACTGTCTTAGAATCAAATAAAAAATAATAGTTCAAATTCATTTATAAATCGGTT
>JAGXLO010000144.1 GCA_018334695.1 Candidatus Cloacimonadota bacterium
GAGGAAAATCAAACAAAGTTGATATCACAAAAGCATATAATTCTGTTATATTTTTCAATTTCTTTTTTTGATCTAAAAAAATTATATAATCTAATTTCATACTCGTTGGATCTTCAGCTTCAAATATATTGGCCTCATCATAGTTTTCATTTTCTTCAATAGTTACATCTGGATATGGCCAAATTTTTAAAAAACGTTTTGATAGTAATCCAAATCTATTTTTAATTTCATTTACTCCCCATTTATCCAATTTTGATAAATAGCGATTTAAATAAAGCCTGCTATCCTTGTATCCCTTATCTTCTAAATTCTTTTTTTCAATAAACGGTTTATTACCTAACGTTCCATTATTACCGGACAATGTTAAATTGGCTAATGTGTTTAAATATTCTTCAGATAGTTTAAAATATTCATCATCCGGCAGATCATATTTCCATTTTGCAGAAGGATTTTGGGGAAATATATGCTCAATAGTAATATCAGGGTTATTTTTTATTTTCACGGGTTCCCTATTTTTAAAATTTTCCATATTTTCAAATAAATATGTTCTATTTCTTGATCTTATATTATACATGTCTTTTGTTTTTAAATTTTCTATTACTTCTTTATCTCTTGGAAATCTTTGATTACTTTTTTTCTTTACAAGAGATTTTTCAAGTGATTCGATATAATTATCTTTATCAATATCTTCATATAATCTCATAAATATTTTATTCAAGGCATTTGTAGGTAAACCAGCAATAAATCTACGCCAAACAAATGATTGAACAACTTGCAATACTTTTATAAAATTTTTTCCATTAATTACATCATTGCAATAATCATCATATATCTGTAATAAAAAAGGATAAGATACATTAATTCTTAACTTATTTATATCTAAAATTTCTTTTTTTATCTTTCTTTCTTTTACATTTTCAGGATTAATCAGTCTATTATAGTAAACTGAATATTTCTTAATTTCTCCTAATAATTTTTTTAGTTCTTCAAAATTCAATTGATAGGAAGCTTTGAATTCTTGATAAACATCTTTTTTTGTTGGTATCTTTCGATTTTTAATAGTTAAAAAATCCCTTATGAAATCAGAAACTCTGCTACTTTTGGATTCTTCTATCCTTGCATTTCTAGCGATTGGTTTCCAATATTTATTATATAATAATTCTTGTTTATCCGTAGCGAGATCCATTAATACATAATTTCTTATTAAATCAGCCTGGCTCAATTCTAATCCAGTTGAATTAAGTGTTTCAAATATCCTTTGTGGATTATCATTTGACCGATCTAAAGATATTTCAACAAAAACTAATTTAGATAATCCTTTATCAATCACATCAATATTTTTTTCATTTATTCTCGAATGGAAATATTTATAGTTCTCAATCAATTTCGAATATTCACTAAAGGAATCATATTCATCAGAATTAATTAAATGTTCTAATGCTTTGTGATTATTCTGTGTTGACCGAAGTTTTAGTTTCTCTTCTGTCCTTTTATTAGTAAGGAATGATTCAAAAATTTCTTCTGAATCTTCTTCTCTACCTAATTTTTTTAATAATTTATATAAAACAATATAAATCAAGGTTACAGTAGTTATTCTTTGTTGTCCATCAATAATTACAAGATCTTTTATTTTACCAGTTGAATAAATATCAGTATGAATATAAACAATACTGCCAATAAAATGTGACGTTATATTTTGTGACCTTCCACAACGTAAAATGTCATCTAATAATTGTTTACAATGATCCTTATCCCAGTCATAATTTCTTTGGTAAACAGGAATATTAAATTTTGTTTTCCTTTGACCTATAAAATCTAGAAATCTTAGTTCATTTGCGTCCATAATAGCCTCTATTTGTTTTGATTATAGATTATTATTGTTAACTCATACATAGCTAGAATATTAAATAATAACCATTAAAATTTAAAGAATTATTTATATTTTATTATTCTAAGATATTATAGAACAATATCTTATTTAGCCTAACATAGTACTATACTGCAACGTCGCAATATAGTACTCTTATCACGACAGTGGGCGGACGAGTATGTTCGCAATATAGTATTCATAATTTTCTTCTTCTAAATCACGTATTAATTAATTGTTTGCGTTCGATAGGGTATCGCTGTCAATTATTTTGTTGGAGAACCTGCAGGTTAGCTCATTTTTCTTGTGATAGTATAAGTGCACTATAGGGTGCGACACTGACCTCGGCCTGTGCCGCTAAACCTTCCTTGTCGGTTGCCTCCGCGTGAATGACAGAGTTGCCGAAGCCCTCAAAGTTCGGGTCATAGATTCTACTATCGCTGTTGAATATAACATTCCATTCGCCGGCATCAGGTAAGGGAAGCATATAATTTTGACAGGGTTGAGATGAAAAATTCGCAACGACGACAACGCTGTCCTGAGGTCCTCCTGAATCCCATCGATGATAGGCGATAATTTTGTCATCATTGTTAAGGTGATACACGTTCACCTCTTGCCCGGTAAGTCCCTTTGTCTTACCGTCCCGATTGAGACGAAGGGAGATTAAATCCTTGTAAAGTTGGTGTATCCCGGCAAAACGATCCTTTTTCGTCCAGTCAATGGGATCTTGATCGTGAAACCAGTCGTCTTCAAGGAATTCCTGGCCCTGGAAGATCATCGGAACTCCCGGTGCTGTGAAGACAAGCACAGCGCCTAGCGTTGATTTCTTTTTGGCTGCCCATGATGAAGCTTTTCCGGGGTCGACTTCTTCTGGTATGCGTGCTTTGCCATTAGAAACTTCGTCGTGCGATTCCGTATAGATTACCCGCTCAAAGGCATTAAGGTAGTAACGATGCATAATGGCATTACTGACGGCTTTCATGTCCCTGGATACGTCTTCAGCTCCTATCAGTGCTGTTCGGACAGCATGCACAAAAGGTGCGGCCCATTGTGTACTGAACCCGGCTCCTCCATCTTTCTGCCCTCTGGTCAGATAAGGGTTGTTCTGAAGGTCTTCGGCAATGGTTAGGGATTGAGGGTTGTATTTCTTGATCTCCTCGTTTATCCACTGCATCAGACTCCACCCGTCGGGTAAGTCGCTTTCCGGATCGTCGTTACGTCCATGCACATTGCGGATGAAGGCGGTCATATCTAAGCGTAAGGCGTCCACGCCATATTCTCGAAACCACATCAAGGCGTTATCCCGAATATATTCCCGGACTTCCTTACGTCCGTAGTCCGGCCTTGTCTCCCCCCGTGGTGTGTTTGCGCGCCAGTCATTGTAGAAGTAGATACCGCCCTTGTCGTTTTCGCTCCAACCATCAAACTGCCACAGATCAAGATCATTAGGACCGAAGTGGTTGTAAACGACATCCACAATGACAGCGATTCCAAGTTTGTGAGCCTTATCAACAAATTCCTTGAAGGTGTGTGGAGCACCATAGTCGCTTTCAATTGCAAAAATGTTTGATGGATTGTATCCCCATGAGTATCCACCGGCAAACTCGGCAATAGGCATCACTTCCACGGCATTAATCCCAAGCTCCTTTAGATAGCTAAGACGATCGATAACTCCTTCAAGATCACCGGGTCCGGCTTTTTTGCCTTGCTTCCCGAAAGTCCCGATATGAAGCTCATAGATCACCAGTTCATTGAGTGAAGGAGGATTGAACTCTGCTTCCTTTTTTATATCATAGGGGGGTGTAATAATCGAATTACCTGCTGAACTGGTGACTTGACGGGCATAGGGATCGATTCGGAGGTATTCATTACCTGCATTAATGATTCGATATTGGTACTCATTACCTGGCTTTGCTTCGGGGATATCGACTGACCACCAGCCGTTTTCGTTTTTGCTCATCCGATTCGCGGTCTTATCCCAGTTATTGAAAGCACCCACGACAAACACATCATCGGCATGGGGAGCCCACACGGTAAATCGGCACCCCCTCTTGTAAGGTGTTGCACCTCTCTGAATGGAAGATCTCATGCTTACTTGTTCTCCGGAGTTAACATAGTACTATACTGCAACCGCGCAATATAGTTCCATTTGTATCTTTGCAATATATTATTCATTATTTTATTTAACTAAGTTAACCACATAATACCCCGCCAGGCTCACAATTGCTGTAAGGCAGGTGCCCCAGATGATATCTATTATGGTAATGGTCAGGGGCCAGTTTTTGAGGGTGGCCAGGTTGGTCAGGTCATAAGTGGCGTAAGCCATAAAGCCGAACACTGCCCCCAAAAGC
>JAGXLO010000046.1 GCA_018334695.1 Candidatus Cloacimonadota bacterium
CCACACCGGCTACATCTTTAAAGGTAGTATTGGTCTTTTCTTCTCGAAACTGTTTTGCTTTACTTTTACCAAAATCAAATACCTTTCCGGCTCCACCTCGCATTGATTTCATAATGAAGAACCAGAATGCAATAAATATAATAAAAGGCAGCCAGTACTGCAATATAGTTGAGAAAAAGGAAGGCTGCTCCGATTCAATCTTAACATTGGGATAATCTTCGGCAATTTTATCTACCAGCTGGGGATTATCAAAAGGTATATTGGTTTGCTTTTTTCCTTGCGGTGTCTGATATTCTATCTCCTTACCGCTAAAAGTTATTTGACTGATTTTCTTCGCTTTTAAATCCTCTCTAAACTGTGAATAGGATACACTCTGGGTGCCCATTCCGCCGGAATATACCTGGAAAAATACGATTATTGCCAGTATTATTATAAGCCATACCAGAAATGATTTACCTTGTGGTTGATTAAAAGGAAATTTATTTTTCCCGGGTTTTTTATCTTTTTTGTTATTCTTATTTTCTTTATTCGCCATTATTTGTATATCTCCTCTCTAAGCATACCAACGTAGGGCAGATTACGATAATTTTCGGCATAATCCAAGCCATAGCCAACTACAAATTTATTTGGTATATCAAAGCATTTATATTTAATATCAACTTCTTTAAGTCTGGCTTCTACTTTATCCAAAAAAACACATACCTCTATTGACCTGGGATTCTTTTTTTGCAATAAATCAATAATATAATTCAAAGATAATCCCGTATCAATTATATCTTCTATGATAAGTAAATCTTTACCTGTGAGATCGATTTTGCAATCCTTTGTTATCTGAACTACACCACTGGTGTGAGTGGAATCACCATAGCTCTCGACCCCCAAAAATTCAATCTCTAAGGGCAGCTCGATCTGACGCATTAAATCTGCCAGAAAAACAACTCCACCTTTAAGGATACTTATCAAAACAGGTGATTTGTCTTTATAATCACGAGTTATTTGCTTCCCAAGTTCTCTGATTTTATTTTGTATTTCGGTTTGTGAAATCAAAATTTCTTTGATAGCATTATGCATGTAATTTTCCTTTTATCTTTGTAAAATATAGCGGTAAAAAAATGTAATGTCAACTCTTATTTTCCAATCTTCTCGCGCGCCGTGGATGACTGATCTTTTTAATAATCTTAATAGATAAAGCCATCTTAGTTTGCCGGGTTATGCGAACTCTATGATTAATACGATATCCTGCTACCCAGATAATACGTTTTTGATCCTCAATTATTATTACCTCGTCCCGTTTATAGCGAGGAACCTTTTCATCAATGAAAAAATCTTTTAATTTCTTCTCTTGTTCCATGCCAAAAGGTACAAATTTATCACCCTTGCGTCTGGTTCTAACTTTAAGTGGAAATTCAACCTTGTCAAAATCAAGATAACAAGTCCAGCGATCCGAAAAATCAAAACTACCTACAGGCATGGTTTTTATCTTGGAAGTAGTAATATAATTATTCAGAAAAACTACCCGTCTTGAAATATCGTCAATAGTCTTCACAGTTTTATTTTGCCATAGTGCAGGCGGCGAGTTGGCAAAAGTAAGTTTATTTTTTCCCTTGATTGCATATACATAATCAGGTAGTTGAATATATTTACTGCCGGAACTTCCCAATAGATCTTTAATCTCCTGATAATGGTAGGAGTAGAAATCCTTTTCCGTACCGGTTAATGCTGCAAATATTTTTTTAAATAAATAGAACAAGACTATCCCCTTATGCTTGAGATCATCAATTTGAACGGAATAGGAGTCTTTGCTTTCTTTTGTAATCAATTCGGAAAAAAGGTCTGCACTATAATGCTGCAGGAAATATTCTGTCTCCTGCAAAATGTGCATACTATCGGCAATTTTTTCCACTGCTCTGGGATTCAATAATTCTTCTATAAGGGGCAGTATCTTCAATCTAATTTTATTTCTATCGTATTCCAGATTAAAATTGGAGGAATCCTGCGCATATTTTAGCCCCTTCATTTCTACATATTCCTCAATCTCATTTCTGGTAAAATTCAGCAGGGGTCTCACCAAACTATTTGTCTTGGGAAACATGCCTTTCATTCCGGCAATGCCCGCTCCTCTAATCAGGTTCAGCATTAAAGTCTCTGCCTGATCGTTCTTGTTGTGTCCCACTACCACTTTATCAAAATTGTATTTCTCTAAAAGATCCTGAAAAATTTTATAACGTATCTTGCGAGCTTCATTCTCGATGTTACCACTTTTTATTTCCACATTTTGTACTACTAAAGGTACACCCCAGCCATGACAAAGCCTACTTACAAATCGATAATTTTTTTCTGATTCCGTTCCGCGCAGATGGTAATTTATATGCACGCCAAGCAAAATAAAGCCATATTCGGATTTTATTCTTTTGAGCAGATGCAGAAGAACTGTGGAGTCTATACCACCTGATACAGCAACCAGCAGCTTATCGTGGCGCTGAATTAAATCATGGCGCGTAAAATAATCTCTAAAATTATTGAGCAGGTCTCTGTTTTTTGACATAAAATAACGTTTATTTCATTTGCTTCTTGCCGGCTTCCAGAGCATTCAGATTCAGCTTTACTATCTTATCACCCTTGGTAGCAAAAACCGATTTAATGGATTCTTTTAAAGTTTTATAAGGTAAGCCGATAAATTTGGAAGTAGTACCCAACATAACAATATTAGTAGCTTTAATGGAACCCAGCTCTTTGGCAATTTTTACGGCATCAAAAGCAAGAGAGTTTTTGATCTTACTAATTTCCTCGAGCAATTCTGCTTCTTGCGGATAATTGGGAATATTAACAAAAGATTGAGTATTGGTTATGAGCCAACCGTCTTCTTTAAGATAAGGCAGATAGCGTAAAGATTCCATGGGTTCCAGGGAGAGAATGATATCTGCCGTAGAATGATGAATAAGATCGGAATGAATTTTTTCGTCCGAGATACGCACATGCGACTGCACAGCTCCGCCTCTTTGTGACATACCATGAACTTCTGCTTGTTTAAGATTGAGATCTTCCTTAATAACAGCATCACCCAGAATAGTAGCTATAGTAAGAATCCCTTGTCCGCCAACACCTGCTAGTATAATATCCTTTTTCATTTTTAGTCCTCCAAAAATTTATTTCTTTCTTTTTCTTCTGAGATGAATACATTCACGGCGAGGAATAATAACCGACACTCCACTATATTCCAGCTCTTCTTCAATAATCTTAACATTTTCATCATGCTTGGGCTTGAGCGGCTTAAATACTCTAATATGCTCTTTCTCAACCCCGAGGCCGGCACAAATTTTTTCGATTGAGCCTTCCACTGCGGAGTCCTGCATCCCGGTCATTGCGACAGTGTTGTTATCTAAGATCATTATAACTACATTAGATTCTTTATTTACAGCATCCAAAAGCCCTGTCATGCCCGAATGCCCGAATGTAGAGTCACCAATAACAGCCACGGAGGGATAAAATCCGGCTTCAGCAGCACCTACTGCCATGCTGACAGAAGCACCCATACAAACACAGGAGTTAATTGCATTAAAAGGTGGCAGAAAACCGAGAGTATAGCAACCAATATCAGAAAAAACGTGGCCCTTGCCGTATTTTTCCATAGCCTTATTTAAAGTTACAAATGTATCGCGATGGGGACAACCTTTACACAGTTCGGGTGGACGTCCTTTTACTGTTTTGGGAATATCTTTTACAGGTTTTGGACTAAGACCTAAAGCACTGGCAACGATCTGGGGATTCAATTCCCCATAGCGCGGAAGAGTCCCGTCCAATCTACCCTTTACATTCAAACAATTATCGAGATAGCCGCGCAACTTCTCCTCTAACAGTGGCATACCTTCTTCTATAACCAAGACAGAATCACATTCAGAAGTAATTTTTTCAATCTGCTTTCTGGGAAGTGGATATTGTCCTATCTTTAAAATGGGATAATCCAGATCGCTCCCCTGCACATTCTCCATGAGATAGTTGTAGCCCAGCCCACAGGCGATAATACCCATGCCCTTGTCATCCCCGTTGTGAAATACATTATATTTGGATTCTTCGGATTCAGCAATGAATTGACTCTGTTTCTCTAATAAATCCTTATAATTCTCACGCGCAAAAGCAGGTAAAAGCATAAATTGATTGGGATCATCCGGTCTATGCATTTCATTTTCCGGGATTACTTCCTTGCGTATTATACCAGCCCGAGAGTGAGCCAGTCTAGTAGTTAATCTCAACATCACTGGAACTTTGTATTTTTCGGAAAGAGCAAATGCCTCGCGGGGCATATCGTAGGCCTCCTGTTGGTCACAAGGCTCCATAACAGGGAGCTGAGCAAAATTACCATAAAAGCGGGAGTCCTGTTCATTTTGTGAGGAGTGCATAGAAGGATCGTCAGCTACAGCTACAATAATACCACCGTTAGCACCGGTGATAGCAGAGTTAACATAGGCATCGGCTGCCACGTTCAAGCCCACGTGCTTCATGGTAACAAGTGCTCTTTTGCCAGCGTAGGAAAGTCCCATTGCTTCTTCCATGGAAGTTTTTTCGTTAGCAGACCAGGAAAAGTGGATTTTACGCTTCATAGCATCTTCATTTTCTTGTATGTATTCTATGATTTCAGTAGAAGGAGTGCCGGGATAACCAAAAGCTCCTGACAAACCTGCATCCAGAGCACCTTGCCCCACTGCTTCGTCTCCTAAAAGTAAAAGTTTATCCATATTTACCTCATATTTTTTTGTTTGACATTATCCTAAAAACAGGTTTATTTATGTCAACTATTGTTGAAATGAAAGGAATTGACCGTAGTAATAGACTAAGAGTGGAATTAGGGAGAAGGATGCTGTATGTAGAGGTGAGTGGTAAAGATTTAGAAAAAGTGACGTGTAAAGCCTGACTGAGTACAAGAACTCTGATCCTAATTTTAGTTGAAATACACTAACAATCAATTTCGGCAAATTTCTGAAAATACCTCACCCCATAATCATCTAAAATCCTAACCTACAAACTCACATTCCGGAACGCAGCACCCAACACCTAGTACCTAAATTCCCATTTTTAGCAAGAAATTAATTGACATAAATTTCAGCCCTTTAAATTTTTATCTAAAACAAATATGGAGGAAAACTCTAGTGGTTAAAGTAAAAGTTAAAAAGAACGAAAGTTTTGAAGATGCTTTTCGTCGTTTCAATCGAAAAGTTCAGCAAGCACGTACTTTGTCTGATATAAAACAGCATCGCTACTATGAAAAACCCAGTGATGAAAGACGAAAACAAGTCAAAGCTAAGATGCGAAAACTAAGAAGAAGAAATAGATATTAATCAAAAGTAACCGAATAAAATAACAAACTTCCAAAAATAATAAATTATTTTCCTCTAAGCTGCTTAGAGGTTTTTTTTTATTTTGATATACACTTAGTATGCAAAACGCAATACAAGAACTAGAATTTACCAAAGTTAAATCCCTGATCAAAGCCAATTGCTGCTCCCCACTTGGCAAAGAGCTGGTGGATAAAATTCGTCCCCAGAAGGATCTGGCAAAAATAAGAGATAGGCAGATATTAATCTTTGAAACTAGGGAGTTTTTTAATAGCAGTAATACTCTCCAGCTAAACGACCTAAAAGATACGAGAGAATTAATTTCACAACAGAAGAAACATAAAATTTTTAGTAAAGAAGAGTTGCTTATGCTAGCAGACAACATTTTTCTAACCCAGCAACTGAAACGAAATTCTACCCTAAAAGATGAGAGATGGCAGAATTTGTCAAAACTAATAAAAAGCTTAACCGCCAGCCCTTCTCTTGCTGAAAAATTCAGAAAAACCTTTGATGCGGAAGGTGAAATAAAACAAGATGCTACTAAAAAACTAAAACTGATTATTCAATCTCACAAACAAACCAAAAATAATCTATATTCTTCTTTGGAAAAGATCCTAAATAAAAAACAGTATGCAAAAGTTCTGGCAGATAAAATAATAACGAAACGCGAAGGGCGTTATGTAATTACAGTAAAATCAGAAAAGAAAAATGTGATAAAGGGAATTGAACATGGTCGTTCACAAACCGGAAAGTCTGTATATATAGAACCTTTGGCTGTTCTGGATCTAAACAACAAACTACACTCTCTTCAGGATAGCAAAAAAGAGGAAATCTATCAAATATTAACCGATCTAACCTTGATGGTCCGAGAAAAGAGGCATACACTGCTGGACAACCTTGAAATTTTACAAAAAGTAGATTTTTTAAATGCTGCCGCAACTTATTTCCAGCATCTACCTGTGAGCAAGCCTTCTTTGCGTTCAGATTTCTCACTGAGCTTGGAAAAAGCAGTCCATCCTCTGCTTTACAAAACACTCCCCCGAAAAAAAATTATTCCTTTTTCGCTTAATCTCGGCAAAGATTTTAGAGCTCTAATAATTTCCGGTGTAAATACCGGCGGAAAAACCGTTACGCTAAAAGCAGTAGGTCTGTTGTCCATTATGGCACTTTCCGGCTTACTAGTTACTGCTAAAAAAGCTGTGATTGGTTCTTTCCATTCCTTCTACACCGATATCAACGACGAACAATCCCTGGAGGATGCAATCAGCACCTTTTCTTCTCATGTAAAAAAAATAAATAATATTTTACATAAGGCTGATGAAAGATCTCTTATTCTTGTGGATGAACTGGGCACTGGCACCAATCCGGAAGAGGGCTCAGCTCTGGCTCAGGCAATTCTGGAAAATTTGATTTCCCTCAAATCCAAGGTGATTGTTACCACTCACCTTAATAAACTAAAAGTTTTTGCTTCTGAACATGACCAATGCGAAAATGCCTCTATGCGATTTGATGAAAAAGAGATGAAGCCTACCTATAAACTCGATATTGGGTTTCCGGGCAACAGCTTTGCTCTGGATATAGCCCGAGAATACAAGATTCCTGATAGCGTATTGGAAAGAGCTCATGCTTTGCTTGATACCAAGACTCTTAAATTGAGTTATCTTCTTAAAAAAACGGAGCAACAACGTAATCGTCTTGCTCGGAAAATCTATAACTACGATCTTAAGCAAAAATTGCTTGAAGACAAAATACAAACTATAGAAAAAAAGGAAAAAGATTGGGATCAGGTTGAAAAAAATAGACGAAAGCAGATGCTGGAGCGCGAGCAAGAAGAGTTTGCCCATCTTAAATTGAAACTGGATAAAAAATTAAAAAAATTAAAATCAACACAGAGAGAAAAAATAATCGAACTAGATGAAATTAGAGAGTTAGAAGAAGAGATAGAAACACAGCAAAAAGATATTTCCCAAAGTAAAGAAAAAATTCTGGAAGAGGAGCTGGAATCCATTGACAACCCCCAAAAAAATGATATAATTTATATCAAATCCATGGACACAATTGGCAAAATAGATAAAATATCTTCTAACAAAATTATTGTTAAATCCGACGGTCTAAATTTTTCGGTCGCGGCAGATGATATCTATAAAGTGCCACAAAATAAAATTGCAAATAATTCACAGGAGAAAACAAAAGAGGATAATGTGTCTGTTTTCACCGATTTTGACAGGGAAATCCCCTTTGAGATAAATATAATGGGACTAACTTTTGAAGAGGCAAAGCCTGTTATAGAAAAATATATAGATCGTGCTATAGTAATGGATTACAAAAAGATCAGAATCTTGCACGGTAAAGGCACAGGCAGATTGCGACGTAAGATATGGAATTATCTCAAAGATGATGAGCGCCTAGAGAATTTCTATTCCCCCTCTCCTGCAGAAGGTGGAACCGGAGTTACAATCTTAGTTTTGAAATAGCAAAATGAGATATAATCAACAAACCATAGATAAAGTAAGAGAAGCAAATAATATTGTAGACGTAATTAATTCTTACGTTCCTCTGAAAAAGAGCGGGGCAAATTTTAAGACAAGATGCCCTTTTCATGATGAGAAAACACCTTCCTTTATCGTAAGCCCTTCCAAGCAGATATACAAATGTTTTGGTTGTGGTAAAGGGGGGAATGTTTTTACTTTTCTTATGGAATATGAGAAAATAACATTTCCGGAGGCAGTGCAAAAACTAGCACAAAGAGCTCATATTAAACTTCCGGAAAAAGAGGGTTCTTCTCAAAAGCAGTCACTTTACAATGAGATGTACAAAATATACGAACTTGCCCACAAATATTATAGCAAAAATTTGCAGAAAAAAGGCAAAGAAGCTAAAAATTTTTTAAAAAACCGGGGTGTTGAATCCGATACTATTAAAAAATTCCAGTTAGGCTTGGCTCCCGATAAGTGGGACGGTCTGGTTAGCTTTCTAAAAGGTAAAGGTCTTTCCAAAAAAGCTGTTATGAAATCGGGACTCTTTTCTCAGAAAAACCAGCGTATTTATGATAAATTTAGAAAGCGCATTATTTTTCCCATCTTTTCTACGGACGGCAAGATATTGGCTTTTGGTGGCAGGATATACAAAGAAGATGATGATAGTAGTGTAAAATATCTCAATTCTCCTGAACAGATTATTTATCAAAAAAGATATCAGCTTTACGGTCTTAATGTAACCAAAAGAAAAATTATTGATGCCAAAAAAGCCCTTGTTGTAGAAGGTTACATGGATTTGTGCAAACTTTACCAATTTGGCTTTTCCAATATTGTAGCCAGCCTGGGTACTGCTCTTACTACTCAACAGATAAAATTACTTGCGAGATACACAAAAAATATTATTATTTTATATGATGGTGATGAAGCTGGATATGCTGCTACAGCCCGTGCAATAAAAACATGTTTGCAAAATGATATTTTTCCCAGTGTTGTTATGATGCCCCGGGGTTATGATCCTGATTCTTATCTGGATGAATTCGGCAAAGATGATTTAGCGCAATTGATTGATAATCCTTTGTCATTCTATCAGTTTTTAGGCAAGTACCTGCAAGCTGATCTTGACCTGGAACATAAAAGAAAAGCACTGGATGCAATTATAGATGATCTTGGTTTGATTTCGGATCCCACCCAGAAAGAACTCTTTGTGAATAAGGTTGCGGAGGAATTCAAGATTGATAATGTAAATATTATTAAATCTTTGAATCAAAGAAAAAAGAAAAAATGGAAAAAATATTCAGAAAGTAAAATTGATAGAAAGCAATATATAGAGGAACGTGAATTTATCGGTATGATTTTAAATAAACCCGAGTTGGTAGAACCTCATCTGGAATCCATTGATGATTCCTTTTTTACTCATCCTTTTTATCGAAAATTTTTCAATATGATAAAGTTGCAAAAAACCCCAGCTGATTTTTTAGCTAACAAAGCTTCTTTGTTGGATAAACTTGAGCCGGAAGAACGAGATATGATTTCTGATATAATATTTTCTCAGAGTGATGCAAGTGAAAAAAAATTAAACAAATTATTAGCAGCTCTACGTATCAGGAGACTGGAAAATGAGTTGCTAAAAATAAATAAAAAGATTCAAAATAATCCTGATGATTATAAAAATATCAAAAGGAAAAGAGATGTTTTAAAGAAACTCCACCAGCTAAAAGCTATGGCAAAAGGTGGAAGTGTTCGTAAGATTCTTAGATAAATGAGGTATTAAGTATTATGAAAACAATAAAAGAATTTATCAACGAACTGATCAAATTAGGAAAAAATCGTGGTTTCGTTACTTACGATCAAATTAATCAATTAATTCCTGAAAATCCGATTTTTTTAAATAAAATAGATGATATCTTTCAGGAACTTAAAAATAATGATGTGGCAATCTACGATAACACCATTAAAGGGAAAATAAAACACTCCAAACAAAAGAAAAAGAATCAAAAGAAAAAAAAGAGTAAAGTTCGTTTCTACGACGACCCCGTGCGTATGTATCTGAAAGAGATGGGTAAAGTTCCCCTGCTTACTCCCAAGAAAGAAGCTGCTATTGCCAAACGAATTGAAGATGCACAGGAGAAAATTAACAGACTTGCCCTCATGAGTGGTAGTAGCCTTCATATTCTCAGAACAGTAATAAAAAAATATCATGAAGATAAATTAAAGATTGATAAAATACTAAAAGTTGAATTCGGTAGCTGGTTTGATAAGAAGAACAACAAACGCCTTATTACTGCCCTGGACGAAAAAACCAAAAAGGCTTATGAACTATCAGACGAAATAGAACGAATTATTAATAAAAAACGGAATAAACCCTATAAAAAAGACAAAAGTACAACCATCGGCGATAAAATAAAACAAAACCGGGAAGAAATGCTGAAGTTGTTTGAAGACCTCCATTTTAAGAGCTCCATGATCAACAAGCTGATTATGCGAATCAAAAGCCTAATCTCTCGTATTGATCTTAGTAGAGAAAGAATCAAAACAGTGAGTAACATTAAAGGTTATACACCCAACAAGATATGCTCTCTTGGCAGAAAAGCCAATAAAGGTAAAGAAGAATTTAATGAAGTAGCAGAAGAGACCGGTCTTGACCCTGATATATTTATAGACGCTTTGCGTAAAATAAAAAATAATAGACGAAAAATTCGCAGAGTAGAACTGGAAACTCGCATGAACGCAGATGAACTAAAAAAATTGATGCAGGATATTGAAGATGCCAAGCAGGAAAAGGAGAAAGCGAAAAACGATATCATCAAAGCTAATGTGCGTCTGGTTATTAGTATCGCCAAAAAATATAACAACCGTGGTCTCAGCTTTTTGGATCTGATCCAGGAAGGAAATATTGGCCTGATCAAAGCCGTGGAAAGATACGACTATCATAAAGGCTATAAATTCTCCACCTATGCAACCTGGTGGATAAGACAGACTATTACCAAAGCTATTGCCGATCAATCTCGCACTATTCGGGTACCAATTCACATGTCCGATTCCATAAACAAAGTTTCCCGTGCTCATAATAAACTGGTGCAAAAATTCGGTAGAGAACCCTATCCCGAAGAGATTGCAGAAGAATTGGATATTCCCTTAAAAAAGGTAAAAAAGATAATCAAAGTCTCCAAGAAACCTGTTTCGCTGGACAAGCCTGTAGGTGACGAAGACGGTGATTCCACACTTAGTGACTTCATCGAAGATGACTCCCTGATTTCTCCCCAGAGAATTGCCAAAAGAACATTGCTTGGCAAACAGGTTGAATCAGTATTGCAAACAATGACCAAACGAGAAGCAAGAGTGATAAAATTGCGATTTGGCATTGGGGACCAGACTCCTAGAACTCTGGAAGAAGTTGGACATATTTTTGCTATTACCAGAGAAAGAGTGCGGCAGATTGAAGAAAAAGCTATTGCCAAATTACGTCATCATAGTAGGGCTAATATTCTTAAACGCTATATCGACACCTATGAAGACTTGAATAAATAATTTTATATTACCAGCTGTTATTAAATTCCACTAGAAAAATAAATGTAAAATTTGACAACTTCCTCTGCCAAATTATTTAGCAAAATATATTGAATTTTCAAACTAAGTTCAATTATCAAATTTTAAAATAAATAGATATGTGGGAGTTTTTATGGAAATTAAATCAGTAAAATTAGATTTCCCGGAAGGCTACAATATAATTTTGGGTCATTCTCATTTTATTAAAACCGTTGAAGATGTCTATGAAATAATGATGAACAGTGTACCCGGCATCAAATTTGGTTTGGCTTTTTGTGAAGCTTCTCAGAAAAGATTGATTCGTAAAGACGGCACGGAAGAAGAACTTATAGAAATTGCCGTAAAGAACCTGCAGAAGTTAAAAGCGGGACACTCATTTATTATAGTGCTTAAAGATGTTTTTCCCATAAATGTTCTAAATAGTTTAAAAAATTGTTTTGAAGTGGTAAATATATTTTGTGCTACTGCTAATCCGGTAGAAGTTATTGTAGCGGAAGTAGAACAGGGCTGTGGTATCCTGGGGGTTGTGGACGGATTTGCTCCTAAAGGGGTGGAGAAAAAAGCTGATATTGCAGAAAGAAAAGAGCTCTTACAAAAAATAGGATACAAGAGATAATGCGACTCTTTATTGCAATAGACTATACGGACGAAGTAAAAGATTTGATACAGGAAAATGTGAACATTATCAAGCCCAGATTGCCACGTGGTATTAAATGGGTGGAAGAGGAAAATTATCACATAACCTTTAAATTTCTGGGAGATGTAAGTAAGAACAAAATTGATACACTATCTGAGATTCTGGAAGATACAACCAAACAGTTCTACTCTTTCGCAATTCAATTTGGCAACCTCGCAGTCATTCCTAACGCCCGAAGACCAAGAATACTCTGGTATGATATGGTAGAAAAGACCGGTATTGCTAACAACATTTTCCGTATTCTGGAACAAAAACTAGTGCAGGAAGATTTTAAGAAAGCCAAAAGGCCCTTGAGCTTGCACACAACACTTGCCAGGATAAAATATCCTATGAAGGTTGACTGGAAAGCAGTTTTTAACAAAACTTCCCCGATTACAAAAACTATTAATTGCTCATCTCTGACTTTATTTAAAAGTAAATTGACGCAAAAAGGACCCCTTTATTCAATTATGAATAAATTTAACTTTTCAAAAAAATAACTTATTACTTGGGAGGACCAAATAATGGCAAAGAAGAAAAAGAAAAAAAATGATTCAACCTTAAATTCAGCTATCGGGCAAATCAAAAAAAAATATGGCGAAGGCTCGATTATGAAATTGGGGGCTGACGCCAAAGTTGATGTAGATGTTATTCCTACTGGTGCAATCAACCTGGATGCTGCTCTGGGAGTTGGTGGAATACCTCGTGGTAGAATTACAGAAATTTACGGCGAAGAGGCATCCGGCAAGACCACATTGGCGCTGCATATTGCAGCAGAAGCCCAAAAATTGGATGGCGTGATTGCCTTTATTGATGCAGAGCATGCTCTTGATCCCATTTATGCCAGAAAGCTGGGAATAAATACAGACGAGATGCTCATTTCACAACCGGATACCGGCGAACAGGCTCTGGAGATTGCAGAAACTTTGGTCAGAAGCAATGCTGTAGATTTGATTATTGTTGACTCAGTGGCAGCTCTTGTTCCTCAATCCGAAATTGATGGAGAAATGGGTGACTCCCATGTAGGCTTGCAAGCTCGCCTTATGTCACAAGCTCTGCGGAAATTGACAGGAATAATCAGCAAATCAAACTGTTCACTTATTTTTATTAATCAAACCAGGATGAAAATTGGGGTTACACCTTATATGAATCCTCGTACAACCACAGGCGGCGTCGCTCTTAAATTTTATACCTCATTAAGAATTTATCTAAAAAAAGGTCCCAGTATAAAAGACTCACCTTCAAAAGATATAATTGGTACGGTTATCTGGGTGAAAATTGTCAAAAACAAACTTGCTCCCCCCTTTAAACAAGCTCAATTCGATATCATTTATGGTGAAGGAATCTCAGAAGAAAGTGTTTTGATCGAGGAAGGAGTAGAAAGAGATATTATTGATAAAAAAGGCTCCTGGTACTCCTACAAGGATACGCAATTGGGACAGGGCAAACAGCAATCAATGGAATTCCTGAAAGAGAATGATAAAATAAGAAATGAAATCGAAAAGAAGGTTAAGATTGAGTTAGGCTTGATTAAGGACGACACTGCTGAAAAGAAAAATGATGAAGATAACAAAGATAAGGAAAAGAAAAAGAAGAAATAAATATAAAGTATTTATCGATAACGAATATGCCTTTTCACTTTCAAAAAAAGCATTAGATAAATTCTCTCTTGCGGAGAACGATGAATTTTCTCAGCAAGAAATGGCATCTTTAAGAGAAAAAATAGAACTTTTTGAAGGTGAAGAGGCTCTTTTGCATTATCTAAAATACCGCTTTCGTTCTGAGAAAGAGATAAGAAAAAAATTGAAAACAAAAAGTATATCTCAAGCCGTTATCGAAAAACTGGTAAAAAAATTTATAGATTACGGTTATATTGACGATGAACGATTTGCGGAAAACTATCTTAACGACCTTCTAACACATCATCCGCAAGGGGAATACTTACTTAGAAGAAAAATGATAAAAAAAGGAATCTCCGCTAAAATTATTGATTCTCTCTTTGCTAAATATGTAACCAAAGAGAAAGTTCAGGAGATGTCTGACAAATTACTGGAAAAAAAAAGAAACTCACTTGAGAGATACGAAGATCGGAGAAAGCAAAAAAGAAAGGCACTTGCCTATTTACAACGCAAGAGTTTTCCTTATCATATAGCCAAAAACAGTTTCGACAAAATATTTACGAAAGATTAGAAGAAAATATGGATTTTTTAAATCAATTCGTCATACTATTATTTCCTGTTCTTTTTGCCTTGACTATACATGAGTTTTCACATGGACTCATTGCTTATCAGCTGGGCGATGATACTGCTTACAGAGCAGGAAGATTAACTCTAAATCCCATAAAGCATCTTGATCCTATTGGCACATTGATGCTATTTATCGTTCACATTGGTTGGGCTAAACCTGTTCCCATAAATCCCTATAATTTTACCGATATTAAAAAAGATACTGCTATTGTTTCTTTTGCCGGCCCGGCTGCAAATTTTATTGCTGCTGCTGTATTTAGCCTAATATTTCGACTTATTTCTCCCAATATATATTCCAATAATCCCAATATATTTGTCATGATCATATTTTATACCATTTTTATCAATATTGCTCTAGGATTTTTCAATTTAATACCACTACCGCCGTTAGATGGTTCAAAAATATTAGGTGCCTTTTTGAGTGATGAAGCTTATTACAAGTTTCAACAATTTGAAAAAAAGGGGATATTTATTTTTTTGGGTATAATAATTGTAAGTAGAATGTTGAATTTAAATATTATCGGAAATATTATCCTACCTCCCATCCGTTTTTTTGTTACGCTGTTCACCGGTGTGAGGATGTAAGAATTAAACATGCCAGACACTTATACAATAAAACTGGAAAACTTCGAAGGTCCAATGGATCTTTTGCTCTATCTGATAAAAAAGCACAAGATTGATATCTACAATATACCCATTTCCTTCATCCTGGAAAAATATCTTAATCATTTGTCTTTGCTGGAAGAACTTAATATTTCAATCGAAGGCGAATTCATGGAAATGGCTGCCACCCTTATGCAGATAAAACTACGATCATTATTGCCCAAAATTGTGCAGGACGATGGTGAAGTAGAAGATCCCAGAACGGAATTGGTCAACAATCTGTTGGCTTATAAAAAAATGAAAGAAACTGCCAAAATACTATCTAATCTAGAAGAAGAAAATAAACGGTATTTTTATCCCTCACTCAATAAAACATTAACCAGGGATCTAAAAAAAGGCGCAGTTACCTATAATATTAAGGAAGAGGAAGGTAAAGTATATAATTTAATACAAGCCATACAAAAACATATATTGCAAAAACCACAGGAAGTGGAAGAGGAAATTAATCTGGAAAAGTACAGAGTGGAAGATAAAATATCAGAATTAATGCAGCTTTTGGAGCACAATAAAAAGATTCTTTTTTCCTCTATTGCAGAAAAATGTAAGCGGGTCGAAATAATAACATTTTTTCTGGCAATTCTGGAGCTTTTAAAACAAAATAAAGTTACAATCTATCAACGGCAGGAATTCTCGGAGATATACATTAA
>JAGXLO010000145.1 GCA_018334695.1 Candidatus Cloacimonadota bacterium
ACCACTATCTTATTTGATAAGTGGGAAAATAACTGGGAAAAAATTGCTGACGGAAAAAAAAAGATAGAAATGATAATGAGTAATAATAAGGGAGGAAACAAAGATGAATAAAGTAGTACCTCGCTGGGAATGGCGAACATTTGGCAACAACCTGGAAGATGGTAAAAAAAATATTAAAAAGCACGGAGATGCCAGACATCGCGAAAGTACTGAAATATATATTCTTTCGCAAAAAAGTAATGATAATACCAAGGTGAGAGATGAATTAATGGATATCAAATCTCCTATTAGAATTAATAATGAAACGGGATTAGAACAGTGGACTGTGGTAACCAAAGCAGAATTTCCTATACATATTAACGACCTGGTAATAGTTTATAAAGCCTTTGGACTTGAAATGCCATATCTGGAAAAAGATGAGTATTCATATTCCGAATATGTTAATGATCTCATTGCCAAAAATCCCAATTTAAGAATTGTAGATGTTAAGAAAAACCGACATGGATATTTTATAGATGACGCTATAGTTGAATTTGCACAAGTTAAATTTGATGACTATAAAACAGAAACGATTGCTGTTGAGCATACTGATCCTGATTTAGTCTTAAAAACTATGGATAGATTGGGTCTTAAAGGAATGGAAAACATAAATTATATTAAGGCGATGAAACAACATTTTGGTTTGAAATATTAATTTGTCATGAATAAAACATTTCAATTCGAGCAAGGACCGATTGAGGAGTTTTCCTGGGCCAGGTTTGTTATAAATGGCAAAGAGCATGCAAAACAGAGCAATGGCAAAATTGTAGGTGCAGGAAAAGATATTAGGATTGTGCAAGGTAAGGTGACCCCATGGAAAGAGCGTAATGGACATATGCTCAAGAAAAACATGATAACTGGTATTTTTGATCATGATGTAGATTTATTAATTATTGGAAATGGTGTATATGGATCACTTAGTTGTCCCCAGGAAGTTAAAAATTATATTCTGAACCACGGAATAAGCAAATTGATAATAAAAAAAACACCCGCAGCATGCAAGCATTTTAATCGCTCATTTCTGGCAGGTGAAAATATAGCTCTTCTGGCTCACGGGAGCTGTTAAAATAGAAAACAAGGAATTAAAATGGAAAAATATGCTATATTAGATATTGGAACTAACTCAATCAAATTCTTCATCTTCTCTATAGAAAATAATGATTTTGAACCCATATTGGACACTAATAATATTTCCAGACTGGGAGAAGGTTTATTAAAAACGGGTATTATATCCCCCAAAGCAATGGCTCGTAATATACAAGTTATTAAAGAATATCTGGAAATTTCTAAGGAACATGATGTGAAAGAAATTATTGCAGTAGGAACCATGTGCTTACGTACAGCAAAGAACAGCGATGAATTTTTAAAAATAGTAAAAGATGAGTTAGGATTAAAAATTCAGGTTATTTCCGGTAAAGAGGAAGCTCGTCTATCATATTTAGCCGTTCTCTCTACAATTGGCAATGCTTCCGGAGAAGACATTACTGTATTTGACACGGGCGGAGGTAGTACTGAATTTATTTTTGGTGAAGGAACACATTTAAAGAATCGTATAAGCTTAGATGTGGGAGCTGTTCAGCCCACCGAACAGTACCTTCTTTCCGACCCTGTGACTGACGATGAATTGAACAGAATGCAAAACTATCTTGCCCAATTTTTAAGTAATGAAATAAAACATAGAAGTCCTGATTATTTGATTGGAATTGGTGGTACTGTAACAAGCATGGGAGCCGTTAAACATAAAATGGTAGACTATGACCGCCAGGTAATTCAGGGTTCCAAACTTAGTTTAGATGACGTAAAAGAACAGATTGACATGTTCAAAAATAAAACTATAGAGGAGAGGAAAAACATTGTGGGATTGCAACCCAAAAGAGCTGATGTTATGTTAGCCGGAGCTTCAATCGTTAAGGCAATAATGGAGCATTTTAATATAAACAAAATAACAATAAGTGACAGCGGTCTGCGGCATGGTATCCTATATGACCGGCTTTTAAAAGAATAGGAGATAATATGGCAAAATTATTCATGAATCGTACAAAACAATTGGAAGAAGAGATTAGTGCGTACTTAGATCAAGTTTCTCGTTCCGGGCTAATTTTTTATGAAGCCATAAAGTCATACATTCTCGACGATAAAGATCGTTTTAATGAGAAATTCGTTACCATAACTAAAATGGAATCTGAGGCTGATGAAAAAAGGCGTAGCATAAAGCACAAGTTATATACGTATATGCTGATTCCAGAATCTCGAGGAGATGTATTAGGCTTACTGGAAAATATGGATGGCATCGTTGATTGTTGCGAAAAAACTGTAGAAAGATTTTCCATAGAATGTCCGGAAATTCCCGAATTTGCTCAACAGCAGTTTCTCAATCTTGCTAAATTCTCTCGTAAGGCTGTAGAGGAAGTAGTAAAAGCTTCCCGCTCTTTTTTCAAAGAAATTAATCTCGTAGAAGATTTTATCAATAAAGTACATTTTTATGAACACGAAGCTGATGATGTGGAAGAAAAACTAAAACGTACAGTATTTCAGAGTGACATCAAAAAATTCAGCCGCAAAGTGCATTTACGTTACTTTGCAGAAAAAATATCAACCATTTCAGATGAAGCCGAAGAAGTTGCAGAAAGACTTTCGGTTTATGCTATCAAAAGAGAAATTTAAATTTTAGGATAAGTACAGATAATGTTTAGAATATTATTTTTTCTATCAAGCGGGTTATTCTTAGGGTGGTCTTTGGGAGCAAATGATGCTGCTAATATATTTGGAACAGCAGTAGGAACCAAGATGTTGGATTTTAAAATCGCAGCAGTTATTTGTAGTATTTTCATTATTTTAGGTGCTGTAATTAGTGGAGCAGGTGCTTCTAATACTTTGGGCAAATTAGGTGCTGTAGAAGAACTAGGAGGAGCCTTTATTGTAGCTCTTTCTGCTGCAGTTTCTGTTCTATGGATGACAAGAGTTGGACTTCCGGTTTCTACTTCACAAGCTATCGTAGGAGCCATTATTGGCTGGAACTTTTTTACCAATAATCCCACCGGTGTAGAATCTCTTACCAAAATTGTCGGAACCTGGGTTTTTTCTCCCATACTCTCAGCTATTTTTTCATTTATTCTATTTTTTATTGTAAAATGGTTTTTCGAAAGAAGCAAAATTCACCTTCTAAGAATGGATTCCTATACTCGTGTAGGTTTAGTAATTGTTGGAGCTTTTGGTTCATATAGTCTTGGTGCCAATAATATTGCCAATGTTATGGGAGTATTTACTACATCATCGCCTTTTGCTGATGTGAATATTCTTAGCTTGTTTCATTTATCATCAACACAAATATTATTTTTACTGGGTGGTTTTGCTATTGCAGTAGGTGTTTTTACTTATTCTAAAAAAGTAATGATGACAGTAGGTACTAACATATTCAAGTTATCTCCGGTCACAGCTTTTGTGGCTGTAGCTTCTAGCTCTTTAGTATTATTCCTATTTGCTTCCGAGGGCTTGAAAAACTTTCTTATTTCTCATGGACTACCTTCCTTTCCACTTGTTCCTGTTTCTAGCTCACAAGCTATTGTGGGAGCCGTTATCGGTATTTCCCTGGCAAAAGGTGGGAGAAATATTAATTATAAACTATTGGGTAAAATTAGCCTTGGTTGGATTACAACTCCGATAGCAGCGGCTATCCTCAGCTATATCTCGCTATTCTTTATGCAAAATGTTTTTATGTTGCAAGTATAATAACTTAATTATAGATTTTATATGAAAAAGTTTATTTTAATTTTAATTTTAGTTTTCATCTTCTTTCATACCTTTATCTTTGCAAAGAGTGTTAAAAAAACCGAAACCGGATTCCCATCAAAACCTATAAAAATTATTGTTTATACCGCTCCTGGCGGGCTTATAGATGTTACAACCAGAAAATTTACTGAAATTGCCTCAAGGTACTCTGATGCAACTTTTGTAGTAGAAGATTTGGAAGGCATCGCATATGATTTTATCAGCAATTCTCTCTGGATTGTGGAAGAGGAAAATCGAAATTTGATAAATATTTCAATGGAAGGCAATCTGATTTCACGTTATGTCCACATTATTAGTGGTCAGGATAATAGCGGGCTGGAAGGAATTTGCATTACCCAAAGTGGCACTATTTTTATAATCAAAG
>JAGXLO010000146.1 GCA_018334695.1 Candidatus Cloacimonadota bacterium
TATTAGTCTTCAGTTTTATAATGGTTGGTAGTGTAGCTGCCCAAGATATGAATAAGATAGCTGTAATATTTCCTGGTTCAGTTCAGGATGCAGATTATAATGCGACCGGTTATGAAACTATGCAGGCTATAGAAGAAAAATTGGGGATGGAAACATCTTATTCTGAACAGGTAGCAGTTCCTGATGCTGCAAGGGTATTAAGTGAATATGCGGACAGCGGATATGGCATTGTTTGGGCACATGGTGCCCAGTTCAATCAGGCTGTTTTAGAAGTTGCTCCTGATTTTCCAGAAGTTGCATTTATTATTTATTGAAGCCGATGCACCTCTAGAAGAACAATTCGGAAATATTACACTCCTAGAACGTAATTACTATCCTGGTTTTTACGTATTAGGTGCTCTAGCAACCCGAAAACAGAGACAGACAAAGTAGGCTATATAGGTGGATTAGAACTTCCCTTTACCTATAGTGAGGTTAATGCAATTGGCCAGGCCATCAGAACCTATAAACCTGAAATCGAATTTAAATATATCTATGTGGGAGACTTTAATGATCCGGTAAAAACTAAACAGAGTGCTGAAGCTTTAATCTCTCAAGATATAGATGTTATCATTAGTGGTGTGAACTTGGGTAATTATGGACTATTTAGAGCTGTGGAAGATGCAGACCGTGATGTTTATGTTACAACCACATATACTAATAAATATAATTTAGCACCCAACAATCACCTTACTTCGGATCTATTTAAATACAATCCTGTTATGTTTAAAGCAATTGAACTTATAAAATCAGGAGAGATAAGTAACTTTATTCCTATGGAATATGGTCCTGAAAAATCTCGCTATTTAAAACTACCTGTTGACAATGTTTCTGAAGAAATCAATGATTGGGTAAAAGGTATTGCGGAAAAAGTAGCAAGTGGAGAAATCGAAGTAGAAAAGAATCTATCCGAAATTAGTATAGAAGGGGAATCTTCAGAATAGATAAATTTGAATAAGTTTATAATTGCTGCCCTGAATTTGGGGCAGCAATTCGTTATTATTATTAATTATTATTTATTTTTGCATTTTATTGTTCGATAACAAAATAATATAATAAGAGAGTGTGACTATGGTATGGTTAAAGAGAATAAAGTTCTTGAAGCAAAAAATGTAAGTAAGAGATTTGGCGAAGTTCAGGCTTTGGATAAAGTAAACTTCGATTTAAATGAAGGCGAAATCCATGGATTATTAGGGGAAAATGGAGCTGGTAAAACAACTCTGATGAATATCTTATATGGCTTATTTACAGAAGATGAAGGAGAAATATATATTAGGGGAGAGAGGGTAAAAATAAACTCACCTCTTGATTCTATTAAGCTGGGTATAGGTATGATTCATCAAAGCTCAACATTGGTTCCAGAGTTTACTGCACTTGAAAATTTAATACTTGGCACAGATGGAAACAAGATGTCTCTTGAATTAAAAGATGCTGAAAAAGAAATAGAAAAATTCCAAAAAGACTTCGGCCTAAAATTTCCCCTGCACACTAAGGTTAAAGATCTACCGGCCGGTCTTAAAAAAAAGATAGAAATTATCAGGGCGATTTATAGAGGGGCAAATATTTTGATATTGGATGAGCCTACAACTTCTTTAGTACAAGAAGAATTTGAAAAATTGCTTGAATCACTCAAAAAGATGGTTGCAGAAGGAGTGACTATTGTTTTTATTACCCATAAAATCAAAGAGGTCATTCAAGCCTGTGATAGAGCTAGTGTTTTAACTGGTGGTATTATGCAGGGAACTATTGATACTAAAAAGGCTACCAAGGAAGACTTGGTGCAGCTTATGTTTCAGGATGCAGAAATTAATATTACAGAAAGTGCTATTCCGATTATTAATTTACCTGATGTTGAAAAAACTTCAGAACCAATATTAAAATTGCAGAATATTTCCGCTCAATCTAAAGAGAAAGATGGCATTAACTTAGATTCGATTTCTTTAAAAATATATGGGGGAGAAATACTTGGTATAGCAGGCATTTCAGGGAATGGACAAAAAGAGTTAGCTGAAGTGATCATAGATCCTAACAATATTACTAAAGGTAAGTTAATATTAAAGGGAAAAAAGATAAATGGTATGTCAACAAATAAAGTTTTCAGCCGAAAAGTTTCTTATATACCGGAAGATAGAAAAAAAGAGAGCATCATTGGCTTGGGAAATATAACCGAAAATGTTTTATTAGGTCATCAGAGAGAACCTCGTTTTCAGAAAAAAGGAATCATCAAATGGGACAAAGTGACCAGAGAAGCGAAGAATATAATAGATGAATTTCAGGTAAAGACTCCTAATGAGAAAAAAAGGGCGGGCAAACTATCCGGAGGTAATATTCAAAGAGTTGTGATTGGCAGGGCTTTGATCAATGAGCTTGATTTATTGGTAACTCACAGTCCAACAGCTGGTTTGGATATGGCTTCGGTTGAATTTGTTTTTAAGAGGTTGGTAGAATTAAGATCCAAAGGAACCGCCGTTTTATATATAAATGAAGATTTAGATGAGTTAATGCAGGTTAGTGACAGAATAGGAGTAATACATGAAGGAAAAATAGTAGAAATATTTGGACAAGATCAATTTGATAAATATAAAATTGGTTCTAAGATGATTGGGGGTTAGTAATAATGGCTGGACAGGAAGTTTCATTAAAACAAACAACTAAACTGCAGAAGATATGGGTCGGTTCTAAACCATATATTTTGGCTTTATTGATAGCATTTGGAATAACAGGGGCCATAATAGGTTTATTAGGGTATAATGTGTTGAAAGCATACCAAACTTTGCTTTTCACTTCTTTTACTTCCCAGCGGGGTATTATTGAGACACTAAAAAAATTTATTCCCCTTACTTTAACAACCTATGCTTTTGCAATACCTTTTAAAATTAGATTTTTTAATATAGGCGGCTGGGGGCAGATGCTGTTTGGTGGCACTATTACCGCTATAGTTGGAATTGCACTGGCCGGATTTAATCTCCCTGCTATAATTTTTATTCCAATATTAATTTTAGTAGCGATGGCAGCTGGTGGTGTTTTTGCTTTAATTGCAGGTTTTTTAAAAGCATATTATAATATAAATCCTATAATTTCAACGATCATGTTGAATTTTATTGCAATTTATTTTGTAAATTTTATAGCTACAACAGAACCATGGAAGGCACCTCGCACAGGGCATCCCATGTCTTTAAAACTACCAGAAGCTGCAAGACTGCCCGAATTATTTGGACAGATACATTTTGGAATTGTAATAGTAGCACTTGTTATTATAGCGGTCTATTATTTAATCAATAAAACTGTTTTGGGTTATGAGATTATAGCAACAGGCATTAATCCCGATGCTGCTTCTGTATATGGTATAAAAATGAGAAGGACATTGATGCTTACTTTCTTAATTGGAGGGGCATTAGGAGGCTTAGCTGGTGGAATTGAGGTTATGGGTGTTCATCAGCGTTTAATTGAAGGCTTTGCCCTCACAAGTGGAGCCCAATATGGAATCTTTGGTATTTTAACTGCTTTAATATGTCAGGGTAATCCCTTGGGTGTACCTCTTTCCTCTATATTTATCTCAATATTACTGGTTGGGGCAGATGCAATGCAAAGGACATTGCAGGTACCGGTTGAACTTGTATTTTTAAGTCAGGCAATCATTGTTCTTTTTATTGTTGTACTGAGAAGGAGAGCTGGCGGCAGCTTTATTCAATAAAAGATTTAATATTAATTTGAGAAAGGAAGTGTTGATGTGGGACATTATACGGAAATGCTTAAACAGATTATTTCATATACCAGTATATATGGTCTGGCCAGTCTTGGAATTGTGATAGGTGGTAGGACTGGAATATTTAATATTTCTGGAGAAGGTATTATGCTGGCTTCAGCTTCTGCAGGGTTTATTGCAGCTTACCAGACCGGTAACTGGTTTATCGGTTTTTTAGTTGGTGCTTTAATGGGTGGTCTTTTTGGTCTGCTTTTAATTTATATTCATGAATCCCTCAAAATTAGTCAATTTATATTGGGGATAACCCTAGTTATTTTAGGTACTGGCCTTTCTGACCTTTTATATAAAACTATTATTGGTTTTCAACTCTTTGCTCCAGAAGCTCCCAAAGTTCCTCAGATAAGAATTCCCATCATATCTGAAATACCAATAATTTCAGGCATATT
>JAGXLO010000047.1 GCA_018334695.1 Candidatus Cloacimonadota bacterium
AAATAATAAAAATAAAATAACTAGTAATGCTTTTCTCATTTCTTCCACCTTTACATTTGATTTAATTATTTCGCTTTAGTTAACAATAAACCAGGGAAAAAGAATATAACTGTTGATGCAGAATTATATTATTCGCCTATATTACAGATCGAAGTTCAAAGATTATTGTTTATTTTGAAATTTTTTTTCTTTTCTGTCAATTAAAATAATTTTTTAAAGAAGAAATCAATATGATTATGTAAACTTTAATTTCCTATGTAAAAGTAACTTATACAACGACAATAAAAAGAATTAGCCGCAACATTTTTTTTAAAAAATAAAATATCCATTCCAGATTTGACTTTTCTAGTTAATGATCTGCTCGAATAATATAAAATTCTTTTTCATTGATTATACCGCTTTCATCTGTATAAGTGGTATCAGAAACAGTATCCAGATAAAAACAGCTCCCGCATCGAATTTTCCGCTGCTGTTGAAAATATGATATTGTGCTTATTGCGCTTGATGATTAATTTTAAGTTAAGTACGCTAAAATTATTTTACTAATTTAAACAATTTTTTTAATTTAAACCTTTTTTTGCTTGTTTGGGAAAATTAAGTAATAAAAAAAAACTCCCATCCTAGCGCTAAGATGGGAGTTAGTTTATGTTATACTAGTGAATTACTTCCTTAGTTTTTCTATTAAGTCCTTTCTATTGTTCATAATTACAGGAGGAGGATCATTCCGTTTAGCAGTTACAATATAGAAATATTTCGTGCCAGAGGCGGTTTCACTCCAGGTGGTTGTGGCACCACTAACAGATGCGTGTTTTGTAGTGGGTGTAAAGTAGGGATTTGTGTCACGGTAGATGTAAAAACTATCTACTATTGTAGAGTAAGACCATGTTAGTTCTATCTCACCAGTGTTTGAATTATACTGAACATTTAAATCACTCACAGCCGGCAGTGCATTCCAGGTAATTGAATTAGGTCCGTAAACATTATTACTTTCGTCAGATTCGGTAATCAAATTATCTGTATCAACTTGAAACCAGCTAGTCCATACGGTATCTGTAATGCTGCTTAGATTGTTAAAACTTACAGTAATGGAATCACCCATATTTAAACTATCTATGAAGGTAAATTCTTCTCCATAATCACCAGCTACAGGAGCTGAAGGTTGATCTTGATAAAAATCAACAGTAAATGCACTTGACGCATCGGCATTTCCTAAATTTTTTACTGTTACATCCACATCTATGGTATCACAAACATAGGTGTTAGTTTCAGACCATACAGCATTTGTAATTTCCAGCTCAGGCAGGTAATCTGCCCAATCAATGCGATCATATGAATCGTTTTCGTAGTCCGATCCAGCAAAATCTCCGGTTGCATTGGCAAAGGTTAATTTTCCATGATTTAAGGTTTTGGATACATTATAGGTTCCGCTCCAGTAGTTTGCAGGGAATACAGCATCAGAGATTGAGATTGTATCTGCATTATTAATTATGAGAAGTGTGCCTCCTGCTTCGCCTGCTCTAAATTTACAATTATTAAATGTATGAGAAGGATCAATAATAGCTCCATCTTTAATTTCTACCCCATCAGTGCTCATGTATTCAAATATAGCATATTCAGCTGCAATTGCACCTCCGCTTTCGATATCAACATCATAATAATCAGCATGATGAGTTAGTTTAGCTTCGTTGCCTGAGCTGCCAATTAGTTCCAGATTCCCTCCGTTATTTACCGTAAGAGCACAACCTCCGCCAACTTCCAGCCAGGCATTATCATCTATCGTCATTGTTCCGCCATCATTAATTATAACATCTCCGGTGCATCTATAATAATAACCATTTAAATCAAATGTACCTTCATCTACAGTTAATGTGCCACTAGCCAGTGCCACACAATTACTATTGAGGGTAACTGTCTTTGCCCTCTCCCTTGTTTGAGGCAATGTGATTGGTTCACCATTATCAGAAAACTCATTAATTTTAGCAGCTGATTTATCTACAATCACATCATAAAAGTAACCACTGGTTGTGCTCGGATCAAAATCAACAAATTGATCTAAAGTACCGCTAAAGACCACTGTATTATTTGTAGTATTATACCATGCGGCACCAGAATCAACAGTAAAATCTCCATAAACTGCATGGGTTAAATTAGGGGTATTATCCCACCATGAACCAGCAGATACAGTCAAATCACCAAATATTGCGGTGCCATTATTGGGACGGAGATTACCTGCTGATTTATCAACTGTAATATTATAAAACGTATCAGCAACACAGCTGCTACTAATACCTTGATCGGTGGAACCATCAAAAGTAACAGTGGAGGTGCCGTGAGAAAAACCATGTTCGGTATTGTTGTCTGAGTTATTGTTTGACCAATCTCCACCAACAAATATATTTAAGCCCGTGTCACTATTTGCATTAAGTCCTGCACCAAGTAAAATATTTATATCATTATTAACATCAAGGGTAGAACTATTATTCATCTCCATAGTACCATCTTCGATATTTAGATTATTTAGTACATTAACAGTAACACCGGAAGTTAATTCAAATCCATTAAAGCTGGGATAGGTTTTATCTAACTTTAAATTATAGAATGTTTCATCTGTAGTGAGATCTCCGGTACTGGTGCCGTCAAAGACAACTGTACCATTTACTTCGCTAAATCCAGAATCACCTACATTGTTAGTCCAATCTCCACCAACATACATAACATTGCTATCAGAATGTAAATTTCCCTGTTCAATTAATAAATTATTTTTAATGATAATATCATTATAGAGAAAAATACCTTCTGATCCGTTAATTTTTAGATTATGCAGATAATTTCCATTTATACAATTTATATAATATCCAGTAGAATTGGTTGCAAGTTCCACGGTACCACCTGACGGCTGAAATGTACCAGACATACTGGCAACAAAACTTCCGCCTGTTCTGATAATACCACCGCTAATACTATCCACAAATGAGCTTAAGATTGAAATGTGATTATTGGTAATTTCAAACAGCCCATCTTCCATTTTTAATGTACCTCGCATATACTGCAATGCCTTATTCTTTGCATAAGCTGCGTCACTCACAAAGCTGCCGCCATCTATTATTAATTTACCTGTTGATGCAAGTTCAAACTGACCATGTATCAAAACTTCTCCGTTGCCAACATCCAGCTCTCCATTTAGGGTAAAATCAGAATTATTTATAATTGTGGAGCCTGTGGACAAATCCATTTCTGCTGTGTCTTGAATGTCTAATACGCTATCAATAATTGCAGAGCTGCCACTTGCGTGAAATTGATTTCCTGCATTTACTATCAAATCGCTATTTACTCTGAGTGTATCTGTGGTGGAGGCATCTATGTAAGTATCTGCAGAAGGACCAGCTGGTTTATCCATAATTAGATTACCAAAGGCTGCATCAGGTTCATTGCATAATAATTCTGTAGCGCCATTACCTTGCATGTATACCGTGTTACCTGTGCCCAAATTTGCATTTGTACCAAGGTTAAAATTCCAATCTCCGGAAACAAAAATCTTACCATCAGTAATATTATCAAAAGAACCGGACTGCCAAAATATATCTCTTACATGGAGGCTATCATCTGCAGAAGTCATTTGTAATTTATCACTAATATCCAGTTCTTCGTTTACAACAACTTTATATGAAGCAATATTCAATGTTCCTGAGTCTATATCCATATTATTACAGGTGACTGTGGGACCGGTACTGGACGGTCTTACATAAGTTGCTGCAGAATTAATTATTATATCATTGAAGGGTTCATTTTCTCTTACGCTTTGAATCATACCTGATTGTGTACTATTAAATGTAACTACAGACGAGGCTCCTGACTCAAATCCACCGCTATCCGTATAATCAAACCAATCATCTGCTACAGAAATATTTATTGTTCCGGTATCATCTGCATCCAGAACTCCTCCGGAGAAAATAATTAGATCACAACCAATTGTTAAATTTGTAGGATTATTTAGTTCAAAAGATCCTTCTTGGATATTTAGATCATTCAAAACTGTAATATCCACCCCACTATTATTTCCTGTACCGGTTTGTACGCCAGCGTAAGTTGCCTTGTCAATATTTAGATCATAAAATGTTTCATTGGTAGTGATATTTTTACTAAGAGATCCATCAAATACTACAGTTCCCTCAGCTTCCACAAATCCGGCATCTCCGACATTATTTGTCCAGCTACCGCTTACATACATCGTGGAATCGTTACAATCCAAAATACCTGATTCAATTGTTACATCCCCATTTATATCCAGTTCACTGCCAGCTGTGGCAGTATTGCTTTTTGCATATCTGGTTATTGAGCCATCCCGGTTTTGCACAATCTCATATTCAGGTTTTTTAGTATTTTTATTAATGTTCTCTTTGGACGTTTTGTTGATCTCGACATTATATAAATTACTACCGTCACCCATACTAAGGTCTGCATCTGTAGAACCATAGAGTTCTATTGTTCCACCATTTGGATTGAAATCAGTACGGTTTCCGGTAAAACCTTTCGAAGTTCTAATAGTTCCACCTGTAATATCTTCTGTTAATGTGTGAGTACCTGAAACACAGACATAGATACCATTATCTTTAAAATCAAGCACACCGCCACTCATTGTGATAGAAGCGTCTTGCAGGTATGGCCAATAGCTCTTCAAAGAACCTCCATATACATTCATTGTCCCACCAAATATATGTAGATCTCCATTTAGATCTATATAAGAGCTACCATCCTGATGGAGATTTATTTCTCCGTCAGTATTAAGCCAATATCCTCCATATATTCCATCATTTTCTAAATCCAGAGCAGTAAAGGTTCCGGAAAGAATATCGATTCCTCCTGAAGTCCAATCGTAGCTATTGCAGGTAACCGTGTGATTTACATCTATAACACGCACTGCAGCTCCACAATCAACTTCAAGTGTATCAAAAGTTTCATTAGAATAAATATACTGATGATCACTTCCCGCAAAAATTACTCTACTTGTACTTTCATAAAATCCGGTAGAACCTACATTATTCAGCCAATTACCAGCAACTGTGATACTACAATTATCCGGGTCCAAAATTCCGGAATTTATTGTAATATGATTATCCACTTCCAGATTGTCCTTTAATTCCAGTGTGCCAGAGTCAATTACAAGATCATGTTTTACTTCTACCTCACCCTGGAAAGTTTTTTTCTCTGAAGAATTAATGATAAGATTATTTATGTAATCTCCTGATTCAAAATAACTTGTAGTGGACAATCCCTCATATTTTAGGGTTCCGTAATCAAGGAGAATACTGCCGCTCATATTATTTATGAATCCATCTATTAGAATATCTTCGTCGGAATAGCTTTTTAGTTGGCAACCGGAATAGATGTACAAATTTGCACTTATATGTAAAGAATGAGTAGAGGAGCCGCTATGAGCCAAAATAGAACCGGATTTATTATTTTTTACCCGGTAGAAGTATGAATCATCATCTTTTGTGCGAATAAAGCTAGCAGAGCCTCCCTGGAAATCTACGAAACCTTCATCTAGTTGCACTTCTGCCCCATCTTTAAATTCCCATGTACCATAAACATAAATTACTGAACTCTCTGTCATATCACAGGTAGAACCGGATTCCCACGTTATGTCATCATAAACATATAAATTACCATTAGTATTATTAATATCTAAATTTCCGTGAATAATAGCATCCTCTTGAACTACTATATTTTCATCTTCGATTTGAACTGTAGCTCCGGGATAGATAGTTAAACTTTTGCAATTTTTTGTACTATAATCAGCAATACATGGATTGTTGGCATCAGTAATCTCTACATCTTCTGTGGCATCAGGAACGTGACCCAGTGACCAGTTATCGGCATTCCCCCAATAATTATTATAATCACCGGTCCAGACATTTATATCAGTAGGGGCAAGCTCAAGAGTTGTAACTCCATAATGAATACTACCTGAATATGCTCCTCCCCACGTCATTTGATGTTGATTATGATCCCATGTATCATGTACATAAACGGTATTCGTACCGCCACCATCATCATATCCATACCCGAGCATTGTATGATTTGTAATATGAATAAGCACGGGTCTGCCATTATCTATTTCGTTTTTGTATTCGTTATAGGTAAAACCCTTTGTATTTCCATCAAAACCGTAAATTAGTTGTCCATAGCCGTCATTTACCGTATAGCCTCTTGATTCACAAAATAGCTTGAAACCATAACTACCGTCAGCATCATCAAGTCCTTCATTTTCAATATCTGTATAAGTCATAGGTGAACCATCTGTCCATTTCCAAAATGTGGTGCCACCGTCAGTATTAATAGTATCAGCTGGTCTGACCCATTGATTGGTTTTCATATAATCAGCTGTGCATTCACCGTAAGTATGCTCCGGCCAATTTCCTTCCCAGGGATCCGGACCCTCTTCTCCATAGCAAATCCAGTAATCATCCACATGTCCTCTGGTAGTTCTACCATCTAGTCCTTGATGGGTAGCGCTCAGTGGACATTGATGTCTGGTAGCACCGCAGGTATCCACCCAATCGGGCCACACTGTATTATCCTGGGGCATTAACCCACCATTAGTAGGACCATCATACATATTGGGATATCCCATATTATCATAGAAGCCAGCTGCCATAGCTGCTGAAGTAGCAGAACAGCCAAATGACCAATCAAAAGCAGGAACGCTTGAAAGAATTACTGAAGTGCGTGTAGGATAAGCTATTGGAGCACGATAATTCTCCGGAGGTTTACCTGGAACAACGATAGCTACAGCTACTTTACCATCTTCTGTAACAATCGAATCAACTATGTTATCCTCTAAAGCTTTAGGATAAGCATAAATATTAGTGACGAATAATAAGGTGACAAAAAATAAAATAATAAATTTTTTCATAATTCCTTCCTATGTATTTTTGATTCACAGATTTTTTGCTAACAAACGAAGATATTATACAAAAGCGCCTTAGATCTAATTGTATTATCAGATTTAAGATAAATTATGATAATACTTCGGACTTTATAATATATCGAACAAACATTGTCAATTATTTTAGTTTTTTCTGTTTCCCTCTTACCATTTAACAATTTGTAATAAATTTATTATAAGTAAATTAAACCAAAAATTTAGTTTCTGATTTGTATCTTTTATTAAATTTTTTGTAAATAAATTCAGAGTCAATCAAAATCAGATAATATAATAAAATCCGTTTCTAATTTATAAATTAAAAATATCCTATTTTAAAAAATTATAAATTATTTATTCATCTGCCTTAATAATATAGAATTCTTTTTCATTGATTATACCGCTTTCATCAGTATAAATCGTATCAGAAATATTATCCTCGCTTGTATCATAAAAGAATACGTCCTTAACTTTATTACTTTGCAACTTGCCATTATTTACATTATAATTTTTTGTCCGGAAGGCAAATAGAGAAGAACAGGAAAGATAAGTTATCAATATAATCAAAAAAAAGTACTTATTATTTCTTAGAATTTTGTAGTAATCTTTGGTCATGTTTAATCCTTTAAATTTTAAAATTAATTGTACTTTTTAACATTAAATAGGGAAAGGGAGGAAAAATATCATTATCAAAGCCTTCATTAGATTTAAACCACCATATCTTTATCCCGGGAACAACCTCCAGACTCAGATTAATTTTGCCTGTCTGGTATATTGTGAAACCACTACCCATATGAAAATCTATACCGGATAGGAAATCACTCCTAATCTTTTCTACCCCAATAATATTTCCATAATCATCATATTCGAATGCTTCTATAGGATTTTTGTAACCCCAGGACATAATATTATATTCCAAGCCTAACAGAAAAAAGTGATTTAAAAATGTATATGAAGGTGTAGTATATTTTACGTACTCAGTACCCAGAGCTATAATCCCTACGCCAGACTTTATGGACTCTGCTAGGTGGCTTGTTTCCTGAACAGGTGCTCTGGAATAGCCTAAATATACCTGCCAACAATCTACAGGTCTGGACTTTACTCTCAGATTAAGGCTAAAGCCATTTATACCATAGAAGTCATTACTAAACATACCTCCGGAATTATGTCTTACAAAGAATGAGCTAAATTTATATTTTGATTCATTTTCAGAAAATTTTGCTTCTTTCTTTTTTATTCTGCGTTTTTCTCTTTCCTTTTCTTCGTCATCTTCATAATCGGGATCAGGAATTGTTTTAACAAATCTATCCCCTTCATAATCATCCGAAGACTTTTCCATAGCATCACTTAATCTGCCTTTTCGGTTGTTGCTGTTACTGGCACAGCCGTATATTACTAATAATAAAATAAGTATAGCTATCGAATATAATCTTTTTGGTACAACCATATCCAAAATTTAAGAACCTCCATAAAATTATTGAAACTTAACAATCTCAATTTGTAAAATATAATGCAAGTTTTATAAAAAAAAATAGGGCTAACAATCTAAATTGCCAGCCCCAAATAATAACATTTATTTAACAGCCGTTACTCTATAGAATTTCTTGGTTGAACCGGATACATCTTCGCACCAGGAGGTTGCAGTTACACCGGTAGCTTCAACGGTCCAGCCTGAGGGAAAGGTCGCATAGGGATCGTCTTGTAGATATATTTTATATGAATTGGCACCATCAACGGCATCCCAGCTTATGTGAACACTGTCATCTGCGACTGTAATCACAACATTTTCCGGAGGAAGTAAAGCTCCTTCAATAACGTTCAAATTTACAGTTACCGTATCGGGTGAGCCTGCAGCATTATGATTGAAGATAATATTGCCGGTATAGGAACCTGCATCCAAACCATTAGTATCATAACCTACAGTTATCTCATCTGAAGAAAGCGGAGATACAGTTCCTTCTGTGTAGTTTTCGCCATCTAGAGAAAGCCAATCAGAAATTCCGGGATCAATTCCCACATCGTCGATATACCATTCCGTATCATAATCACCAATATATTTAAATCCGATATAAATAGTCTGAAAATTATAAGCACTCAGATCAATTTCTCTCTTTTTCCAGGAAGAGGTTGATTGTGAGAATTCTTGCAATTCCACAAAATCACCATCATCGGGATTCGGACTTCCCGTTGAAATCCAGACGCCATGGTACCAGTAGTAACCGGACATATACTTGTTTTTTTCCCAGAAATAAAGAGTATCATCCATAGTTGTTGAGATAGCAGTTGTGACCAGCCAGTCCTCACTGGGTGAGGAAACATCATCATCATTGTGATAAGTACAATGGATGGGTGAGTGGTAAGAAGAGGTAGTGTATCTCCACCCCTGTCCGGAACCTCCCAGGAAATATTCAGACCAGCCTGCAGGTGGAAATATACCGCTTTCAAAATCCTCAAAAAAATCAGCTCTACTCTGAGGATAATTTACTACAGCTGTGTACAAAAGATCTGTATTGCCATTATTTGAGATAGTAAGTATCTCATCGTAGGTGGTATTTGTATCAAGAGTGGTGGCGAAGGAAGTAGGATCCGGGGAGAAATCCGGATAGCCCAGTAATTCTTTTATTTCAATATCATCGATGAGCCAGCCATACTTTTCTGTAACCTGGTCAGAAACAAGGCGGAATCTCACAAGGGCATTTTCTGAATAATTATAGGACGAGAGGTCAAATATCTCCTCTTTCCACCAAACGTTCGTTGGAGTTTCATCTTCTGTTCCCCAGTCATCGTAGGAACTCTCCCAGAAGCAAAGGTCACTAGCATATTCATTAGATAATCCCATATAGGTGGAAGCCGGTAATTTGGTCCAGGTAGCGCCATTATCGGTTGATATTTCTACCAGGCACGAATCATGTTCTGCTTGTGTTTTTGCTATATGATTAAACTGAAGATACACATTGACTTTTGCTGTTAAATCCATATAGCAGGTTTGAGTTAATAAATTATTATTATTTGCTGTATAATCATTCCAGGCAGAGGAATCAGAGCTTGTATACAGGGTGTTATTTAAAGTCCAGTCAATATTGTTGCCATAGGCATTATTATTAAAATTTTCAAAGCCATTATCAAAATTTTCTTCTACAGGAAATCCCTGGCAGCCGGGAAATGGTTCGGGAGCCGTTTGGAAATGCCAGGTATTACTGGGAACAAAAAAGTCCTCGCTCATTGCTACAACATTCCAGTAATAGACTGTTTCATACTCCAGACTATCAGGGATATAGGAGTTGGATAATGTATCGATAGCCGGTCCTAAATATATACTGGCTTGGGAAAGGGAATCATGGCCAAAAAACACTTCCACGGAATCCGTATTACCGCCGTTATGCCAGGAAAGATTTGTACTCAGGGGAATATTTACTGCGCCGTTATCAGGTGTAGGATCAGAGGGTTTACCCGGTTTATTGTAATAATTGTTGGCTGTAATTAAGATATCATCAATACAGATGCCGTAACCGCCTTCGAGGTCTCCCAGTATGCATATTTGATAAGTACTTCCTACATCAGGCAGGTAGGGAAGATCATCTATATAATGCCAGTCTGGATAACAAAAGGAATAACCGTTTAATGTATGCCAGGAATCATCTTCTGAGTTTCTATATTGTACTTCAATCCAGTCTTGATATGTTTGCCATGAATCCTGTGACAGCCATAAGGTAAGATCAGGAAAGGAAGTATTATCGCCGAAATCAATCTCAGGCGAGATCAGGCGGGTTTGATCTCCGGCGCCCGTACCCCAGCCATCGAAGAGAAAGGCGTTGTTAGAACCGGAGTGAGCTGAGGATGGATGACCGTTATAGCCACCATCGTTTAAGGTCCAATCTACATACCCGTTTTTATACTCCTGCGTCCAGCCTGACAAACCATCTTCAAAATCTTCCGAGAAAATTACCACGGAGTCACGACTGCTGGCTTCTGGTTCTTGACTTACAAGTTTTCTGCCTCTGTACACCTGTTGTATCTCAAAAGCACTGAGAAAGGAATTGAGAAACAATCCTATAATTAACAGGATGACAAAAAAGGCACTTTTTAAATGGCCTGAAAAATAAAAGGTAATTTTTTTCATTAATTCTCCTTTCTTATTTTCTATTACCCTACCCTTTTGATGGATGAAAGAATTACTTCTGCATTGACTTATATTTTTTTAGAATATTCTTCTTTATAGCTTCCAGAGGATATTTTTCTCCAATAATTATAAAATCAAAGGCAACTCCATCCATCAAAGCAGCGAATAATAGTACTTCTGTTTGTATTTGCACTGAATCTTTATTATCATATAATTCGCTAAATATACTAAACAAAAGAGGGCTGAAAACTGATTCATAATACTTTTTAAAGTCATCCAATCTATGAGAAACAGTGGGATTTGATACTATACTTTGATATAATTTCCAAAATTCAAAATTATCTTGAAGAGATTTTACAAAATTATCCAATAATATTTCTATTTTTCCTATTGCATTAATATCTTTATTATCAATCTTTAATATTTCATCAAAAAATGGGAATCCCTGCGAGAAAATAGATTGCAACAGATCATCCTTGCTATCAAAATAATGATAGATCAAACCCTTGGAAATATTTGCTTTTTCTGCAATATTTACAATGGAAGCATTATGAAAACCATATTTTGCAAAAATTTTTGTAGCAGCCTTTATAATTGATTGTTTGGATTTCTTTCTGATGCTAGCAAAATCTTCTGGTTTACGAGGTGTCATATACGTTTTCTCCAAAAATTTATTATTGACTAAATATTCATTCAATAATAATATAATGTCAATTTTTTTGATTAAAAAATAAAGATAATCTGTACTTTAAAAATTAACTAATCTTCAAAATATTCATTTTTATTGGACTAAATTTATTAAATCTATTCCCCGTAATAAATAATTTTTAAAAAAGATTATATAATAAATATAAGACTAAAATAAAAAATTTAAATTAACAGACCTTTGCGATAATATAAAAAAAATGGGGCTAACAATCTAAATTGCCAGCCCCAAATAATAACATTTATTTAACAGCCGTTACTCTATAGAATTTCTTGATTGAACCGGATACATCCTCACACCAGGAAGTTGTGGTTACACCTGTTGCTTCTACAGTCCAGCCTGAGGGGAAGGTTGCGTAAGGATCGTTAGAACTATAAATTGTGTATGTATCTGCGCATGGTATTGCATTCCAGGAAACACAAATAGAATCTCCTATTGAACTTATTGATACAATGGGAGTAGTGGGAGTACAATCTATATAGAAGGAGAAATCAATAGAATACGGATAGTATGGGTGTTCCTCCGGATATGTTAATTCATACCAAACTCCGCCATCATACAAACCATAGACAGCGTCATCATTCCAGTGATTAAAGGAAGTTTTCCAGCCAAAATTAAATTCACCAGTTTCAAACACCTGCACACCCAACCAGTATATCATACCTTCTTCCTGAACATAAGCCAGGGAATCCGGAATAATAAAGTCATACTGCCAGATTTGATGATCAGCATTTGGTTCTATTATACCATCAGCCGGGAAGTAAAAGTATTCGCCTGGATCTGCAAAGTGATAAAGAGAATCAGTGTACTGATCGGGAGAGAAGAACATTTCCCATACTTTAGTCTGCGGTTGGCTATGCAAATCAGGTCCACCCGGATTATCTGTCCACAGAGTTAGATTAAAAGTAGGAGCAGTATAATCATCGTTATACCATGATCCCCAAAGATGAATACTATTGATAATACCTGATTCAGTACAGAGGAAATCATCTGCCAGCAAGAGAGGATATGTAGCATTTACATCTATACCAAGTTCTGTGGTATCAGGCCATTGATGGAAGTGCATCTTACAGTCATCATCAGGTGCTTCTGTGATGGAAATTCTATAATCTTCTACTTCACCATCTGCAGCAAAACCGGTTGTATTAAGACCAGTTAAGGTGCTAAATCTAAAACGAGCATAAGTTGAATCAGTTACAGAAGCTGTAGCAGGAATATTAAAGGTTAAGGGACTTAGTCCGGCAGATAATATTGAATCCACAATTATATGTTCATTTGTATCCTGCCAATCCCCGTCATTATTAAAGTCTATCCAGGCATTAAGATAAGCACCTGCGATAGATGTCTGAACCGTAATAGCGCCTTGTTCGCCAGGATGAAGGGCAGATGTGAATGTAACTCCATCCTCATCGTCCAGATTATGATTATCATCACCCAGTGCATTTATACTCTGCCAGCCGTCTGGTTCAACATCAATTTGTGCACCAAGATAGGTTAAGCCATCATTAGCATGTCTGGCACCGTTGCTTGCCAGCAGGGTAGGATAAGGACCATCAGGCGCATCACCGTAATCCAGAGTTTCTACAGTTTCATTAATAACAACCTGATAATCTTCTACTTCACCGCTATAGGCAAGTCCGTAATAATTCAGACCTGATTCATTACTAAATCTAAATCTGGCATAAGACGTATCCGCAGTAGCAGAAGCCGGCACTGTAAAGGCAATAGTATCTTTACCGGCAGCTGAGAAAACTGAATCTACAATTATATGTTCTCCGGTGTCAGCAAAATCTCCATCACAGTTATAATCTATCCACCCGTTTAAATGCCCGGCAGAAGAAACAGTAACAATCACTGAATCTGTGACACCCTGATAAAGACCGGAGGTAAACACAACCCCATCTTCATCATCCAGATTGTTGTTGTCGTCTCCCAGTGCGGTGACAGTTGGTTGTCCATCAACTTCAACATCTATAGTATCACCCAGGAAGGTAACGAAATCGCAGGCATGTCTGGCACCGTCATTTGCCAGTTTGGTTTTATAAGAATCTGGAGCATCGCCAAAATCAAGGTCAACTGCTTCGCCGGTCATAACAAAGGAAAGATCAAGGGTATGACCTGCCCACAGATGTTCCGGAGGATAATAAATGGGAGCCCAATCATCGTCCGCCCAGTAAACTGCATCATCCATAAAGTGGTGTAATGTATCAGTGCTCTTCCAGCCTACAAGGTAATCACCAGAGGCTTCGTATTCCTGTACAGCTATCCAGTAAACAGAGTCTTTCTCCTGGACAAATATGCTCTCATCCTGATTGAATAATATATCGTATTGATAAGCCTGCAGATGATTTGTGTGTTTATAAGTGCCAGTTGCAGGATCATACCAATCTTCCGGATTATTGTCTGTAACCTGAGATACATCATATTCCACAGGCATAATAGTTTGTTCGAATAGGAGATCACCCGGATGGCTAAAATCAGTTCCCTGTCCTGCAGGTACATTATCATAAATGGATACAATAAATGATAGCTGTCCCGGACCCTCAGCTGGCAAATTATCTCCATCAAAAGAAGCCCAGAAATGGAAGTCGTTTATATAGCCTGTTTCGGAGCACTTCCAGTCGTCAGCCAGAATCATATTGGATAATCTAACATCCATACCGGTTGTATCAAGATCTGGCCATTGTTCAAAGTGCATCTTACTGTTTTCAATAGGATCTCTGACAAACAAGCGGTAATCCTCAACTTCTCCGTCCGGTGCGGATCCCGTATAACTTAGGGCAGTATCCAGAGTAGTAAATCTGAATCTGGCATAAGATATTCCGGTAGGCATTGTAGCAGGAAGTACACAGGAGAAATAATTTTGAGTTCCGCCGGTAATATTCACTGAATTTAATACATGTTCAGTTGAACCAGCAAAATCACCGTTAACATCAAAATCAAACCAGGCATGTAAAAATCCGTCAACAGAGGGAGTAACATAAAAGATCAATGTATCGCCGGGATTAGCAACAGTAGTAAAGATCACACCATCTTCATCGTCCAGATTGTTATTATCATCACCCAGAGCTGAAAGTGTAGGTTGTCCATCTGGTTCCGTATCGACTTGATTGCCCAGATATATGGAATAGTCAACTGTATGTCTGGCTCCGTTGGAGGCAAATAAAGTTTTATAGGAATCCGGTGCATCACCATAATCTTCCGTATCCAGAGGTTCAGATGTTATTTCAAAAGCCATCCCACTATATCGTAGCGTATCTCCGGTTACCCAGTCAATATGTTGCCAGCCACCGGTTGCAGTTTTCTCAGACGCAGGACAAAGCATATAGGAGGTTGTGCGAGATGATTCCTGCCATCTCCATATGGCAGTAGTAGAGGGTTCAGTGGGATCATTGGAATAGGCACAAATATCTAACCAGTATCTGGAACCTTCTTCCTGTACAAAAGGTTCGGGAAGATAGTAAGAATATTTATAAATTTCAGCACCCCAAATATTATATTCCTCAAAGGTCTCATTAACATCTGTAAAGGGAACATTTGCTGTCCATAAGGGAGGTTCTGCCGGTACACATGCAGGGTCATTGGCATGAATACTGAGATGGAAATAGTCAATACCAGCACCTTCCTGTTCGTAATTACCCCACCAGTGGATATCTGTTACAACTCCACCGTTGCAGAGCCAATCATCAGCTATTATGTTCTCAA
>JAGXLO010000147.1 GCA_018334695.1 Candidatus Cloacimonadota bacterium
AATTAAGGTTTTAACTCATGAATATTTACATTTGCTTTTAAATGAAATTAAGGGAGATATTCATGTTCCTTTATGGTTCAATGAAGGATTTGTTCAGTATTTTGCCGGACAGTGGTCTTTTACAAGAGAAGTTGAATTCGTTATGCGGGCTCTTCAGGGGAAATCACTAAATTTAAATCTTTATAATTATCGTTATCCGGATCACAATTCCCATGTACAAACTTTTTACATGCAAAGTTATTATACATTCAAAAAGTTAGTTACCTCTTATTCATTACGAGAAGTGCAAAGATTTTTGGATGATTTATCAGAACAAAAAGATTTCAGGACATATTTTCTATCTTTCTTTGGTGTATCTGTTCGCAAATTTTTGGACAGAGCGCGTGAATCTATTCCATCTCATATAATACTATCGGTTTTTTACTCGGGATTTGGTATAATTTGGGTAATTATTCCCATTATTTTAATTGTTGCATTTATTCGTAAGAAATATGTTGCTAAAAAGATAGAGGAAGAATGGGAGGAGATGGAAGAAGAGCATGAAGAAAATTTTGAAAATCCTTATTATGAGATTATTGATAAAGAAGAATAAATTATTTAACGATGAAATTTGGCAAAACTTTATACCCTACACTACCACCAATTACCAGATTTTTGCCTATTCGAGAATAAAGCCCCTTAAATTTTTCATTATAAATGAATAGTCCCAAAGTCGAATTATATTTTTCCAGCTGTGGTTCCTTGTCGTTAAAAACAATATATTCTTTTTGGGGGGGTGAGCAGAATTCCTGCAATAAATAATCATCCTTTTCAAAACAATCATTAGCAATTTTTTCCCATTCACTATCTGAATAGTTCTTACCTACAAAAACGCCCTTAGCTGAATACTTATCAAAAGGTTTTAGGACAAAACTATCTTTTTCTTTTTTTGCCTTGATTAAATGCTCCTCTCTATCAAAAATATAGGTTTCAGGAATGTATTTTTTTACAAACTCTTTTTCTTCTGCAGAGAGATAATCATTAAGATTTTTATTCTTAATAACAGCAAAAAATACCTTACTATGTATAATTTGCGAACGGAAAGGTCCTACCATACATACATCTTTGTTCCTGTAGGCGTCAATCAGAGGCTTAATATCCTCAATTCTTTTTTCAACCTCCTTAGTAACAGCCCGGCGATAGATTAAGTCGATGGCAAAATCTTTATAATACAAAACGTCATTTTCATAAACGAGCTCTCTTGGATCTGCAATTATTGTATTATATCCATTTTCTTTAAAACACTTTTGAAAAGTAATAAATTCCTCGTGAGTGCCCAGTCCCTCAAAATCGATTATAGCAATATTGGGTTTATTATTACCCCCAAATTCTTTATAGATCACGAGTAATTCCCGGAGCCAGCTATTGAATAATTCATAATACTTGATACGATAATAGTTTTTTAGAAATTTGATTATTTTTGATTCAAGAAATATTTTTTCCAGGGTGTTGGTTTCATTCATGGCAGAAGTTCCATCTGTATTTATTTCGCATAATTTATAGTTTGAAGGAGTGGTGTAAAAAATATCATAGCGAGCCATAGGAAAATATTTTTTATAGCCGGGATCTATATCTATGAGTTTTTCCAGTGATTTAGAAAATTTAAAATTTTTACGGAAATCTTTATCTTCCAGATATCTTTTGATCGTTTTATTACATATACTTGTGAGAATTTCATTTAAGTTTTTAAAACAAAAAATATCTGTGCTATCCCAAAAAAGGGGATCATAAAGAGTTTGAACATATTCCCCTGCGTATTTTGCATTTGAATGTTGGATTCTATTACAAATCTCTCTAAAATCCTCATACGAATCAGCAGGATTGTTTAAAACTAGATTATGTAATCGGGTTTCTATTTGCAATGATTTACGCATTTTTGGCAATTATAGATAAAATTAACAGAATTTAGTCTGGCAGCAGCGTCTTTATTATCCTCATTTAAATTAGTATGAAATTTATCTTTTAAGTTCTTAAATTTCTTTCTTAACATTTTAAGAGGCAAGAGATAACGTTTTTCACTACATTCTGCACATTCTATGGTCTTATTTATGAGCTCATCTGCCAGCTTATCTACTGTTTTTCCTGCATAATTTGTATCAAAGCCCTTTATAATGATATTTTTATAAGCTGCAGATAAATCCAAAAGAGTTACATCCTTAAGTAAATTTTCAAGATGGGAAAACAAATTTTTATTATAAAAAATTACTTTAATAAGAGCAAGTAGAGAAAAATTGCAGGGGTATGGAATAGCATCTGCCATGCGTATTTCGATATATCTTCGAGCTCGGACATCGGTAAAATGCATGGAAAGGAGATGCTCCAGCTGTTTATTGCTCCACTGATCATTAAAAATTTCAGCAGCAGGTTTTTTGTATGGTATCATATTTTCATTCTCATCAAAATAAAAAATTGGAGGAATTGAAAGTGTGTATTCTCCATATTTTTCATAGCCAAATTGTTTAGAAAAAATTGTTGGCAAGATTCCACAACGTTCGGCATCACAATTATTCCATATTAATCTTCGTAAAGCATTCTGTGTGTATAATTTTCCCGAAAAAAGCAAAGAATTGTCAAATAAAAGAGAAAATATTGGTGAGAGTCTGTATGCCAGTTGCATCTTTCTTATAAAATCTTCTTCTGATGTATAGTCTATGGCAACCTGTGTTGCTGCTGTGCCTTTCATCATATTTAAGGCATTTTTACCTCGATTCCGTAAATATTTACTCATTATTTCATATCTTTTTTTGGGAACAAATGATAAATTTGAGATTTTACTAAAAGGTTGATAACCTATGGCTAAAAGCTCAAGATTGTATTCTTCTAAAATAGAGATTATTTTGTTTAGAATATCAAGATATTTGAGTTCCAGAAGTTGCAAACATTTTTCTGGGGCAAGAGCGAGTTCAAATTGACCTGCCGGTTCCAGAGTAATTCTTTCACCATTTTTCTTAAGACCTATCAATCTTTTTGACTCAAATATTCCCTGCCAATTAAATCTATCTTTGATTTCATATAAAATTGTCTCAATACCACCTGGTTCGTAATATGAAGCTGTTTCCAAACTGTCTTTTTGCACAATTATATGCTCAAATTCCGCCCCAATTTTCATCTCATCTTTTGATTTCTCGTTTTCTGAGAAGTAGTCATAAAACTTTTTTAAATCTCTAGTTTTGATAATTTTATTATCCATAAATTTTTTATTAACCAATCTATATACCTGCCTGAATTTATTGCTACAGTTTTAATTAATAATTTTGAGATATTCAAAAAAAAACGGAATTCGAAAAATTTTGAATACGGAACGACGAAACTTACAATATACAGTATAATAAAATTATATGTAAAACAAAATAAAAATTTTATTGATAAGTTAACATACAAAGTTGAAATAATTGACATGAAGCAGGGCTTATTTAATAAGTGTCCAAAATATAAGTAGTTGCATCTATGCAACAAATTTATTATGATACTTAAAAAAGAGTAGTAAAGGACGTTTAGTAATAAAAATTTGATATGGTTGTACTTCCATATTTACTCAAAATTATTGAAAAGTATGGCTTGTTTGGAGTCATCAAAACCTCTACTTCGGAGCTGGGAGAGCTTCTGGAACTATCGCAACAATCCGTCTCTCGCATTTTAATTGAATTCGAAAAACAAAATTATATTCATCGTAATTCTTCGGTTAATGGAATTGAGATTGAATTTAGAGAAAAAAGTTACAAACTGCTAAAATACACTTACAACCTTCTCCATAAATATTTCTCTGATTTTAGAATTACCGGAAAAATAACCCAGGGTATAGGCGAGGGAAAATACTATGTAAAATTACCTGGTTACCGCCAGCGCTTTGAGGAAATTTTAAATATCAAGCCCTATCCGGGAACTCTCAATTTAGAAGTAGATAAGAGTAAGGTAAAAGCAATGAAGCTGTTTTTTGAACCCGTAAGAATTGATGGTTTTAAGAATGGTGACAGAACATTTGGCTACCTGGATTGCTATAAGTGTATTGTAAACGATAAATTTGAAGGCTGGGTTCTCTTTGCAGAAAGAACTACTCACAGCGACGAGATAATTGAAATAATATCAGAGCATGAGATAAAAAGTCCT
>JAGXLO010000148.1 GCA_018334695.1 Candidatus Cloacimonadota bacterium
AATTATTGAAATTAAAATAATAATATGAATAAAATAGTTGTAGTAATCAAAGTTATTATGTGAATTGTCAAAACTATAAAAAATTTTCAATTTTATATCCACATTTCTTATCAAAAAATCTTGATGCTTATTTCTTAAAAACATTATTTCTTCTGCAATTTTATTTCAACAAAACAGCCATTATTGGGATTTACAAAAATACTATCAGCATAGCCAGGAATATAACCTTCTGCAAAAGCCCATAATTTGAAATATGTGCTAACTTTTGTTGTATCTATTAATTCGCCAGATTCATCGGTGTATAGCAACGAATCACCAAATGGAAACAATAATTTTGGTTTCTCAAATTTGCCCTGGTTGTCTGCAAAAATATTGCACACATGATTTTCCACTTCAGTATTTATATCATAATCTCTATTAAGAAACATCTCACAAGTAGAATTTGTAGTATCGGAAGTAAGATCAACAGTATAAACTCCATTAACCAAATATTTTCCATCTTCATTTTTACTATCCCATGCAAAACAATGAAATCCTGGGTCTAATAACTCATCTTCAAAGAGATACTTAACAAGATTATTATTTCTATCATTAATAAATAGATCAAATGAGTCTGGTTTATTTATGTAAAAATTCACATTGACATAGTTTTGAAAAGGATTGGGGTAAATATTTTTAATTTCTGTGGAAGGTTCGGGAGGTTCTCCGGGATCGTTTTTAATCAAAACAAAATCTTGATTCTTATAATTTCTCTCATAAAGAGGGGGATCAAAATAGAATACGGGAAAAATTTTAGCAGCAGGAATGGGGTGGTTTAAGCTATCGACAACCCTACCACTAATCTTAGCAAAAGGATTTGGTCTAGCAGAATCACTGCATGCTGAGATAACAATCAGCAATCCCAAAATAAATATTACGATCTTGATATATAATACTTTATTATTAATAATTATCTTACTCCCAAAAATCCGAACCAATTTCTATAAGATTGCCTTCCGGGTCTGCAACCATGGAAGAGCGCATTTTCCATGGTTCATCCCGCGGTTCATAAATGGGTTTGGCTCCAGCTTCTACAATTTTTTTAAAATAAGCATCTACTTGCTCGGGTTTACCTACGTTTATGGCAAGTTCAAAGGTGCAATTAAGATCCTGAGGGTAAGAGGGCTTTTGTCCAAGTAAATCCGGTAGTTGCTTGCGCTCGTACATAGAAAATCTAATGCCTTCGTGTTTAAATTCTGCATAGGGATCTTTACCATCCCATTCTGTTTCCAGTCCTAAAACATCTCGATAGAATTTAACCATTTTTGCTAAATCTTCTACAAATAATCCTATCATATCAAATTTTATCTGCATATATGCTCCTGCTGATACTTAATTTAAAAAAGCCTCAGGAAGAAGAATATTCTCCCTGAGACTTAGCTTGTTAACAAATTTACATTTTAAGATACTATTCTTTTTTAATTTCCATATTAGGAACTTTGCGACTCTCCAGATCAATGATTTTGGGTGTGAGGATAAGTAGGACATCGCGAGTGCTTTCTACGGTTTTTTCTGAAGAGAAAAGGAAGGGCAGGATAGAACCGAGTATGGGAACTTTGCGTTTGATTTTGCGGGAAGTAGTATTTTTAAAACCACCCAGAACAAAGGGCTCCTGGTCTTTTACAACAACTGTATTTTCCAGCATCTGTCCTGATTCACTTGGACTGCCCGAAATTTTTTCACCCAGAGAAGTAAGTTTGGCAATAACATCCAATTTTAGATACCCGCTTTCTCCTATGGTAGGAGTGACAGAAAGAGAGAGACCGGCAGTGAGTTCCTGAGTTTCAAAAAGATTAGTATAGCTGGAATAACGAGTCACATAGGTAATCCTATCTCCATCAAGGATGCTGCCTGTTTTGTTATTGGTGGTTACTATATGTGGTGTATTGGTAACTTTACCTACATCGGTTTCTTGAATTAATTTTAACAAATCACCCAAATCCGAGCCCAGGTTTGCGCGGAAATTTCTATCTTCTGAGGTTAGTTCATTTTCTTGATGATAAGAATAATCATTCCCACCTTCGGAATAATCTTTTGATTCATCTAATTCATCATCCCCCATATCATTTCTATAATCTAAAGAAAAGTAAGTTTGGTTCAAGAGTGTTTGCCAGTCCATACCAATTTCATCTGCTTTCTGATTATCGATTCTCACGATCTTCACTTCGATTACTATCTGTCTGGGTGGTACATCGAAAAATTCCACAAGTTCTTTAGCTTCTTCTATCAGATTCGGTTTTCCACTCAGTAAGATTTTGTTACTTGATTCATTTACTCTGAGATGAACGAGAGAATCATTCACGGACAAATTATAACCGCGAGCTGAATGTTCCTCCAGCACCAATGATTCGACCAATTCTGTGGGCGAGATGTAATCCAGAGTTAACTCCTGGCGGGTAAACAGTTCTTCTTCCACAGCGCCTAAAAAAGACGAGGGAATCAGAACGATAATGAGATATACGATTGAAACACGCATAAGATTTTTCATTTTTTCTCCTTTCATTTATACTACTTGTTTACATTATCAATTACAAGCAGTCTTCATATTTTGCTAAAACCTCATATTCTTTAAAGACATAATAATAAACTTCTAGGCCTCTTTTTGAATAATTATGCATATGACTAACAAATTTTGGAAAGACTGTCAAGAAAATCCAATAAAGCTAAAAAATTTATCTGTTTATTTCAACAGTATTGCCTTTTTTATAATAGTTCTTTCATCATTTAGATTAAGCTGAAAGAAATAGATACCGGCTGGAATTTTTTTACCATTTGAGTTTGTGCCATCCCATTCTGTAGAGTGACTCCCTTCTTCAAAATTCTTATTGATCATTGATTTCACCAATTGCCCTTTTAAATTATAGACATTCAGATTAATTCTACCAGATTTTTTGAGTTTGAATGAGATATTTGTTTTATCATAAAAAGGATTTGGGACAATTTGATAGAGACTATTCTGCTGATTGAAAATTTCTACTTCCGAGGGGGACGGAATCCAGGCTGCCCCGCCCGTGGAGTGGTAATCGGGATAGGGATTAGTAAATTCTTCCCAGCTTCCTCCTATTCCCTGGCTCAGATCATAAGCATAATAGGGAATGCCGTCATCACCACGGGTGGCAGTGAGACAAACTGTGTTATTCCCTATTGCCATACCTCTACCCTGTCCGTTGCTGGCAGGAATTGTATCCACGAGTTTGGTCATGACACCTGTATCCATATTTATGGAATAAAGCCCGGAATCTCCATATTCTGTATAGCCGTAAAATAGGTCATCAGCTGGATTATAGGCAAGAGCAAAAAACCGATATCCTGTTCCGGTATACACATCCAGTTCCAATCTTACTTCTCCTGTAGTGGGAGTAATACTGTAGATGCCTTTGGGATCAGCGTAATTGGAGTAGCCCCAGAGCTTGTTTCTACCATAGGCAAGTGCACTCATATCTTCTTCTATTGTACAAAGCTGAGTAGGATTCGTGTTTAAACCGGCTTCGAAAAGGTCTGTATTAAAAGCTCCATGGCAAAGGTAGAGGGTGCCGTCCGGTGTGGCAGCAGCCCCACTTACATCAAAGTTGTAATGTTGGGTCCATGAAACAGAGGGAAAACCGGTTAGATCGGAAGAATATGTGGGCGGAGATGAGCTTTCTAAACCCACAAATAAAGTACCAGATTGAAGGGATGAAAAAATTAATAGGATAGCAAAAGTAATAAATATTTTTTTCATATAAACTCCTTATAAAAATAATTTTTATTTCCCGGAGCTGAACAGTAGTATCTTAATCTTCCAAAAAGAATTTGATAGATTTGTCAAGTTTGCTAAAAACTACCATACTCCCCCCTACCCATTTGACAACTTTTTAAGTCGTTTAAATGCTTGGCGGTAACCGTCATTTTTTTGAGACCATTTTTGCAATTTTTCTTGCCAGGTTCTTATCATTTGCAGCCAAAAATATAACACATTTATGGCAACGCAAACCACAAGTAGCCATCATTTCTTTATTTTCCATTATACCTCTATTTATCGATTTTATATTTTATCCAGACGCAGGGATCATAATAAATACCATGATTATTCTCATAATCAATATCAACCGGATTTAGGGCCCC
>JAGXLO010000149.1 GCA_018334695.1 Candidatus Cloacimonadota bacterium
AAAAGAAAGGTATCTGTTTAGATATCTAAGAATTTGTTAATTTCTAAAATCAGTTTATTCAATGTGTTAATTTAATTAAAATATTAAGGAGAAAAAAGTGAAAAAAATTGGTTTATTATTTGTTTTAGTTGTTTTTAGTGTGAGTATGGTTTGGGGTGATATTATTATCTCTCAATATTATGAAGGTGCTAGTTTTGATAAATGGATTGAAGTAACAAATGTAGGGACATCATCAGTAGATTTAACAAGTTATTATCTAGCTAGATGGGCAAATACTTCTTCTCCTTCAGGGAGTGCAACTTCATCTAATCAATTAAGTGGAAGTATAGACGTTGGTGAAAGTATATTATATCAACATTCAAGTGCTAGTAGTCCTTCTTATGCTTCAGGTACAAGCTTAGGAGCTGTTAATTTTAACGGAGATGATCCAATGGCTATAACAACAGGAGGTACTGATTGGTCTAATAGAATCGACTGTATTTACTCTTCAGGTACCTGGGGAGAAAATACTTCTTTCTATAGAAACTCTGATGTAACTTCCGGAAATACAAATGAAAGTGATTTATCTGGTAGTGGAGAATGGACAGAAGTCTCCAATAGTACAGTTGATAATGCATCCTCAGATGAAACAGAATATTTAGGTTATCATATCTACTCTAGTGGTGGTAACACTCCTCCATCCATATCAAGTATTACTCAAGATCCTGCATCTGATATTACTTCATCAACTACAGTTTCTGTTTCAGCTGATGTAACGGATTCTGATGGTACTATCTCCAATGTTGAGTTACATTGGGGAACTACTTCCGGTAGTTTAGCAAATACAATTAATATGTCTACTAGCAAAAGAGCAACTTACACAACAGATTCCGATATTCCTTCCCAATCAGATGGGACGACGGTTTATTACGAAATCGAAGCTACGGATGATGACAGTGAAGTTACTACATCTGCAGAACAGAGTTATATGGTTTCTGACGCTGTTACGCCCATTGAAGGAGATTTAGTAATAAGTGAAGTCGATACAAAATATTCGAGAGGTGTATTTGTTGAATTGTATAATAATTCTGGAAGTACGCTTGATCTGTCCAACGTAAGTTTATTACACTATAATGGTTCTACTCCCGCAAATGTTACAATTGGTCTTACCGGCACTCTTGAAGCCGGTGGTTATTATGTGATAGGTAGAAATCAAACAAATTTTGAAGCTACTTATGGAACAGGTATAGTTGACCAATATAACTCGAATATGTATTTAAATGATGGTGATGAGTGGTTGGAATTAGATAATGGTTCCAAAGCAATCATAGATAATTTTGGTACAAATGGAGTTGATTGGACAGCATCTCAAGGAAATGATTTTGAAAGAACAGGATACCCCAATAATGGAACAAGTGTAAGTAATGATTGGATTGACATGGGAGATCAAAAAGGAACTCCTGGCCAAGCGAACAATAATACCCTCCCCGTCACCCTCTCCACATTTACTGCTCAATATAGCAACGGTCTGGCTCAGCTCTACTGGGTCACTCAGTCGGAAGATGATAATCTGGGCTGGAATATTTACAGAAGTCAGCAGGAAGAATTTACCTCAGCCAGCAAAATTAACAACGAATTGATTCCCGGCTATGGTACTACTACAGAACCAAATGAGTACTATTACACAGATGCCACCCTGGAAAATGTACAGCAGGGAACATACTGGTATTGGCTGGAAAACCTGGACTTTGGTGGGCAGTCAAATATTTACGATCCTGTCATGATGGAAATAAATGACGATCCCGGTAATGATCCCGGCGATCCCGGCTCCCAGGAAATCTATGGTATTACAATTACCGGACAAAATCCCTTTAATCATGCCACAGGTATTTCCTTTGCTTACAAAATCAAGCAGGATAAAAACGTTAATCTTTCCATCTATAACATCCATGGTCAGCTTATCAAAACTATCTACAAAGGAAATGCAACTTCAGAAAGTGGCTTGCAGTGGAACGGTAAAGATAAAAATGGCGTAGAACAGGCAGCCGGTATCTATCTTTGCAAATTGCAGGTGGGTAACAATACCTACGATACAAAGAAAATAATTCTTTTAAAACAATAAATTAAATCAATATGTCCGGTCCTGTAAAAAGGATCGGGCATTTTTTTTCTAAATTATACACCACTTATAAACTAATTTTATTGACATATAAATAAGAAATAAAATTTCTTATTTCATAGAACTGAAGGAAGTATGGAATGAAGGAAGTATGTATATTTTTACTGGTATTTGTTATACCAATATCATTATTACTAGCACAGGTACCTGCAGATTATTATGATTCTGCTTTTGGCTTAACTGGGCAGGCATTAAAAGATCAACTCTACGATATTATTGATAATAATACCAATACTGATTATGGTGAGTCCCGGGAGCAGATGTACGGCTACATTGATAATCATAACAATACTGTGCAATGTGTTTATACAGGGCTACAAGTATCTCATAATTATGGTAATACAAGTGCCCCCGCTGAAATAAATTGCGAACACACCTATTGCCAGAGCTGGTATAGTGGCATTGCGGAGGAATCCATTGCCAAAGCCGATTTGCACCATCTTTTTCCCACTAAGATGACGGTGAATTCCGCCCGCGGTAATCTGCCCCTGGATAATGTTGCTAACATCGGGCATACCTATTCCGAATTAACTGGTTATGAAAGTTATAGAGGTACAAATACACAAGGTGTAGAAGTTTTTGAACCGGCTGATACTCATAAGGGTGATGCTGCCAGAGCTTTGCTCTATTTTGCTGTTCGCTATGAAAAAGGTTTAACCCACGGTAGCGTGGATATGATAACTACCTTAATAAACTGGCACGATTCTGATCTCCCCGATTCCGAGGAAATTACCAGAAATGATGATATCTATAATTATCAGGGAAATGCCAATCCCTTTGTTAATCACCCTGAATTTGTGGATAGCATTTGGGGAGATAATCCGGTTGATACTACTCCGCCTGAAATAGAAAATATTACTATTCAAAGTGAACAAAAAATTATAGTAAATTTTTCGGAAGCTGTAGAAGCAAACACCTCTGAAAATACATCGAATTATTCTATCAATAACAGCATAGGAAATCCAATGTCTGCCAATAGAGGTGTCAATGGTAATAATGCCAGGGTAATTCTTAACATTGCTACTATGACCAGAGGAGAAAATTATTTTATTTCAATTGATGAGGTTGAAGATTTATCAGGAAATATCATTAGCTTAAATTCAGAAAAGGAATTTATGTATCTTGCAGCAGGAGATGTGGTATTATTGGGAATGAATTCGGATAATAATGATGAGGGATATGATGATTTTGCCTTTATGCCAATGCGTAATATTTTGGCTGGCACAGAAATTAGATTTACAGATTGTGGCTGGAAAAATTCAGGAGAATTCCGAGATAATGAGGGAACTGTAAAATTCACTGCTCCGGAAAATATAGCTGCCGGTACCGTATTATCTTATTATAATAATTTAGAAAATTTTTGGGATGATAATTCGGATTATTCAGGCTATTTTGCCCTTTCTACTAGCGGAGACCAGATTCTTATGTTTCAAGGACATTTCTCTACTCCCTCCTTTATTTATGCTCTTAACGATAATGGTTCTGCTGAGTGGCAAAGTGATGCTACATCTTCCAACTCCTCATCCCTACCCAACCAATTGACTGATGGCTCTACGGCTTTGGCTGTACAGGAATATGATAATGTTGCCTATGATGGAGGTAATACATTCAATTCACCTTCACTTTGCTTAAATGCTGTGAGTGATAAAGATAATTGGGTGGGAGATAATACTAATCGTTATGATTTTGTCACATTCTTTACAGATTTTACATTTCCCCTTACACTTCCTGCTCCAGGGAATGTTGTCATAACTAACGTCTCAGAAGTTATTAACTTAAGCTGGAATTCCGTACCCGGTGCTACTCATTACAAAATCTATGGATCGCAACTTCCCTTTTCCGAATTTTCAGTTATAGACACTGTTACAGACACTGTTTATATTGATAATACGGATGAGGATAATTATTTTTATAAAGTAAAAGCTGCTGATTAATAGGATAAATAGATTTGGCTTAATTTTAGAATAATATTTAAAAAA
>JAGXLO010000150.1 GCA_018334695.1 Candidatus Cloacimonadota bacterium
TAAGGATATTATGGCAAAAAACATTCTGACAAGAAAAGGAAGATTATCTCTGTGTTTAGTTTGTATTTCAAAATATAGTGTATTTATGGTGGTATGTACTTATTGAATGCAAAAAGGTGTAATTTTTTTACGTTTCATCATATTACTTTAAGAACGATATTTATTATTAATAGAATGAAAATAACTCTAAATATGCGACTAGATGATAAATAAGGATCTTCTACATAACTGTTAGTTAAAAACAAGCAATTTTGCTGTTAAATTAATACATATTGACTATTGAGAATAATATTAAAACACATTCTCAGTATAATCTAATATAATGAACCTGTTATATAAAGAAAATAAACAAGTATAGGCTAATAATCTGATCAAATGTTTTGAAGAGTAACCAATAATTTTAACGAAGTTATATAATTTATAAAGTATCGTAAAAATAATAAATCTAGATTTAATATAATAGCCTAGGTCCATCATTATATTCACATTGCTTAATTATACTAATATTCAAATCACTTTATTCAAAAAACATATTAATCTACATCAACAATTTCAATTTTTAATTTATCAACCGCCTAGTACCAAGCCCAAGTATCATCATATAAAAATGATATTTGAAGATCATCCAGATGAAAAAGGTAGATACATCGAAAGATTTGAATGGTAGGAGGATCCTAGAATTGAATGAAGGCAGACAGCAAAAGATAAAGGAAGCCCCCTTACATTTCCTAAAAAAAAGAATAGTGGTATGAGCTTAAATTCCCGAAATGTGTAATGGTTGACAGGATGACGGGTTTTGTAGTAAATGAGTTTGTTATGAATCAAAAGATAAAGGAAGGTGAGATGCCAGGAGTGGCACGTTAGCCATGTAATATAGAGATAAAATTTGTTAAGATTATAGAAAAGTAATCCCTACTAGAAGGAAAGAGAAACTTCAATTATAGTAGTGTGGCAGTAAACCATTTATAATAGCCGTCCCCGATAAATATTCAGGAGACGGCTATTTATGGTAATATAAATATCGATATTCAATTATAGTAAATCAGCAATTTCATTATTGATCTTGATCGCATAGTTTAAAAGCAGCTGTATAATTGCCATATGCATAAGGCAATTTTCCTACTTGGATTACATCATGATGAGGATCATCTTTACGTTCAGGTTCTAATGGATTGAACTTTTCAATGAATCCACCTGCTGGATCGTTAGGTGTACGGAAATTAGTATCATCTCTCATAACTACCCACATAAAACCAAGTGGTCCTATTCCGATACCTACAGGTCTGACATGTTCGGTCTCATAAATTTTTCCAATTTCTCCTCCATTTACATCTGGAAGAAACTGGATAACTTGATCAGTGTTTGAGGAAGCAAGCCAGAGATTATCATTTATATCTAATGCTAGTCCTCTGAGTTCATCAGCGCCATTAATTGTGTGTGTGGTTGGATTATCAGGGTTAGAAAATGAAAATTCATGTAATTCATCAGAGTAGTCAGTAACCCATACAATCTCCCTGTCATTATCTATAAACATTCCATATGGTGTAAAAGCAGCATGTCTTTTTATTTCTATTGTGCTATCAGAAGGATCAAAAGAATATACTCCTTCATCCCCTCTGTTTCTACTTGTAAACCATATTATACCATTTTTGTCCATTTTTGCATCATAGGGAGCAAAATCATAACTACTACTTTCTATTTTACTTCCTACTTCTGAGAGACTTTCATTATTATTATCGTATTCATATTTCTGAAAGTAACTTCCTTCATGAAACCCAACCCATATAGATTCATTTTCATCAACAATAATCACTCTAGGTACATCATTTGCTGCACCGACTTGAAATACCTGGATGGCGTCATCATCACCAAAATCCTTTAGATCATCATGATTATTACTTGTAAATACAGAAGGATCTGACTGGACACGAACTATAGAGCCAATAAGATCATTTCCATCATATCGATTTTGATCTGCACCAGTATTTATTACCCATGCATTACCCTCATAGTCCATATCAATACGAGAAGTTCGCCAGGCTTTTGGATCAATATTATTCGGATTACCCTCATTAGGGTCACCTTCGAGATCAACTTCATCACCTACACGAGGTGCTGTCCAATAGCGGGCTACAGCTTCACCTGTTATCAGGTTTACCTTGGAAACACTGGCTTCCCCATGGTTGGGGACATACCCGTACTTAGCAGCTTCTGATATTTCTGAACATATTGGTTCTGGTAGATTTTCTTTAATTCCATCAAAGTCATTCCTACTTATCTTATATATTTAAAGATTTTAGTAGGCCTTCACCGTACAGGCGGCTTTTACCGCATACGGCGATCTATCAGCATTAAAATAGGGATAAACTAAAAGATGGGGATCTCTTAGTGTTGAAATGTTTAAATACCTCCTTTCTAACATTATATTTATACTTGTCTTATTAATTAAAGATGTATTAAAATAATCCTTTTTTAAAATACTCTCTATAAATAATTTTTATTGAAGATGATTTTCATATAACAGAAGTAATTACTACTATTAAAGATAATTTAAATGAATTGGGCAAAGTTTTGGTATAGATTCAGTTAATAAGTTAGATATTGGAAATAGTTATCTTAATTTATCAGAAGGATAATATAACATGGAGAATATTAATAACTTGATTGATAGAGTGGTTAATGTTAGGTATGAACCGTAAAAACTAATAAGAGGCCACTCATTATTTAATATCTAGAGAAAATACTTTTTCCTTGTCAGAAAGAACTTAAATATCAAAACCAAATAATAACATACAAAGTCCGTTAACCTTTTTAAAATGTATAATATATAAGGTTAGCGGGTTTTTTATGTCTAGAGAATTTTGATTTATTCATAACCCTAACTATTGACAATTATCAAGAAAGCAACAATCTTTCAATGCCCCACCCCTATATAATCTCTTATATATCCTTCATATAAAGAGCTAGCCCTTACTATACCACGACTACAAGTAAACTTTTGCCTTATATCGAGGATCATATGACCGTTATCCCTGTTATATAAGTGTTTTTAGTATATTATGATTAAAAACATTCTGACAAGAAGAGGAAGATTTTTCCCATGCTTAGATGTTTTCTTCAAAATATATAGTGTATTTATGGAGAAATGTATTTATTGTATGCGGCATATAGATTGTTCTTTAATTGAAGGGAAACAATTTTATATATTGTGAGAACAAAGAAAACCTGCCTACAACATTAAAATTGAGGCAGGTTATTTTAGACTTATATTTTTATATATAATTATATGCGTGTAGTTCAATTTAAATTCATTATTAATTGTTTAATTGAGTTATTAGATTTGTTCAAGAACTATATCATCAACATACCAATTATTAATATTCCAGACAATTCCATTAAAAACCCAGGCAATTTTGAATTTTTCTCCATCAAGGCTGCTAAAATCTATATTTAATGTCTGAGGACCTACATTTGAATTTATTGAGTCCGACCATTGTGTTTCCCAGGTAGAACTGCCTTCTATCTGAGTTTGTACACTAAGAGTATATGAGCTAACAAAATGATCTACATAGTGTTTAAATGACAGCTGAAGATTACTTGCCGCAGATGCATCAATTAAACCAGTGTGAACTCTATTCACTCCATCAAATCCTGATGACCAATAAAATCTTAATTCTGGGATTGTTCCTCCAGCTTGATTAGAATTATATACAGACCAGCCAGTAGAATTACTTCCCCAACCAGTAGGAAAACTACTCGAAAGATCTGAAAAGTCTTCTGCAAAGATAGTGTCACTTAATGTGAATGTTATTTGCGGCTGATCGCTAATTTCTATTCCCATTACCTCTATTGTTAATATTATAGTCTCTGCAGTTGTGTTGCTAATATCAAAACTGTATTCTCCATTGTTTAAAGCCTGGAAATTATTAACTACAGCATCACCATAATCAGTTATTACAAAGTCATTTTCAACTAAACCTGAAATAGGATTATCTTCATAATCTCTGACTACAATTGAAAGAGTTGATGTTTCTGTACCATCTGCAGCCACATCATCTGGGCTAGCAGTTGCACTTGAATTAGTTGGATTAACAGCCTGTTCGAAAACAATTTGCGGTTTAT
>JAGXLO010000048.1 GCA_018334695.1 Candidatus Cloacimonadota bacterium
CAAATTTCCAAACCATCTATAGCTGGAAGCATAAGATCAAGCACGACCAAATCGGGAATTGTAGAATCAATATACTCCAGAAAAGATTCTCCCTCCAAAAAAGTATCCACTTTATAATGTTCTTTTTCCAGATGATATTTTATAAGTTCTACTATATCCGGTTCATCGTCAACAACTGCAATTCGATTTTTATTTTTCATTTTTCTTATTTTCTTTATATTTTTTGGTGAGCGATTTTGGTAAAAAATGGGCTCGCTCAAATGGTTGAACCAGCGAGGTGGCAATATTAAGCAGATGTGCAGAAACTCGTTTCAGATAGCGAATGTAGAGTGCTGCAATAACAGCGGTTTGTTCGTCTAAACTCGTTTCGCCTGATATTAGTTTGTGTAGCAATGTCTCGCACTTGCCGGTAATTTTTTTGTTAATTACTTTTTTTGCTTCTTCTTTATCATAATTTTCAAAAGCAATACTAACCACATCAAAAAGATTTTCAATCTGCCTCTCAATATTAGTTAACTCTTCTTCCAGTTCACCAACTTTGAGGGGTTTGTTTACTGATTGGGTAAGTTCCAGTATATTAGTAGTATAATCTCCCACCCGTTCGATATCAATTACTATGCATATCAAAATTATTGCACCGGGTGTGTCCTTTGTGCCAGAAGCCGAAAGATGAATGAGGACCTTTTTCCTAACGGCTCTTTCCGTCTTGTCAACTTTTCTCTCTTCACTAAAGATATCTACATCAGTGTGAGGTACCTTTCTGCCCCGAAGCTTAGCACTGGCATTATCAAACATCTTATTGGCACGATTAAGCATTTCACAAGCATCTTCGTGAGCTTCCTGGTAGAGGTTGCTTTTTTTAAATAATTTAATTAGTTCTTTTAACATAATATCCTCACAGATAATTTTATTAGTTAAGAAGTAGGAAAAGCAATGGTATTACAAAAAATATTAGAATTATAAATAAAATTGGATATAATTTGTTTTTCATTGTCAATTTTGATATTCCTAAAGCACTTTTTATGGGTAAGACCCGGAGCTGTTTGATAGGTAAGAAAGTTACCATTCCCAAAAAATTAAAGATAAAATGGGCAAGGGCTACAATCAGCGCAGCAGGGCTAGAAGTTGCGATTGCAGCTAACAGTGTAGTAGCTGTGGTACCAATGTTAGCCCCAACTGTATAGGGGAAGACTTGATATATGTTTACAATTCCTGCCCCGGCTAATGGTATCATGATAGAGGTGGTTATAGAACTGCTCTGAACTATGGCAGTAATTATAAATCCAAGTGTAAGTGCCAGAAAACCATTTTTGAAAATATAGTCCGAAAAAAATTGTTCTACTTTTCCAATGACCAGCTGTCTGATCAATTTGACCATGTATCTTAATGATATAAACAAAATAAATACAGCGAGTATAAGAGTGATAATTTGAGCTACAGAGTTAGAGAATAAATTTTGTAAGAAACCGGCATCAGCTTTCGGATATTTATAATTATAAATTATTGAAACAATGGGTTTTGTGATTGCAGCTATGGGACTTTTGAATTCGGCACATTGAATATTTGAATTAAGAATAAGTGAGCCCAATTTTATAGAAAATTTTTCGATTATTCTAAAATATATTTCCAGAGGAAGAAAAATAGCAACTATAAATATGTTAAAAATGTCGTGTACAATCGCACATCCGAATGCTCTTTTGAATTCATCGGTTCTGGAAATATGCCCCAAAGATACAATTGTGTTTGTGATAGTGGTTCCGATATTTGCTCCCATAATAATGGGTATGGCTATGCGTATGGAGTTGGCTCCCAAAATATTACTGGCTACCAGACCTACTACTATGGAGGTGGTTGTGGATGAGCTTTGGACAATGCTGGTGGTTAAAATACCTATGAGCAGTCCCATTATGGGATTACTAACACTTGCAATAAGTGTTTCTGAAACTCCCCTAAAGCCTTTGAAACCAGCTCCCATTAAAACAATACTAAGAAAGAACAGGTAAATAAGAATTACTAAGAGGAAAAGTTTATAGACATTTTGCAAACTAGAAGTTTTTGCTCTGGTCATTTTTGTCCTCTCAACAAATTCTGGGAGTCTGCTCTCTAGTCAAAAGTGGTAATATACGACGTGAGCCGATGAAGGTTTTTAATAAAAGGTTTGGATTTTGGGATTTGTTTATGACTTTTCCAATATGAGCGGCATTTTTTCCTGACGCTTCTTTATGTAGTATTTCAAGGACTTTTTCTGTATTTGATGAGGGTGAAACTATTACCACTCTACCCTCGCAAGCCATATAAAGCGGATCAATTCCCAGAGCATCACAAATACCCTGAACAGTATTTTTTATAGGAATTTTTGTCTCTTCAAGTTCTATGTCCACTCTCGAAGAAAAGGCAATCTCATTCAAAATAGAAGCAAGTCCACCTCTGGTGGGATCACGTAGGGTGTGAATTTCAACATTAGCCTCAATCAGTTTTTCTACCAGAGGATAGACAGAAGCGCAGTCAGATTTTAGCTTGGATTCAAACTTATTTCTATGTGCCATAATTGCTGTTCCGTGGTCACCAATATCACCGCTAACAATTATATCATCTCCCACTTGTGCATTTTGTGAAGAGATGTCTTGAGCGTGAATAATTTTCCCTACTCCGGCAGTGTTTACAAAAATTTTATCCAGTTTGCCCTTGCTTACTACTTTTGTATCACCGGCTGCTATTTTAACGCCGGTCTCTTTAGCTGCTTCCTTGATTGAATGCAATATTTTTTCTAGCGATGAAAACGAAAAACCTTCCTCCAGCAAAAGCGAGACAGTAATGAATTTGGGTTTTGCACCCACCATTGCCAGATCGTTAACAGTGCCGTAAATCGAAAGCTTGCCGATATCTCCACCCGGGAAGAATATGGGATCAATTACATAGCTATCTGTAGTCATAGCACTTTTTTCGGTTGTAGAAATTAAGCCGCTGTCTTCACCTCTGTTTATAACTACATCTCCCAGAATATTATAGACCATAGACAAAAGATCTTTACTGGCTTTCCCACCACTGCCGTGCGAGAGTAAAATTTCTCTATCTTTTTTGTTTTGCATTGTCAAAATTATTCTTCTTTTCCGTATTTGTAATAGGCAGAGCAGGCACCTTCCATAGAAACCATGCAGGGCCCGATGGGATTGTCCGGTCTGCAGTCTGTACCAAAAAGTGGACAATCCAGGGGCTTTTTTCTGCCCGTTATAATTTTATCACAGATACAGCCTGTTATATTTTTGGATTCTTCGGGCTTGATATCAAATTTTTTATTTGCATCAAATTGTCTATATTTTTCTCGCAGCTTTAAACCGGTTTTTGGCACAAATCCAAAACCGCGCCACTCTACATCTGCCGGCTTAAAAACTGACTGAATAAGTTTTTGTGCTTTAATATTCCCCTCTGGTTTTACCATTCTTTTGTAGCGATTTGCAACCCGGGGTTTACCCGTTTTTATCTGGTCCAAAAGTGATTCAATGCCAAGAGCTAAATCCACCGGTTCAAATCCTGCAATAACTACAGGTATATTATGGTCATCTGTAACAATTTTATAGGGTTCTTCGCCAATAATAACACTTACATGACCGGGACAGATAAATCCATCCAGATTCAGCTCCAAATTATTCAACAAATAATCAAGAATGTTGGGTAAAGTCTTTACCAGATTAAGTATGGACAGGTTTTTCAATTCCATTCTTTGGGCATCCTGAACAAGGCTTGCTATAACCGGAATCGTAGTTTCAAATCCAACAGCAATAAAAATGATTTCTTCATTACTGTTTTTTGCTAACTCCAGGCATTGCAAAGGGTTATAGACAATATCCACCGTTGCGCCTTTTGCTATCTCTTTTTCCAGGCTGGATCTTGTACCAGGAACATTCATCATGTCGCCAAAAATTGCCAGATGCACTCCCTGTTTTGCCAGGTCAATCACTTTGTCAATATCATGTTGAGAAGTTACGCATACAGGACAGCCGGGTCCGCTAAGAAAGTTTATCCTATCTGCAAAATAATTTCTAAAGCCATGCTTAAGCAGAGAAACCGTGTGCGTACCACATATTTCCATGATATTGATCTTATCTTTTTGTGCAAGAATGTCCTGCAAGTTTTTATCAATATTCCGTAACAAATTTTGTAGTTTTGGATTATTCTTAAATTTTTCCAGCATGATTATTTCCCCGGAGCCAATGTATAATTATGTTTTTCCAGGTGATCACCTAATAATTTGGAGGAGATGACTATGAGGGGTAGGGATACAAAAAATCTTACAAGGGTGAATTTAACCCCAATAAAAGATATTTCGAATATTGTCATGGGAACTCTACAAACAGCAGAGGCGCTAATATAGGTGAAGATTGCCGAAAGTTTGGCACCTTTATGATACAAAGAATAAGCCACGGGAAAAGAAACAAAAAGTCCGCCAATTGTGGTGCTGGCAAGAATTATTGCCATGATATATCCTTTTATACCGCTTTCTTTTCCAAAGTGCTTTTCAATTGTGCTGGCTTTAATCCAGACTTCAAATAAGCCGATAAGTATAAAAACTCCCGGGAAGACTTTGATAATATTGGAAAGAAAATCGAGAGCATTTTTCGAAATTTCCTGCCCGGGAACAAAATTTATTTGATGGGAAATATAAACAAAAATTGAAAAAAGAACCACAAAAATCATTGAAATAATAAGGCGTTTTGTTTTCAAAACAACTCTCCAAAAGCTAAGCCGGTAGCTAAAGCGATAATAGCTGTAATTACAAGTGAGATACTGTTTCGCATGATAGTTACTTTAGCTCCAAAGTAATCCTTTTCGATAGGATAAGTTAGAATTCCCACCAGCATGAGAGAGCTGGTAAAAGCAGATAAAACCATATAGAGTACTCCCTTTTCCAGTAATATTCCGGCAAGGGGAAAGGCAATAAATCCCGGCATGAGAGTTATGGAACCAAAGAATAAACCCAGGACTACACCCAGAAATTGATTGTTTTTACCCAGTAAATTTACGATTGTTTTATCAGGGGTAAAGTAAAGAACTACAGAAACCAGGATAACCATTAAAAGAAGTGAAGGAAGAATGTTAAGGAGTTTTTGGATAGCAATTTTGTAGGCTTGTTCAGTTTTGTTTTTATTAACTATAAGTGAAACCAGAGATAAAATTAAAACAATGGCATAAAATATTTTTATCATCCGGCAATTATTTATTGAATGTCCGAAAGTTCTCGCAATAGATCCAAAGTTTCGTTTGCTTCCTTTTCATCGACTTTTTGGATAGCAAAACCGGCATGGACAAGCACGTAATCATTTTTATCAATATCATCTACAATGCGAACATCAATTTCCTTCTCTGCACCAAAAAGGTTTGCTTTAGCTTTATTGCCTTCTATGGAAATTATTTTATATGGTACTGCTAAACACATATTAATCCTTAGTTGTATTTTTCTTTGCTTTTTTCAAAAAGCGTTATATTTGTCAAGATTAGTTTATAGGTTTTAATAATCTTCGTCATCGCTAATCTCACCTGCTTTTTTCAAAGCTATTTTCGTCAAAATTGGTCCGATTAGTTCAAAAAAGATGCAGGTAGCGGTAATGGTGGTGATTAGTACTACTCCAATATGTTCTCCGGCAGTCATTATTTGCTTACCGGAGCTGCTTATGATTGGTCCGAGGTCGCTAAACTCATGTTTAACAATAAGAGCAAGCCCAATTGCTACTCCTGCCTGAGAAAGAATGCCCAGACCGATATATTTTCTTATTCTTCTATCTACTTTCCCCATAATACCACCCAAACGAGAACCGGCTATTAAACCTAATGAGCGCAAAATGATATATACAATTCCTATCAAACCGAGTGAGGGAAGTGCTGCTATGTGTAAATTTGCTCCGGCTAAAGTGAAGAAAAGAATGAATAATAGCGGTAAAAAGACCGGTAGTCTGTCGTAAATTCTTCTTATTACGTTTCTGGATTGAGTGTTTACTACGAACATTCCGATCACCATATTAGAAAGAATGGGAGAAAGATGAGCTGATGTAGAAATCCCGGCATCTACCAGCACAAAAGCAAAAATAAGGATAAGAAGCTCATTAGCATTTTTTACTTTTCTTGCCAATAGAGAGAATATGAATCCCAGTACTACTCCCAGTATGATACTTAGTGAAATTTCTTTTAGAGGAGTAAGCAAAGTGAAAAAAGTATTTCCGGCGTCAGACCCTGTTTGCTGGACTAGAATTATTCTGGCAATCGCAGCAGTAAAGCCGAATATTACTATTCCCAATCCGTCATCAAAACCAACAACTGCATACAGAGCTTGGGTAAGTTTGCCTTTTGCTTTATATTCCTGAATTACAGCTACTGTTCCGGCAGGTGCACTGGCAGGAGCAATAGCGGCAAAAACGAGAGAGAGCGGTAGATTTCCAGTTAACAGATATAATCCCAGAAACACCAGTATGAATGCTCCAAAGGATTCAAATAATATGATTAGGATAATTCCGGGTCCTATTTTCTTAAGGGAAGAGAACTTTAATTCCAATCCGATACTAAAAGCAACAAATCCCAGAGCAATTTCCGTGATAAATGAGATGTTTTGCTGAAAAGTTTCATTAATAATATCCAAAAATGAGGGACCCAGAAAAACACCAACCACCATATAGCCAATTATCAAGGGGAGTCTTAGTTTTTTCACTGCTTTGCCAAAGTAAAATGAGAGAATGGTGAGAAGACCTATTATCAGCAAGGGTGGAAATGAAATATTCTGTTCTATTGAAGCAAAAATATCCATTTTTTTATATATTCAAAGAGCCGCTAAAATAAAAGAGTTTTTGTACCATAAGCATAATACCTGGATTTTTGCCTGCATCTTCTATGAGAAGGTTTAACTTTCTTATGGTATCATTGGTCCATTTCTTCTCAACAATCGCCATTATCAATTTGCTAAAGCCTTTGCCGTCGGAAGTCCAAAAACTTGCAAACAAAGGCATTTTGCGCATGTAGTAGGATGCCTCTTCCACTTCCATAACAGAAATATAGCAATCCTGAACAGAGGTAAAAATTTCCAGTAGCTCTTCAAACTTATCTTCATCCTGTACGATTACATGAAAGATGAATTTTTCTTCTTCCTCTTCAATCTCTTCAGATTTATCATAGCGAGTTTTATCCATGAAGAACTGGTAAATTGTTTCAGGTTTCTCCATTTCAACTACTTGATTGATAAAGTTTGGTAAACGTAAGAGCCTGGACGTTTCCGAAAGTAATCTTATGTGAGTGTTTCTTTGAGAAGCGGGTGAAATCATAAAAACGATAAGTCTGGTTTTTTCTCCATCAAGAGAATCAAATTCTACTCCTGCGGGAATTGTTATAACACCCATCACGATTTTATCAATATTTTCCAGGGTACAGTGAGGAATGGCAATATCGTGTGAAAAGGCAGTGGAACCGGTTTCTTCTCTTTTTTTGAGAGCCTGATAGATCTCACTTTGCTTAATATTTTTTAATACCGGTGAGTTTTTTGCCAGTTCAGCAATTTTCTCTAAAATATTATCTTTTTTTTGTAAGTCAGAGTGTGGTAAAATGTAATCTTTTTGTAAAAAATCTCCTAAAAAAATCATCATATCTCCTATTTATGCTTAAATTTATTAAGATAAAAATATCCGTAAATCTGACCGAGTGCCATACCTGCATCGTTGGACGGAACTTTTTCATTAAAGTATACATCCAGCGCAGAATCAGTGAATTTATCAAATATCATATCGACTAACACCCCATTTTGGAAAACTCCACCGGAGCAGACAACTTTTCTAATTCCTGTATCCCCAAAAAGAATTTTACTAAGGACAAAAACAATTTCTGCAAGAGTTTTGTGAAACTTGGAAGCGATCTCATTTTTGCTAATATGATTTTCAATATCATTAACAATTTGAGTGATAGTTTCGCGGAGATCAATTAGCCAGGGGCTTGCACTTTTGTCCAGTTGCCAGGCATAGGGAGTGGCAGAAAGATTTGTTGCCAGTGATTCCAGCTTTATGGGAGCTTCTGCCTGATAAGTGTTGTAATGGCAGACAGAAATAATACTTGTTATAGCATCAAATAATCTTCCCATACTGGAGGTTTTTATTTGATCGATATTGTTTTTTAGTAAACTGAGTATAACATCTCTTTTTTTAAATTTGTCAGCAGGAATAATATCATCAATTTTGTCCGGAACGCTATCAAAAAGATAGACCAGAGCCATTCTCCAGGGCTCTTTGGCAGTAACATCTCCAGAAATTAAGGGTTGATATTTAAGATGAGCTCTGCGTAGAGTTTTGCCGTTTCGAACTGTGAAAAATTCTCCACCCCAGATTTGTTGGTCATCACCCAGACCAGTACCGTCAAAGGAAACTCCTATAGCTTTTTCGAGGTTGTGCTCTGCCATAACACTAAAAAGATGGGCATTATGATGTTGCATAAAATGAATAGGTAGATTGTTTTTTTGAGCATATTCAACCGCCAACTGCGTGGAATAATAGTTAAGGTGTGAATCGGCTATAACCACATCCGGTTGAAAATCAAAAACATGGAGAAAATAATCAAGGGTGTTTCTGTAAAATTTTAGATTAGATGAATATTGCAGGTCACCAAAGTATTGACTACCCAGGAAGATATTATTCTTTGCCAGTCCAAAGGTCCCCTTCATATCGGCACCTGCGGCAAAGTAGTGTTTGCCGTTTTTGTGTTCTGGCAGTCTGATGGGAAGCGGGGTAAAACCTCTGGCTTTTCTTATCAGAATTTTGCTGAATTTGGAAAATTTTATGATAGAATCGTCCACTCGATTGTGAATTATGCGATTATAAACCAGAAAATTGTCCGTGAATTTTTGCAAATTGGCAAAGGCTTGTTCGTTATCCTTTTCCAGAGCTGCACCCGAAATATTTCCGCTGGTCATAACAAGTAATTCCAGCTCTTTTAATAATAAAAAGTGCAATGGAGTATAGGGAAGCATAAATCCAAGTCTGTTTATCTCAGGAGCAATTGCCTCGATTTCTTTTTTAACTTTTAACAGAACAATTGGTTTTTGCTGTTTGGTTAGCATTTGCTTCTCTTTTTCTGAGATGTGACAGTATTTGCTTATTGTTTCGAGACTATCTGCCATCAGAGCAAATGGTTTTTTGGGTCTATTCTTCAATCTGCGTAATTTATTTACCGTGCTTGTGTTATTTGCATCACAGGCTATATGAAAGCCACCCAGTCCCTTTATAGCTACAATTTTTCCTGATTGGAGTAGAGCTATGGTTTCTTCAATCGCTTTTTCCCTTTTGAATTTTGATTTTGGAATCCCTTTTTCAATTTTAACGAATTCCACTTCCGGACCACAAACCGGGCAGGCATTGGGTTGGGCATGGAAACGTCTGTCGGCAACTGTAGTGTATTCATCATAGCATTCTTCACACATCTCAAATTTCTTCATGGTAGTATTTTTCCGGTCATAAGGTAGTTTTTTTATTATAGAAAAGCGAGGACCACAATTTGTACAGTTGATAAAGGGATAGTGATAATGCCGATCGTCAGGGTTTTGTAATTCTTTTAGACATTCATCACATGTAGCGATATCTGGTGGCAGGAGAGCAGAAATTTCGCCCTTTTTTTGGCTCCGTGCTATGAAAAATTTATTTTTTTCAAAGTCAACTTCATTTTGAAATTTGATTGAATGCTCGATTATAGCAGATACATCGGGTTTATTTTTTAACAAAGCTCGGTAAAAATTGTTTATTATTTTTCTTTGTTGAACAGCAACAATCCTAACTCCGAATTCCCGGTTTTCCACAAATCCATTGATATTAAACTGAATAGCTGTCCTTTTGACAAAGGGACGAAAGCCTACGCCCTGAACAATTCCACCCAGAATTATCTCAGCCTGTGAGAAATTAAATTTATTATGCATAAAATTCTTAAATTCAATTAATTTTTTACTACAAACTAAGCAACGTTAATCTTTGTCAAATTTAATGAATAAACTTAGCCTTTTTTTATTTCAGTTAAATGGGTTAAGAAATTTAATAAGCAAATTAGATAATACTTATCAATTTCAATGATAGAAAACCACAAAATTCTGAGTTTTTATGGACAAACTCTTTGGCAATAAATAGGCAACTGGAAGCCCAACTTACTTTATATCGGCAAATTTGTAAAAGTTTATGGGGAAAGATTGACATCATATGGAGTGGAAAGCAATAACATCAAAAGTAAATGGTTAAAGAAATTATTTACGATTCTAATTACAAACAATAAATAAGGAGTAAAATGATTAAGAAAACTTCCAAAGTATTGTTCTTTTGTTTTTTAGCTATAGCATTATTGTCAAATTGCCAGGCTAAAAAAGAAAAAGGAACAAAAAGTGCTCAAGAAAAAACTCAAGAACCTACCCAAGAGATGATGCAGAATCAACAGGGTGATATAGAAGTAAGCGATAAAGAGATAGAAACTTTTATTGATATTGCGAATAAGATTAGAAGTAGTCAGGGTGAAACTCGTACGAAATCGATAAAAAAGATTGAAGAATCTGATCTTGGTATGCAAAAATATCAACAAATAGCTAATGCTAAAAGGAATCCTGCTGATACTACCCAACCTCCCGAATTCACAGACAAAGAACTTGATCAATTCAACCAACTCTCTCAGGAATTGCAAAAGATTCAACAAGAAGCTCAAGAAGATGCAAAAAGTATGGTTGAAGAAGAAGGTATGACTGTAGAAAGATATACAGCCATTTCTAGAGCTGCCAGACAGGATTCAACCTTACAAAAACGTTTACAAGAACAAGCAATGAAGCAGCAAGGACAGAAACAGCAGCCCAAGCAGCAACAGTAATCAACTAATAAATAAAAACTAACTATTGAAATTTGCCCACTCTTAGAGTGGGTTTTTTTATTTTTTACAAATTGATGATGGAAAATAAAACAATTTGATTTACAGTTAAATTTAGTAAAATTTTTGTTTTTATTATTAAATTTAAGGGTTTAAGAATAAAAATATTGACTTCTAAAGGCAAATAATATGAATTTTACAAAAAATTTTTAGGAGAATAAAATGGCAAAGCATAAAAAATTCACCTTGTATAAATTAATCAGTATTCTTGCTTTTATAGCTCTGGTTTTTATACTGGTTTTACCACAGATTACCGATGTAAAAAAGAGGGAGAAATTAGAACAAAGATATGAACACATGCAAAAGATTCACACAGCGATTAAGCGCTACATGAGAGATAGAGAACAATCTTTCCGTGGAGATTTGATAGAACTTGTAAGAACCGGATATTTAAAACATTCTTATGAATCTCCTTTTGATGGGCATGGTGATAAATATATTGCTGAAGGTGATTATGAATCCGGTGAGATAACAGTAATGGATCCTAATGAAGCTGAATTTCCTATTCCGGATGAGTATAAAATTAAGAAAGAATAAAAATTTTATTGAATTTATTAAAAAAAAAAGGACAAGAATTCTTGTCCTTTTTTATATTGCCTATAACAATATTTTTTTATTTATAATTGAAAGTAATTTGCCCGCCAATCTTTGATATTGGCTTCTTCTTTTTGATTTTCATACCAGTCATTATAATTAGAGCGTTTTTCCTGATTTATGTAATCTTCTCTTATAGAGGTATATTCTTTTTTAAATTTTTCCATTTCTGCGGGTTGATATTTTAGCAATTTTGCTATGTAATATCCTTTATCCCCTTTTATAAGATCGGTAATTGCTTTATTACTATTTCCCAATTCGATTATGGCTTTATTTAATTTTTCAATTCTGCCCACACCCCGAATATAACTATTCACTTTAATCATTTCGGTAGTAGTAACTTTAAGATTGTTCTCATTGGCAAATTGGTCAAAGTTTTCTGGAGTGATCTGCTTAGCCATTTGTTCAGCTTTTTCTTCGAGCAGGTTCATCTTTTTCATATTTTCTATCTCGGAAATAATATCCTCTTCAACTTCTGCCAGGGGTTTATAATGAGCTTTCGATTTGTGTGATACACTGGCGACAACGTATTCTTTGGAACGAATCTGATAGGGCTGTGCTACAGCACCAATTGTATTTTTAAAAGCAAAATCTACCAGATGGGGAAGTTTACCCAAGCCGGGTATGTAAGTTTGTTCTTTATCAAAGGCTTTGGTTTCACTTACTTTATATCCAAATTCTTCTGCTACTACCTCAAAACTATCATTTTTACATCTTTCATAAAAATCAAAAGCAATTTTTTCCTGATTTCTTTTTGCAGAAGCACCTGGTTCAACTTTAATTAAAATATGTCTGGCGTTTGCTTCTTCTTTACCATCTTTTACTCTTTTATCGACTACCTGAATAATATGCCAGCCAAACTGAGTTCTAACTGGTTCACTAATATCTCCAGGTTCAAGTGAAAATGCAACTTCTTCGAATTCTTTTACCATTCTACCCTTTGAAAACCACCCCAGATCTCCACCTTTTTCTTTAGAGGGTCCTTCTGAATGTTCTCTGGCAAGTTCAGCAAAATCAGCACCTTCCTGCAATTCTTCGAAAATATCATTAATTTGGTTTTCAGCGTATTTTTCATCTTCAGCAGACGGTTCCAATGGTATTTTAACAAATTTTAATTTTCTTTGAGCCGGAAGCCAGTAATTATCTTTGAATTCATTATAGTAATTTTGGATCTCCTGCTCGGTAACACCTACTGAATCTACAAGGTCTGTAGTAAATGAAATAACGTCAGCCTTTGCCTTTTCATGGGATTGAATATAATCATTTTTCACTTCTTCTCTGGTAACAATAACATCAGCATTAATGATATTTCTCAACTTTTCATATTGAATTCTCTTGTAATAATATCTTTCCAGCCAGGACCAGTTAATTTCCGGATTTTTTAGTGCTCTTAGATATTTTTGGTAGTCAAATTTTCCGTCTGTCATGAGAGCTTCTTGATTCATAAGCATTTCAGGGGGTTCCTTGATAATTTTTTCTGCTATCTCTTTATCGGTGACTTCAATATCGTATTTATCCAGAGCGTCATTAAGAATTTTTTGCTGAATTAACTGTTGCCAGGTTTGGTCATTAAAATTCTTAAGCAGTTCTTCCGTAATTTCTTTATCAGGATTATTCTCTCGATAATTGGAATAGGTCTGTTGTACCATCTCATAAAAATTTTTATATTTTATCTTCTCACCGTCGATTTCTCCTACGTAATGTTTTTCCGAGAATATCTGAGTTATTCCCATGGTTGCCATACCGCCTACGAAAATTATGGCAATAGCTATAGTTATCGGACGTGAGAATGATCTCATTTGATTTAACATATATTAACTCCTTATTATAGATTAAAATTTTTTACACAAAAATAAATTGTGTGATTAATAATCAAGTTTTTTAAGGAATATTCCCAAAAAAATGTTAAATGAGCAAATAAAATAAAAAAAGCCACCAGCTTTATACTGATGGCAATTGATTGTTTATTATAACTTTATCCACCAATAAGTTCTCTATATTCATCTGCAGAAATAAGGTTTTTCATGTCTTTTTCTTTATTGTCCAGTTCGATTTTGGCAATCCATCCTTCTTCATAAGGACTGGAGTTTATAAGTTCCGGATTATCTTCCAGATCTAAGTTGCTTTCCAAAACAACTCCGCTAACGGGTGAATAAATCTCTTCTACTGCCTTAACAGCTTCTATAGTGGCTAGCACATCGTCCTGTTCCAGCTTCAGTTCTTTTTCGGGTAGTTCTACAAATACTACATCACCTAACTCATTTTGGGCATAATCCGTTATGCCTACCAGAGCTGAATCATCGTTAAATTGTACCCATTCATGGTTTTCTGTATAGTATAAATCGTCTTTTACCATAATCACTCCTAATTTTATTTATCTTTTTAAAGAACCATCTTTGTAAAACGGTGGTTTAATGACCTTTGCTTTTAATTTTTTTCCGCGGACATCGATTTTTATCTCAGTGCCGCTTTTCATATAATCCCTGTGAACATAACCTGTGCCAATGCCTTTCTTTAAACTGGGTGACATAGTTCCACTTCTAACTTCACCAATTTCTTTTCCCTCTGCAAAAATCTTATAATGGGGTCTGGGAATTCCGCGTTCCTGCATGACAAAAGGTATTAATTTTCTTTGAATTTTTTCTTTTTTGACTTTCTTAAGAGCCTCTCTCCCAATGAAGTTTCCTTTGTCTAGTTTTACAAACCAGCGCAAACCGGCTTCCAGGGGATTTGTATTTTTATCAATATCATTGCCGTAAAGAGGATATTTCATCTCCAGACGCAATGTGTCTCTGGCACCTAATCCCACAGGTTCTATATCAAATTCAGCTCCGGCTTCTGCTACCAGATTCCATAATTTCTTGGATTTATCAAAGTCGTTAAAATATATTTCGAAACCGTCTTCACCGGTATATCCAGTACGTGAAACAATAACATCAACACCGGAGATCTCAGTATGGATAAAGTGGTAATATCTCAGTTGAGAAAGATTATCTTCTACTAATTTTTGCACAACAGGTTCTGCTTTGGGACCTTGCACTGCAATTAGAGCAGTTTCATCACTAATGTCTTTTAGCTCTACCTCTTCTAAAAGATTTTTTTGCAGCCACTGGAAGTCTTTCTCAATATTGGAAGCATTTACTACCAGCATGTAATTATCTTCGTCTTTATAGATAAGAAGGTCATCCACAATACCACCATCCGGGTAGCACATCTGGGAATACTGGCACTGACCTACCTCAATTTTGGAAACATCATTTACATTAGTTTTTTGTACAAATTCCAGAGCATTAACACCACTTACTATAAATTCTCCCATATGAGAGAGATCAAACATACCTATTTCATTTCTTACTTTTTTGTGTTCATGCACAATGCCCTTTTTATAATGAATCGGCATTTTAAAACCGGCAAAATCTGTGATCTTTGCTCCCAGGTTCTTGTGGATTTGGTAAAATGGAGTTTTTTTACTCATCTAATCTCCTTCTACAAATTTTAATTTTGGATATAAATCAATACTCAATAAGAATTTGTCAAATTTAGCTGTAATAATTTTCAGTGAAACACAATTTTAGAACATAGTTAATAAAAATAAGGCAATGGGTATTGGGTTTAGAGGT
>JAGXLO010000049.1:0-4886 GCA_018334695.1 Candidatus Cloacimonadota bacterium
ATTTTATTCAATGAATATTTTTATTTTGTTCGTTTTTGTTCGATATCGTTAGTTGCTATTATTATATTTAAACACAATCACATAGTCCCGAAATCCCAATCCCTAAATCCTCTTATCACTCGTCACTCCTCACGCGTAACGCGTCACTTTTTTTTACCTTTTATCTTTTGTCTTTTAATTCTTTTCCCTTTTCCCAATTCCCCTTTCACTATTCACCTTTTTTACACTCGTCACTCCTCACGCGTAACGCGTCACTTTTTTTACCTTTTATCTTTATTATTTTACCTTTTCTTTTCTTCCCTTTTCCCTATTCTTTTTCTGAGATAATTAATGTTTTTTTCTAAAGCTTTTTGATTCAATTCAATGTATGAAATGTTTTTCATTAAAAAATCTACTTTTCCTTATTTTTCTAATAATAATTTATAAAATTTACAATTTAATATTTGTCATAAATTGTCAAGCAGAGTTTTAATCTCGCTCTACCTCTTCTACTTCTCTGTACCAGGATATTTTTTCTCCAAAAAGAGAGCGCAGTTTCCACAGTAGTGTTTTTTTCTTTTTTCCAATCAAATGTGACAGAGTGTCCAATCTATAACTCACCTTTTTCTTATCTTTACTGTCCAGATAGTCTTTTGTAAAAGATTTTGCCTTTTCGATATTAGTCGTAGCGGTTTTCCACCAGCCCCAATCTTTGCTGCATAATTTTGCTACATATTTACCGTTGATTACATCTTTTGAGCTTCCATCATCAGAAACCTGATACTGACTCAAAAGTACCATAATATCAACTAAATCTTTTTTGTTAATTTTTACTATTTGTAATTTTTCCAGAAGCAGATCTACCAGACTAATTGTGGGATACGCTATTTCCAATCTGTTTTTGAAATTAATATCGTGGCAGAATCTCAGTTTGTCTATAAAAACGTCGGAGTGAATATTTTTATTGGGATGATAAAATATACGTCTTTTATCTCCAAAAAGCCTTAGCACATTCATGTTTTCTTCCCAGCCCATATCTCTAAACATATCATCAACTTCTACAATTTCTTTGGAGTAGGCAATAAAATCAATATCTGTTAAATAACGTTTATTTTCATACTCGATATATTTATAATCCGGGCATTGAATGCGGAAAGCCAGGGAGCCGATGACTCTAATAGTTACATTGTATTCATCGGCTTTTTTCATAATTTTATCCAGAAGCTTTTTGAATGATTCTTCTTGAGCTTTTAGAACATCCGAAGTCAACTCAGTATCTTCAGGAATAAAAGGAATCCCTTCTGTTTTCATCTTTAGCCTTCTACCTTCCAGTGATTTATAAGTTTACCGTTTTCCACTTCTACTATATAACCGCGTAAAATACCTTCTCCATATTCAGAACCCGGGTTCACTACAGGAGTTTCTCCAATTTCATCATCGCCATAAGATTCATGAATGTGACCATGCAATCCGATTAAAGGCTGGTATGTTTCAATTGCTTCGGTAACAGCCTCGGAGCCCACATGAACATAATTTACCTGTCCGGCAACAGTAACCGGCTTTTTATTAGCATCCAGCTCCGGAGCAAGATCTAGCATGGTGCCGTGGGGCGGAGCATGAAAATTGAATATTGAATTTGAAGGGTTATCCAGTTTTTTTACCAGTTTTTTAATTCTTTTTTTCATACCTCTTTTTTTATCTTCGCGAGGAGTATCCCAGGGGGTGGGGTTAACATAGGCAAGACTTATCATAGGAATATTAAGAACTTCCACCACACTATCCAGACACCAGGTTATACCCTGATCTCTGTATGATTTTATTACCTCATCAATCTGGAAATCATCATCATTACCCGGCATAACAATCGTATCAATCTTATCAAGATCAATTTTGTCTATAAGCATTTCCAGCCAGTTTTCCATTCTTTCTTTGATCATCTCCATCATCATATCTTCTACCTGGTGCGGATTTCTCTGCAATTCTTCCACTTTTTTCTTATCACAACGTAAAGTGTAAGCTCCAGCGTCCTTTATTCGTTTTTCCATTTTGTTTAGCTCAGTTTCAGTTTCCAATTCATAATTCTTTCCAAAATAATACGCCTCGTGAATACCATTGCCCTGGTCGATAATAGGAACGAGCGACTTTCCGGTAAGGTCTCCACAAAGGAGCATGGCATCTACATCATATAATTCCGGAACTCTCAACCATTTTCTCCAAACACTGGAAGCTCCGTGCACATCAACCGAGAAAAATAATTTAGCCATCACTTCTCCTTATTCCGGTGGAATTTGTGAATAAATCTTACTAACATCTACGCCTTCTTTTTTATTCTTATTTTGCTGAATAACATAAACTATAATTCCTATTAAAATAACGCCGGTAAAAGTTAACATAATCACAGGAGAGAAGTTTCGTAATGAGAGATAGATAAAAAACCATCCAACAACGAATGTAAATCCACCCAAAATCGTCATAACAGGAATGCCAAAAATCTCCCATTTTACCGGGGAACGATTATAAATTTCCGGTTTATGATAGGGAAGTAACATGGCACTAAGACCATAAGGCCAGAAGATAAAGAATGTGGTAATAGTTAGAACAGACAGGATAATATCAACAGAAAGCCACATGATAAAGACACCGATCAAGACAAAGAGGGCGTTAAGATGTACAGCATTAGTGGGAGAGCCGGTGCGTCTGTTTACTTTGGAGAGTGCTTTAGGAAATGATTTGTCCATAGACATGGCAAAAGCGAGTCTGGAATTTGCCAGAAAACCGGGTAAGATAGAATTGGCAAACCAGAGCGCAATCGAAACTGCCACGATCAGACCAAACCAGACGTTTTTTGAGATTGACATAAAATAGAAGGGCACAGAGGGTTTTACCACATCTCCCATGATGCCTTTTAGCACATCCGGATGATTATCGAAAAGGTAGTCGTATGCTCCTATAAAATCCCCAAAAGCGTTATAAGCAGCAGCGACAATAATTACATAAAAAAGACCTACAAACGTAACACCTATCATAAATCCTTTTATCATAGTAGTTTTGGGTGTTTTTATTTCTCCTCCTGCATAATTGATTATGGTAATAGAAGCATAAGCCCAAACAACTACGAGCAGGGCATTAACAGTAGAGCCCAAAGAAAAATCTTTTGTCTGCCAGCCCAGTTCCACTGCTTTTTGCTTGATTGCCTGAAATGCACCGGAACCCCATGTCTGATTAAAGGCAGCAGCAACACTCTCAATTCCGCCGGAAAAGAAAAACCAGAATACTGCAATTACCGTACCGACAAGTGGTATGAAAAAAGCAACACGCATAATATTTTTTACTTTTCTGATGCCTGTATAGGCTATGTACCAGAAAAGAACAGTCCAGATTACACCTCCGATGGTCTGACCAAGAGGAGTCTGCATAGCTTCACCAATATTTGCCAGCCACCCGATGCCACTGCTTAAGGCAGCTGTAGAAAATCCTGAGCCAATTAAGCCTACAACAAGATAACCCAGAACACCGCTGGAAATTCCATATCCGATAAAGAGTAGCCAGGCACTCATATAGCCTACGGTTGGTCCCAGTACTCTGCTAACTGCTATATACAAACCTCCAGAGCGCGGCATAGTAGCAGAAGTGATTGAAACCAGAAGCATTATAGGAATAAAAATTGCTAAACCCAGCAAGAAAGCCAGAGATATGCTGGCACCAGGGAAATCAGCAGCGGTAGATACAGAATAAAACATCACCCCGGAAGCAGCCGGACCAGCTACCACAAATATAAATACATCCAGCCAGGAAAGTTCTCTTACCAAGCCAGAAGCTCTTCTGGTAAATATTACACCTTTGTTATTGTTCATACTGTCCTCCATAATTGATTAACATCTTAGATGTATTATTGTAATTTTGCCAAAAAATAGAAATATTCTCACAAAGTATTATGGTTATGGGATTCATGAACTATATACAAATAGCTAAGCTGTAATAGATGTCAAGAATACGACAAATTTCCTATTTTGCTTTCCCTGGGTAAGATATAAAGATATTAGCAAAAATTCATTTTTAATAAAATCAATTACTTCTTCAAAAATTAATTCCAATTATTTGAGCCTTGTTTATTAGAAAAATTATTAAGGTATACAATTAAATGATTATTGAAAAGTGAAATTATCTCAGAAAAGAAACAAATTTTTTGTTGAGGGTAAAAAATTTATAAAAAGAGGATAAATTTTTATTATTTTCTTGACTTTCCAGATAATTTTTGACCTTTAATAACATTAATTAATTTAAAAGGAGAGGATTATGTTAATGAGAAAATCAATTGCTTTATTCGTCTTAGCTTTAATTCTATTTACGGCTTGTGAAATTGAAGTCCGTGATGTGGATAGAAGTAAGCTAAAAGTAGAATCCAAAATGGTTCTGGAAACTGAATATCTTTATGAGTCACTAGAAATCAATTTTGGCTCCGGCAGTGTAGCACTTACAGGATGGTCAGAAACTTTTTGTAAATTAGATATCGAGTATAGAGAATATGAAAATGGAGATGCCAAAATTTTTATTGAGGATGGTAAACTTATGACTACTTCCAAATCCAAAAAAGGAGTATATCTGGAAAGAATTGAGGGCTATGTGCCAAAAAATATTAGCCTGGTATTGGACGGTGGTAGCGGCGATATTAGTTTAAGCGATTTTTTTTCACCCGCGGCAAATCTCGATATGGGTTCGGGAGATATTTCTGTAAAGAACAGCCAGATAAAGCGCTTGATTACTGATGCCGGTAGTGGTGATATTAGCTTACTCAATATTTCTAATTCAGATTATATTGAAGGAGACACAGGCAGTGGAGATATTTATCTGGAAAACTGTATTGCTCTTCATACAATCTTTGACACAGGTTCAGGAGAAGTAGAAAT
>JAGXLO010000049.1:5636-15077 GCA_018334695.1 Candidatus Cloacimonadota bacterium
CCTTTATCATGTTCTTTTTTATACTTATACATAAAGACAGATTCCGGTATTTCAATGTCATCCAAAAATCTGTTTGGTCTGTATGCAGCTTCTCCCAGAACCACATCTATCTCTTGTGAATTGCCTTCTCTCCAAACAGTTAAAGTAACATTGTCTTTAGGCTTATAGTTTTTTATCATTTGAGAAAACTGGCTTTCTGTATAAACATTTTCTCCGTCCAATTTCATAATTACATCCTCTTCTTCTATTCCTGCTTCTTGCGCAGGCGAATCGCTTAGAACTCTTTCAACTTCCAGTCCATATTGCTTATCTATTTCCAGTTCCTCATAATCATCCGCATCAAGCTCATTCACATTTATTCCCAAAAAAGCTCTTTTGGGAGTTTTATTGACGTCTTCTCTTGAACCTAATTTAATTTTTAAGTTTTGCTTATCACCATCAACTTTGACCACAGTAATTTTAACTTTATTCCCCGGTTCGTAATTTTGCAACATTTTTGTCAGCTGATCATTTGTATATACTTTCTCATTATCTAACTCAAGCAACAAATCCTTGTTTTCTACTCCAGCTTTTTGAGCCGGTCCGTCTTTTACTACTTTAGTAATAATAATTCCATAATCATAATCTTCGGCATAGGGGTTTGATTTTGTGTTCCAATCACTTGTATAAACTCCCATGTAAGCGCGCTCCGCTGCAACAAGTGTAATGGAAATTGAAATTAATAGAATTGTAAGCAGTATGATTTTGATGTTTCCTTTTAATTTTTTTGTTTTCATGTTTCCTCCGTTTTAGTAAATTATATTGTCGTTTGATTTTTTTGGTTCATTGCCGAATTTGGAAACGACAACTACAGCATTGTCGTTTTGCGAACTATAATGTCTTATAAGATAGGCTACATCCTCTTGATAGTGTTCAGGTATTATTTTTTCTGAAAATTTCGGATTGTCGATTGAGGTGTAAAGCATTGGTTTATCTAGAGGTGCGTGTTCAATTTTCTTATGTTTTTCCACAATTTTTTTCCCAAAAGCAATTTGATGGAGTTTGGTTGGTAGGCGTGGTTCAATCCAAAATGTAATTGCAACTATTAAGAAAAGCACACAAAAGCTCACAGCAATTCTAAATTTTTGTCGATAAATATCTTTTCTGGGGAAAAATTCATTTTCAAGATTTCTTTTTAGTTGATTTTTCAATGGGTCATTTTCCAGAACAGGTACGTCCAGATTTTCCATTTGTTGTTCAAATTTTTTTGTCATAATTATTATCCTCTAAAAATTTATGTAATTTTTTTAAAGTACGATGTATTTGTACTCTTATGGTATTTGTTTTTTGTTGCAGAATATTTGCGATTTCTTTGTGTTTTAATTTTTCAAAAAAGCGTAATGTAATCAGGTTCTGTTCATATTCAGAAAGATTACGCAATTTTTTACAGACTGTTTCAAAATCAATTTGTCTATTTATTTCTTTACCATCATGTTGATTGTGATGTATTGCTTTTTTAACTTTTCTGTGCTTCTTTTCAGTACGGAAAAAATTTCCGATTTCACTTATTGCTATTCGAAACAGCCAGGCGGAAAATGTGTTTTCTTGATATTGCTCCAGTTCAAAGGTGTCGATCTTATTCATAGCTTTAAAAAAGGTATTTGAAACGATTTCATCTTTCACATCTTTATCTTTGACTCGATGGAAAACAAAGTTGTTGATTCTGGAGAAGTATTTACGATAGAGAAAGTCGAATGCATCTCTATCCCGTTTAGCTTTTTTAATTGCCTTTTTTTCCAGGTTTATTTCTTTTGTTTCCATCTGCAATAGTACTACGCAAATTACTGCAAAACGTTACATTTTTTTTAAATGATCTCTCTTATTTTTTCCAAAATAGGTTGTAGGAGTTTGTCTCTATTTTTATAAGTTAATGTGAATAAGATAACATCTTTTCGTTTCTTTAATTTAGTAGTAAAAGGGTAGTCTCGTTTTTTTATCGTTGCCAATAAGGGCTTATCGTTATCAAATATATTCTCCAATACTTTACAAAATTTATCGCTATAAGTCTCCATCTTTCCAATTTCATCCACAATAATCAGGTCTGACTCTTGTTGGGCTTTTTGCATAGCAGGTATTCCAATTTTTTCAAAGGCTTCCACGTCAACTTTATATTTTGATACGCGATAAGGAGATTGGATATTTACATCTGCCATGGTCATTCTGTTACCAGCAAAATCCTCAATATAAAAGCCTATTCTTTTTCCGCTTCTGCGTTTTTCAAAAGTAATGAAACCGCCTATTTTACATTGCAAATTATTTTTGATTTTATCAACCAGGGTTGTCTTTCCTACGTTTGGTTTTCCGGTAATTAATATATTATTTGCCATATTATCAGCCTTTTTATTTATTGTAATTACTTAATTTGGGTTGTAAAATATTAGTCAATAATTTTATTCTAATTAGAACGCTTTTGGTATGCAGCCTTGGATAATTCCCTGATGGAGGCTTAAAAAAAATGTTATTTTTATAGTAAAGTTGCTGGACTTGACAAAAAGCAACTCTCTTTTTTACAAAGGTCAAAAATTTTATAGAGGTGAACCCATGGCAAATAAAATTCTTTATGGAAGTATAGGTACAAAAGAAGCAATGGAGCTGGAAGATAAATACGGAGCCCACAATTATCATCCCTTGCCCGTAGTTATTGCAAGAGCAAAAGGTCCTTATGTTTGGGATCCGGAAGGAAAAATGTATTTCGATTTTCTTTCCGCATATTCTGCTCTTAATCAGGGTCACTGTCATCCTTATATAATCGATGCTCTTAAAAAACAGGCAGATACTCTCACTTTAACCTCCCGTGCATTTTATAATAATAAATTGGGAGAATATGAAAAATTTGTAACAGATTTTTTTGGTTATGACAAAGTTTTACCAATGAACACAGGCGCAGAAGCAGTAGAAACTGCAATAAAATTAGCCAGAAAATGGGGTTATGAGAAGAAGGGAATTCCACATAACAAAGCTAAACTTGTCTTCTGCGAAAACAATTTTCATGGTCGTACTACAGGTGTAATTTCCGCTTCTACTGATCCTACATCATACAAAAATTTTGGTCCTTTCCTACCCGGCATAGAGATAATTCCTTACAATGACACCGAAGCTCTGGAAATGATTCTGGAAGAAGAAGGAGAAGAAATAGCTGGATTTATAGTGGAACCCATCCAGGGTGAGGCTGGCGTTTATGTGCCTGATGAAGGCTACCTCAAAAAGAGCTACGAAATTTGTAAGAAGCATAATGTGCTTTTTATTGCTGATGAGGTGCAAACAGGTATAGCTCGAACCGGTAAGCTGCTAGCCTGTGACTGGGAAGATGTAAAACCGGATGTGCTGATTTTGGGCAAGGCAATTTCCGGTGGAGTTTTACCTGTTTCTGCTGTACTGGCAGATGATGACAAGATGGAAGTCTTTAAACCGGGAGAGCATGGCTCTACCTTTGGTGGATTCCCCTTAGCCTGTGCCGTAGCCAAAGCAGCCCTGGAAATTGTCAGGGACGAAAAGCTTGCCGAAAAAGCCAGCAAACTGGGTAAAATATTCCGACAGAAAATAAGAGAACTAGATTCTCCACTCGTTGTAAAAGTTAGAGGAAAAGGCTTGCTTAATGCTGTTGTCATAAAAGAGATTAAAGGCATTAATGCCTGGGAAGTATGCAAGCAGCTGAAACAGAACGGCTTGCTGGCAAAGCAGACTCATGGAAATATTATCCGATTTGCACCTCCACTTACTATAACCGAGGATCAATTGAAACAGGGTCTAAAATTTATCAATATCTCTTTCTCTCAGATAAACGAAATGATCAAATAGGAGCTTTATGAAAATAGGAATCAGAAGAGAAGATAAGAGTAAATGGGAAGCTCGAACCCCTCTGGTACCACAGCATGTTAAACTTCTGAAGGAAAAATATGATATAATTACTTTGCTGCAGCCCTCAAAATTTCGCACTTTCTCTGATGAGGAATATAAAAAAATAGGTGCCGTAATAAAAGAAGATCTTAGCGAATGCCAGATTATACTGGGCGTAAAAGAGATGCCTCCTTCATTTTTCCAAAAAAACGGCAGCTACATGTTCTTTTCTCACACTATCAAAGGTCAGGAATATAATATGCTAATGCTGCAAAAACTACTGGATCTTGATTGTAATCTTATAGATTATGAAACAATTACAGACCAGCATGACAGGCGACTGATATTTTTCGGTAGATTTGCCGGTATAGCTGGCATGGTAAATACTTTATGGGCATATGGAAAAAAACTGGAATCTGAAGGAATTAAGAATCCTTTCCGGGGTGTAAAAAAGGCTTACCAATATAAAAATTTGGAAGTGATGAAGAAACAGCTTATGAAAATTGGCAAGGAGTTCTCGCGCACTCACTTTCCAACAGAAATTAGACCAATTGTCTGCGGAATTTCCGGTTATGGGCATGTTTCCAATGGAGCACAGGAGATACTAAAACTGTTTCCCACTATAGAAATCGAACCTGATCAGCTTTTTGAATTACAAAAAAACGGCTTTCATTCTACCAATCATATTTATGTAGTAGTTTTTAAAGAACACGACATGGTAATACCCAAAGACAGGAACAAACAATTTGTCCTGCAGGATTACTATGATCATCCGCAAAAATATGAATCAAAATTCTATCATTATCTGCCGCACTTGTCTATGCTGGTAAATACAATTTTCTGGACTCCTGATTATCCCAGATTGGTTACAAAAAACAGATTACACTCTATCTTTGAGGTGAATCCAAGACAAAAACTTAAGATCATCGGCGATATTACTTGTGACATGGAAGGTTCTATCGAAATGTCGGATCGAGTAACAGAGCCAGACAACCCGGTTTATCTTTATGATCCCATTAACCAAACAACAAGCAAAAATTTTAAACAAAACGGCGTTCTCATAATGACAAGAGACAATCTCCCCTGTGAAATTCCGGTAGACTCTTCTACTGATTTTAGCCACGTATTGGTAAAATTTATACCTCAAATATTAAATGCGTTCAAAAATAGTACGATACATAAAGAGCTACTACCCGAACCGTTGCGAAAAGCTCTTATTGTCTATAAAGGCGAATTAACAGAGAACTATAAATATTTGCAAGAGTCTCTTAGTAAGAACCATTTTAAAAGCAAAAAGGAGTTATAATGACGAATAAGCAAGAAGATAAAACTAAGAAAAAAGTTTTGATACTGGGTGCCGGTTTGGTTTCTAAGCCGCATGTGGAATATCTACTTGATCAACCGAATTTTTTAGTCACAGTAGCAAGTAGAACAGTAAGTAAAGCCGAAAAACTGGTTAAAGGTCATCCCAGAGGAAAAGCCATCTCACTCAATGTAAAAGATGATGAAAAATTGAGCCAGCTTATTTCCGAACATGACCTGGCAGTTAGCTTGTTACCCTATGTATTCCATCCCAAAGTTGCTAAAGAATGCATCAAGCATGAGAAACACATGGTTACAACTTCTTATGTGAGTGATGAAATGAAAGCTCTGGACAAAGAGGCAAAAGAAGCAGGAGTCATGCTTCTTAATGAAATCGGGGTAGATCCTGGTATAGACCATATGTCAGCTATGAAGATAATTGATATGGTAAAAGATAAAGGTGGAAAGATCAAGAGTTTCCGCTCTTACTGTGGCGGTTTGCCCGCCCCGGAAGCTAACACCAATCCCTGGGGATATAAATTTTCCTGGAGTCCGCGTGGGGTAATAAAAGCAGGTAAGAATCCTGCTCGTTACCTGGAAGACAATGAGATAGTTAAAATACCGGGACCTGAATTATTTGCTAACCACTGGGAGGTAGATATTCCTGATTTTGGTAAACTGGAAGCATATCCCAATCGTGATTCTGTTCCATACAAAGATATCTATAACATAGAAGATACGGATACTATGTTCCGTGGTACTCTGCGTTATCCCGGCTGGAGTGAAACCATGAAATACCTGGCGGATCTTGGTATGCTTGATGATGATAGGGAATATGATCTCACTGATAAGACTTATGGAGAATTCATGCAGAAACTTGTTGCTGAAGACAAATACAATGAGGTCAAAAAGAATCTGGCAAAACAGTGGAATATTTCTACTGAAGCGGAACCAATAAAAAGACTGGAATGGCTGGGAATGTTTGGCAATGAAAAGATTAAAATGGAAGCTGGTACTGCCATGGATGTTTTCTGTAAAATTTTACTGGATAAACTTGAGTATGAACCCGGAGAGCGTGATATGCTGGTGATGCATCATGAATTTGAGGCTGAGTACCCGCAAAAAAAGCAGCATATTACATCTACTATGATTGATTTTGGTATTCCCAATGGTGATTCTTCTATGTCACGAACTGTAGGACTCCCTGCCGCAATCGGTGTTAAAATGATCCTAAATGGTGTTATTAATGAAACAGGTGTGCATATACCTGTAACACCTGAGATTTATGAACCTGTTTTAGAAGAGCTGGAGAATATGGATATTACCTTTGAAGAAAGATTTAATAATATTGATAAGTAAGGGATTATACCGCCAAGATGGGAAGACGCTAGGAAGAAAGACGGTGTGACTATGTGACTGTGAGACTGTGGGACTATGTGATGATGTGACTATGGGACTGAGAGCGAGGGGTCAGGATACAGGATTCAGGGGTTAGGATGCAGAGAACAGGATTTAGAAAAAAGTGACGAGTGACGAGTGTAAAAAGGTGAATAGTGAATCCGCCGGTGGGTGGACAAGTTTGGGAATAGTGAAGAAAAGATAAAATAAAAGACTAAAGATAAAAGAGAAAAAAAACAACAATTTTAAAAAAATATTGTCACTCTGAGGAACTGAATAAAGCAAAAAGCAAAAAGCAAAAAGCAGAAAGCAGAAAGAGTCCAGTCCTAAAAAACATTGTCACTCTGAGGAATGTAATGACGAAGAGTCTCCCGGGAGCTGACAATATGTTTAAATGTGAGATTCCACCATTTCTTTCGACAGATCCTTCTTCGTCACGATGAATCGTGACTCATCGAGGATGACAAAATTCGTTTATTAAAAGCATATTATTGAATTTAGATTATGATTCTTGCTGTGAGAAAATAAACTTCCGTTTACACCTGCAAAGAATACGAGAGTTTGCCATAGCAAAGCGAAAGCGACTTCCGCATAAGAGATCTATCTGAAAATAAATAAAAATTTTAGACATTGTAATTCTCCTCTTGAGAGGGGGGGACCACGATGTGGTGGGGTGTGTAAATACTTCTATCTTCATTTTTTCTTTGCTTGCCCAAAGAAAAAACGTAAGCAAAAAAGAAAGGGCACCCGAACCTAACGTTTTCATATTTTATAGCTTCATTGAAATTAAAAATTGTTATCGTCCGCCGACCGGCTGACACTCGTGCTGTAAACAGCACTCAAACAGAACAATTTTTCAAAAATTTCAATTTCAGATAAAATTCATGAAAACAAGGTTGATGGGAAAAAAGAAAAAAGATAAAAGCATAAAGATTAAAGACAAAAAAATACACTAGCCCTAAAAAACATTGTCACTCTGGAGGAATGGAATGACGAAGAGTCTTCCAAGAGCTGACAATATGTTAAAATGTGAGAATACACCCTTTCTTTCGGCAGATCCTTCTTCGTCACGATAAATCGTGGCTCATCGAGGATGACAAGTATGGTTGGATTTTAAATGTATATAATATTTATCAAAAAAATATACTTTGCAGTGAAAATATCAGTTTGACATATTTTTAAAAAGCAAAAATGTATTCCCCGAAGGGGATAAATAAATTAGCATAGGGTTTTCTACCCTATGTTTGCAGTCTAAAGACAGGTTCATTCGCTGAAAGCGATAAATAAGGTAGTTAAAATACAACAAAAAAAGTTGCTCATTAACTGCAAGCCTCAGCTTGTGGCATTTGAAATAACCAATTAAGCATAGTCCCTTAAGCGACTTTTTATAGAATGTTCTTTCTTCATTTTTTCTTTGTGTGCCCAAAGAAAAAACGTCAGCAAAAAAGAAAGGGCAACCGAACCTAACGTTTTCATATTTTATTGCTTCATTGAAATTAAAAATTGTTATCGTCCGCCGACCGGCTGACACTCGTGCTTTACCAAGCACTCAAACAGAACAATTTTTTAAATATTTCAATTTCAGATAAAATTCATGAAAACAAGGTTGATGGGAAAGAAGGAAAAAGAAAAAAGGATAAAGAAAAAAGACAAAAAAGAATACGCCGGCCCTAAAAAACATTGTCACTCTGATGAGCTCAGCGAAGAAGTTTACAATGCCGATTTATCGGTGAGTCTCCTTCAATGAGACTTCCCAACTCGTTGGGACAAGTCGAATTAATCCCGATAGCGAAGCGTATCGGGGCAAGAGCTGACAATATCTGAAACAGAGCAAAGACTGTGAGAAGAGAGGATGCAGGGAACAGTATGCAGGATTGTGAGGATTTAAGACGGATGACAATTCTGATGATTCCTAGTCTATCGGAAAATAAATAAAAAATTTATAAAATAAAATCCCCTCTCGAGGCTTTTGCGGAAGCGGGGACTTAATAAGCCGTCACAGGTCACTCCGTAACGGCTCACTATTCAAAAATAGAGAATTTATCCGTGACTATTTTGTGCCCAGTACTGCCGTTACATAGTAAAAATATTTATCCTGTAAACCTGCATCTAAATCAGTATAAGCAGTATTGGAAGTTGTATCCAACAAAGAATAACTGCCATTGGGCTCTGAGGAGCGATAAATTTTATATGATGTGGCTCCTGAGGCGGCATCCCAGCTCAATTGAATATCATCACCATTGGTAGTTAGTGTAATATTTATCGGAGGGTTCAGCTGAAATGTAAATGAATCTTCAACAATATCAGAATCTTTCTCGTCAAATACTGCAGAAACACCAGCTGTATAACTTTCACCTATGGACAAACCAGTAAATTGCCAATTAGGATCTGTAGTATAATCCACAAATACATCATCCAGATATAGATTGTATCCTAATAGATCCCTGGAATAATTCGACTGTTTATTTTTTACATTCATAGTTTTATTACTACTCAACTCAAGTCTTCCATTACTAATCAAATGCGGCATTTCAGCATGAATATCTAAATTTTGCCTTTCTCGCGCCTCTGTTACTTCCTTCTTACTAACTCCGGGCGTAACCAAACCCGATATTACCCAGTTATAATCTAAACTTTGATTTAGTCCAGTAAGTTGACTCCAGCTGCCATTATAATAGACCCAGGCACCATAATCCTGTACCATGGGTCCGGAATCTGTTGCAGCAGGATAGCCGCCAGTATTATGAATCTCGTAGCCGATGTAGTAATCATTTGATGATACCAGAGGAACCGGTGAAGACAGAACATGGGTAAATTTGTCACCCGGAATTACGGTTTCACTCGTAACATCCGAACTATAGACCA
>JAGXLO010000050.1 GCA_018334695.1 Candidatus Cloacimonadota bacterium
GAATATCCTGATATCTTTTATAGTAAACTTCGATACTACTTTTTAGGTCATCAGAAAAATAATGTTCCAATCCAGCAATATACTGTTCTGTGTATTTGCTTTTCAGATCATCATTTTGCGGATGTGATGTCAATTGATAGTATTCCGGATTCTGAAAGTGTTTTCCATAGGCAAAATTTAAAGAATAGCGTTGGGGCAGATTAATTGTTAAACCGAGGCGAGGTGAAATGTCAGTATTATTGTTAAAATTTAGATGTTGATATCTAATACCGCTATTAAAATTGAAATATTTCCAAAAATGAGTATTTAGTTGTAAATAACCCGAATAGCGATTAGATTTTAGATTTTCATCTATATCTGTACTATATACATAAGGTTCTCCGGTGGTGCTGTCTATTACCGCAAAACTTGAATCAATATTTCCCAGGTCATCATAGATATATTCCATCAATGTATCAGGAGCCCCCCATTTATGATGTTTTATATCCAAATTTTCCCATTTTACTCCACATTTAAACTTTGTTCTTTCACTTAGTTGATAGTTAAAATCGAACTTTGCAGTATTAAGTGTTTCATATGAATGATTGTAAAAGTTCAACGAATCGGTATTTGTTTTGAGAATGTCTTGATTCCATCTATTCCTGTTACGATAAAGTGTAAGCAGATAATACCCATTTGGATTGAATGTATTTTTCCAGGTTACCCCCAATGTATACTGCCCGGTTTTTGAATCAATATCATTTTCTTCATCGCCATAGGCACTATTATTCTCATCCGGCTCACTTTCAATAAAAATTTTATCATCAGCCCATATCTGATTGAGTATCAATTTATTATTGTTAGAAATATTAATAACTTGCTTTCCCTGAAAAGATTGGTATTTTGGCACTGCAGTAAGACCAAAACTGGACTTTATGAGGCTGAGAAAACTTTTGTGATAGCTTAAAACAAACGAACCGCCTTCTGTTGGCAAAGGTCCTTCCGCCATTCCTCCAAAACCAGCCATTCCAACGTCTAATTTTCCAATATATTTATTTTTGTTTCCTTCACGTAATGTAATATCAAGAACAGAAGATGCTTTATTACCATACTTGGCAGGGAAAGCGCCTGCATAAAAGTCAATATTGTTTATGAGTTCAGTTTGAATTATGTTAACAGGACCACCACCTGTGCCCTGCCAGGCAAAGTGATTGGGGTTGGCCAGTTCAATATTATCTACAACAAATAAATTTTCTCCGTACATTCCGCCTCTAACTATTATTTCATTGTTTTGGTCTGTACCGGAAACCACAGCTGGTAGTGCTTGAATCGAGCGTTGTACGTCATAAACTCCACCAGGTTGCTGTTTGATTTCACGGATATCCATATTCTTAGCGCTTACAACTGCATCCTCAGATTTTACAAAATATTTGGAACCCACTTTTATACCCGGAATCTCTATCATCTTTTTTTCTAATTTTGCATTGAGTGTAGTATTCCAATTTGGTTTCACAGTTACATTTGTCTCTGATAAAGTTTTGTATCCTATTACTCTGAATGTGACAGTATATCGTTGGGGTTTTAAATTTTTGATCAAATATTTACCCCTTTCATCAGTTATCATGCTGGCTTTTTGTGAATCTACTTTAGCTCTGCTGCCTTGCAAGAAAATTGCAACTCCAGAGATCGGCTGTTCTGTGATTTTGTCCGTTACTCTTCCAGAAAGTCTTCCAAAATTCTGTTCAGAAATTAGCATTATCGGTAAAATAACTAAAAATACAGTTAATAATTTTAATTTTTTTATCATAATTTCGGCTTAAATTTTTGCTCCTTATTTTTTTAAGCTTGTTTCCGAAAATAAGATGATAATTATAAGTCAAGATTTTTGGCAATTTTATGAATGCTAAAAACTTAATATACTAATTTGAGAAAATTTTAATCGAGCAGGAGCAATAAAACATATTCCATTATTGGAATTTTTTAAAGAGGATTATGATTTTATTTTAAAATGAATAAGAATTATAATATTGAAACAAGTATTGTTGTAAAATCCCTATATTATTGCCGAAAACCAGCATATTAGCCATAGAAAAAATTATGGTTGTTAGAATTTAAAGATTTGGTTATGGAATATATTTAAGCTGATTTAGAACAGAAAGAAGTTTCCCTTATTTTGATATTGTTTCTATTTATTTGTAACTACTTCTGATAAAATTTGATATTTAATCTTCGTCTATTTCATCCTGTAATTTAGCAATTTTATTCAAAGCATCTAGAGGGCTCAATTTATTTACGTCTAATTCTTTTAATTTTTTGATAACCTCTTTATGTTTTTCTGATTGCTGAGCCATAACATCAAATATATCAACCTGGAGATTATCATTTTGCCTTTTTCTTTTTGTACTTCTAGCTACGCTGTTTGGGTTTAATTCATTTTTTTCCAGGTTTTGCAAAATTTCCCTGGCTCTTTTGAGCACTGATTGTGGTACACCAGCCAGTTTTGCTACATGTATGCCGTAACTCTGGTCTGCACTTCCGGGCACAACTTTTCTCAGGAAAATAATTTTATCTTTCCATTCATTAACAGTAATATTGTAATTCTTTACTGATGAAAAAAGTTGAGCTAGCTCGGTTAATTCGTGATAATGTGTTGCAAAAAGGGTTTTAGCTTTATGCTCTTTTTTTTCATGCAAATACTCAACCACTGCCCAGGCTATACTAAGTCCGTCAAAAGTGCTGGTGCCGCGACCGATTTCATCCAGCAAAATCAGGCTTTTGTTTGTTGCATTATGCAGAATGTTTGCAGTTTCAATCATCTCCACCAGGAAAGTACTTTGTCCTAATGCGAGATTATCTGATGCTCCCACTCTCGTAAATATTTTATCCACAATGCCGATTTTGGCTTCTTTTGCCGGAACATAAGAACCCATTTGAGCCATAAGAACAATAAGTCCAACCTGTCTTAAATACGTAGATTTGCCTGCCATGTTAGGACCGGTGATCAAAAGTATTCTGTCAGTTTTGTTATTTAAATAAATGTCGTTTGGAATAAATTCTTCGGAATGAGATAGAGTTTCTACCACAGGATGTCGAGCTTGTTCAATGTTTATTTCATTTCCCGTTAAAATTTCAGGCTTTGAGTAATTATTGTGATAGGCTACTTGGGCAAGATTGCTGATAGCATCCAATTTGGCAATAACATTAGTAAACTTTTGCATTCTATATATGAACTTTTTCATTTTCTGACGAATTCTACTAAACAGCTCATGCTCTAATTTTTTTATGCGCTCTTCTGCCCCGAGTACCTTGTTTTCATATTCTTTTAGTTCGGGAGTAATATAGCGTTCTGAATTTACCAATGTTTGCTTGCGGATATATGAATCAGGAACATTCTCGGAATTTACTTTACTAACTTCAATATAGTAGCCAAAAACCTTATTAAATCCGATTTTCAAGCTGGAAATTCCTGTTTTTGCTTGCTCTTTTTCTTCCAGGTTAGCTATCCAGCCTTTACCATTCTTGCTGATTTGTCTTAATTCATCTAGCTCTTCATTATAATTTTCTTTAATCACACCACCTTCTGTAATTGTAAGCGGCGGTTCTTCTTGAATAGAATTTTGTATAAGCAGAATAATTTCATCGTAATTTTGTATAGATTCAAAGCAGTCCGAAATTAGTTCACTATGAAAATTTTGAAGTATTTCAGCTAAGGGTTTTGCTTTTTCCAGATAACTTTTTAATGAAATCAGATCGCGGGGATAAACCTTCTCTGTTCCAATTTTACTGATTATTCTTTCGATATCTCCAATCTCTTTTATTATATCTAAGATCTGATTTTTAGAACTTTCATTCTCAAGTAATTCATCTATGGCATTAAGCCGATAATCTATTTTCTCTTTTTCCAAAAGTGGTTGAAGAAGCCAGTTTTTCAGAAGACGATTGCCCATAGGGGTTTTAGTTTTATTTATAATATTAAAAAGAGTACTTGATTTTCCTCTTGTTCTAATGGATTCGAAAAGTTCCAGATTGTGGCGGGAAACTGCATCAACCTGCATGTGTTTTTCTGATGTATAATATTTTATGTTAGTTACATGATCAATATGCTCGCCTTTTAATTCTTTTATATAGGAAAGAACACAGGCGGAAGCAGATATAGCAGCTTTTTTGTTTGTGAGTCCAAAACCATCCAGTGTTACTACATCAAAATGATCTTTTAAGGCGTCTTCTGCTTCAGGGGTAGTGTATCTCCAGGTTTCAAATTCTGTAAAAGAGGGAGAGTAAAATTTTTCTACTTTTTCCTGAAGGTCAATTTGGCAGTCCTCCGGTATTAGAATCTCTGTGGGGTGGATGCGAACTATTTCATCTATCAAATGTTTCTTAAAAGTTTGGGTGCTTCTAAATTCTCCGGTAGAAATATCCAGTGAGGCTATACCCCATTTATCATTAACTGAGAAAATTGCCGTCAGAAAATTATTATTTACATTGTTTAGATAATCTTCTTCCAGTATTGTACCGGGAGTTATTACTTCCACAATTTCTCTTTTGACGAGTTTCTTGGCTTTTTTAGGATCTTCTACCTGTTCGCATATTGCTACTTTTATACCTTGGTCCAGAAGTTTCTTAAGATAACTCTGAAGTGATTTTGCAGGGAAACCTGCTAGAGGAACAGGGTTTTTTCTTTTTTTATCTCTTGTGGTAAGAGCTATACCAAGCACTCTGGATGCATTTTTGGCATCATCAAAAAAAGTTTCGTAAAAATCTCCCATACGAAAAAGCAATAGAGCATCAGGTTGTTCCTTCTTAATACCGAGGAATTGATTTATCAGAGGAGTATATTTGTTATTTTCGTTCATTGGTTTGAATATAAATAAATGATTTTATGTCCTGTCTTTGTAATTCCTGTTTTTTTTTTAATGCTTGTAGTTCGGAAAAATAGGGTCCGATTCCAACACAGTAGTATTTGACTCCATTTACAGTTTTATCATAAACTACGGTATGAATATCTTGTCCAACATAGGCAGAATGCATATTTCTCGCACGTTCTTTATCTCGATAGGCAGCAAGTTGCACAAAGTATTTATTCGCTGTGGGGGGGGAAGTTGTATTTTTATTTGTGTTTTCAAAGCTCATACCATTTTCTGCTAATTCAATAATTCTATTTTCAGCAGATTCATACTCGGGTGAATAAGGGTGCTGGTCAACAATTCTATGATAGTATTCACTTGCTTTTTTATACTCTTTTTCTTTCTCAAAAGATTGGGCAATTTTATAAAATATATAAGATTCGATTTTATCTCCTAAGGCATAATTAAGCAAATTATTAAAGTTCTTTCGTGCGGCATCATAGTTTCTGAGATTGAAATATGAATTTCCAATATTTAGCAGTGAGGTTATCATTTTAGAAGTATTTTTACCTGAAACTAGATATTCTTCATAAAAAGTTATTGCCTTTTGATAATCTTTTTCCTGATAACATATCTGTGCGTAAATAAAATTTGCCTCTGCTGTGCATACAATTTCAGGTTCTGATATAATGTGCTCTAGATGAATCTTTGCTTCTTCAAAATTATCTTCGCAGGCTTGATTTTTGGCATAGTAGAGTTTGGCTAATTTTGTAAATCTGTTTGAGGGAAGCCGGATTATACTTTTGTAATAGTGATTAGCTTTGGATAGAGTTTGGGCACATTTTGCTAGCAGAAAATAGGCTTCAGCCAGAGTTGTAGAATCAGGTTTGGGTTGAATCAAATTCAGAAGAATATTTTGTGCTTTTTTACAGTTACCTGCTTTAACTTCTTTCCTGGCTTCTAATAATTTCTTATTATAGCCATAAGAAGCACTTGCAAGTAGAATAAGGGTTACAAAAACAAGGGAAAATCTTTTCATTATGAAGAGAAATATTGAATTTGTATAGAGATTTAATTACTCATCAATTTTAAGAAATCATCATTATTCTTAGTGTCTCGCATCTTATTTTTTATCATCTCAATAGCGTCGTAGGGACTTTGAGATTTTAAGATCTTGCGCAAAATGAAAACACGGTTCCTTGTTTCTTCAGAAAGAAGCAATTCTTCTTTTCTAGTTCCTGAGGTAATAAGGTCGATAGCAGGATACATACGCAGGTCACTGAGTGAACGTTTAAGCTGCAGTTCCATATTACCGGTACCTTTAAACTCTTCGAAAATGACACGATCCATAGTGCTCCCTGTTTTAATAAGAGCAGTTGCAAGTATAGTAAGACTGCCTCTTTCCTGTGTGTTTCTGGCTGCACCAAAAAATCTTTTTGGTTTATGCAAAGCATTAGCGTCCACACCGCCGGAAAGTACTCTGCCACTAGCTGGCATAAGTGTATTATAAGCCCTGGCAAGTCTGGTTATACTATCAAGAAGTATTACTACGTCTTTGCCGAATTCTACCATTCTTTTGGCTTTTTGCAATACGATCTCTGCTAATCTTACATGATTTTTGGCTGTTTCATCAAAAGTGGAACTAACAATTTCGGAATTCTCTGGTTTTACGATCCTTTTCATTTCTGTAACTTCTTCCGGACGTTCATCAATGAGCAGTACGATGAGGTAAGTATCCGGATGATTCGTAAGAATCGAGTTAGCTAGCTTTTGCAGCAAAACGGTTTTCCCGGTACGAGGTGCAGCTACAATTAAACCACGTTGTCCTTTTCCGATTGGTGTGAACAAGTCAATTATACGAGTTGAATATTCTTTGGGTCCTGTTTCTAGATCAAATTTATCTTCTGGATAAAGAGGAGTCAGTTTTTCAAAGTTAGGCTGTCTGGGTGCAATTTCCGGGGGCTCAAAATTTATTGCATCAATACGAATTAGAGCAAAGTATTTTTCGTCTTCTTTGGGTGAACGTACAGGGCCGGAAATCACATTCCCCTGTTTTATGCGAAATTTTTTCACCTGAGCTTTGGACACGTAAATATCACTATAGCCACTTCTATAGTTACTTTTTGGCGAACGCATAAAGCCATATCCGTCATTAGTCAAATCTATAACACCGGTAGTAAATACCAGGCCTTCGTTGGCAGCTTGTTTTGCCAAAATTTTAAAGCAGATTTGCTTTTTTGTCATTATCGTATAATTCTTTACGCCATGTTTTTTTGCTATCTCATGGAGTTCTTTGACTGTTTTTTTTCTAAGATCTTTCAGCAATATTAGGTTTTCTTTTCTACGTCTCATTTGTTTATCTCCTGTTAATAATAATTATTTTTTGTTAAATTTTTCTTCAGCAGCCGATCTTCTTAGATACAGCGGCTTAATATTTGAAATTTCTTTAAATTTATATTTATAATTTGTTTTTTTTTTGGTAATTAAATCTATAAGTGAAGCGGCTTTGGGAATCCTATCTTCTTTAGTACAAAAATTAAGAGAAAAGTTTGCTTCTGTTTCTAGACGCTTTTCTGTTTTGTCCGAAAAATAACCTGCGATCAATGTCTTTTCATCAATATTTTCTACTGCCTGTTTAATGGTTGTTAAATTGGGTTCCACAATTTGCTGCAGCTCAAAGCTATAAAGAGAAAAATATATTTCGCCTCTGCCTGCATCCATAATACTAGCAACCTGGTGATTTATGGGCATAGCATTGTTGGCTAAAGATTCCAGGCTTGATAGGGCAAGCAAAGGAATTTTGAGCCCAAAGCTTATGCCTTTGGCTGTGGATAGTGATATACGGATTCCGGTAAATGATCCGGGACCGATGGCTACTGTAATAACGTCCAGATCAGTCATATCTGTATCGGTATTTTCCAGCATTTTATTTGTATTTGGTAAGAGATTCTTGGAATGATCACGAGTATTCGCTTTTGTAATTTCTGCTACAATTGTGCCGTTTTTAGCCAGAGCAATGCTTTCATAATTTGTGGCGGTATCAAATGCTAAAATATTCATATCAGCAATTATTGACTTCTGCTCCTCCCAGAGGATTCTGTTTGGAGATATCTTTTTCCTTATGAGGTATAGCACAAAGGAATCTCATCATCGAATCACCGGTATTTTTGAACTGGTGTTTAAGATTGGGATCAATAAAAATTACATCCCATTGCTGAAATTCCTTCTCATCTTCTTCTGTGATCAAAACACCGCTACCTTGTAGAACAAAGGCTTCATGTTCCCATTCGTGCTGATGAAATGGGGTGTGACCACCTGCTTCAACTTCGAACATGCGCAGAGCAAAATTAGGTGCCTTATCTTTTTGTGAGATTAACCAACGAATTTTTGTTTTGGTTGCACCCTCTACATCAACATCCTCTAAAGGGATATCTGCGAAATGTTGGATTTTCATTTTAACTCCCTAAATGTAAGTAAGTTAGTAATATTAAAGAACAAATTAGTTTTCATATTTTTTACGATGGGGAAATTTAACATCCTGATTATTTCAATAACAATTAATTCAAATTATACTTATTTATGTCAAATATATCAATATTAATCAATATTTAACATCATATAGATACAAGCCGTGAGCCGGTGCAGTAGTTCCAATCATATCCAAATCCTGCATTTTCAGAATCTTTAGAAAATAATCCTCCGCTAATCTCTCATTATTAATTCGAATGTAGGTACCCAATAAACGGCGTACCATATTGTGTAAGAATCTGTTAGCACTTATATAAAAAAGATATTGATCCTCTTTTTCCTGCCATTTAGCTTTTCTAACTTCACAAACACAGTGGCAAAGGTGAGAAGTGTCTTTTGCAAAAACTTCAAAATCATGTTCGCCCAGTAAAAATTTACTGGCTTTATTTAGGAGGGATATATCTAGTTTCTCTTTCTGATAAAATACTGCATAATTCCTGATGAAAGGCGAGAATTTTTTGCAAATTTTATAGAGATATATTCTTTCGCTCGCATCAAATCTGCTATGAAAATTTGCCTCCACTTTTTTGCATTTTTTTATGTAAATTGAATCTGGAAGTAAAGAGTTGAGCGCTTTTACTATTTGTTCTGGTGTCATTCTGGTTTTAGCGGAAAAATGTGCATATTGATTAATAGCGTGCACTCCCGCATCTGTTCTGCCGGATGCAATTAGGTTTGTTTTTACCTTAAATATTTTTTTCAGGGCTGATTCAATCACTTGCTGAATAGTGGCTACATTTTTTTGTACTTGCCAGCCGTGAAAAAATGTTCCGTCGTAAGCCAGATTTAATAAGAATTTTTGTTTCATATTATTATTACTGATAACTGAATGCAAATTATCAAAACAGGCAAAAGATCTAATCCTTTAAATTTGCCCGATTTTAAGTTGTTTATAAGAAAAGTTTTATCAACAGAATGATTATTTGCTCTGATTATTGTCTTCTCCAGAATGGCAGTGAATATGATTGCAATATTTTTTATATTTTTTAAAGCACCATATTGATGTTTATAATTTGACACTGAATTTTTTATCGTCCTTTGCAAATTTGGAAAAAAATAGATTAAATTATAGGAAAAGATAAGAATAAATGAATTTCCGGCAGGAATAATTCTACGCATAGAAGCTAAAAAATCATAGGAATTTGTAGTTTCAAGAAAGAGAAATGTATAAATTACAAGTAGCATAATATTAAAAATAAGATTTATATCTTTGTGAAGATTGTTACCAAATAAATAACCGAGTAAAAACAGAGAGAGTAGTAAAGGCGAAATATTTAATAGTTTATTTAGTGAACTCTTAATTCGTTCTAAACTGTAAAAATTGAGAAGTAAAAATAGTATTAATACTGAAACCGTAAGATAAATATTGTTTATTGTATAAATAAAAATTAACTGGGCAAAGATAAAAATTATTTTGCAAATTGGATCAATTCTGGATAAGAAGTTGTGCATGTTAGGATTTTCCTGGTGGTAATGAATCCCTCTCTAGCGAATCTGGTTTAATTTCCTGGTTCATCAAGATGTCTTTTGTTGCAGTAGAATCTTCCTCTGGTATTGTATGGGTCTCATCTAAGGTGTCTATAATAGTACTGTCCGTTTTTCCAAAAGTTGTATCTTCCAGAGTAGTCTCTTCTCTGGCAGTATCAATTTTAGTGGAATCTATGCCAAGAGAATCATCATAGGTGGTATCAATTATTGAGCTATCAACAATTGTTGAGTCAAGAGGTGAGGTTTGTAATGAATCGTTCTGCTCTTTTTTCTCCGGTTCTGGCAGTATGAAATTATTTTTATTAAAATATGTAGGAATTCTGTTAGTAAATTCAAGATCTGTATAGTTTTCAATTAATTCCTTAAGCAGAGGCTTAGCCTGAGTAGTATCTGAATATTCGGTAAGGAGTAAATGAGCTTTGAAGTATAGGGCTCTGGGGTAATAAGAAGATTCTGGATAATTATTTATAATACTGTCCAGTAGGGTGATCGTTGTATCAATATTTTGCTTATCGTAATAATAGCCTTGAGATTTTACAAAGAGAGTTTCTCCTTGTTCAAGAGTGCTAAAAAATTGTTCATACGGTTGATTTTTCAAAAGATTATGAGCAGATTTGGTGAATTTTGAATTGGGATAATTTTCTTCAAGTTCTGTTAAAATTTGTTTTTGAGTTAGTGAATCACTTATGTAATTATGATGAACCCATAAATTCATAAACAATATTTTAGGCTTGTAAATTTCATCGTATTGAGTAAGAATTTCCCGGTATTGAGTAATTTTATTTGCAAGGGAATCATTTTTCGTCCTAATATTTTTTAGGTAATTCTTATCGTTACTGGAGTCTGTAACTGTACTATCAGGGGCTGCAAATATAGTATCTTGGGGGGAGGACATCGAGTCTGATAAAGTAGAATCTATGATAATTTTTTTTGATATGGTATCTTCCTCAGTGGAGACAGTATCGAGCTCTGCTATACTAGAATCCGCGAGGTTAGTTTTTTGGGAGGATATAAGGGAATCAGACAAAGTGTTGACCGAGTCTTCTTCTGTGCTAACTTTTGATGAATCATTTGTTGTAGAAATTGAATCAGATTTGGTCTTAAGTGTGTCATCCAGTGATTTATCAGCATTTGCTAACAGAGAATCTTCAACTTGAGCTATTGAATCATTGTTTGTCTTTGTAATTAGAGAATCATTCTGGGATGTATCAATTTTAGCTGTAATTTTAGAAATTTCTGAACTTAAAGAATCAGTTTGAATTTGCAGAGAATCTAACTCTTTATTAATTGCATCAAATTTGGAATTGAGTGAATCATAAATGGTTAGAGCAATTTCGGGTTGATTTAAATCCAAACAATAGGTTTCAGCTATTTGTAGATATGTATCCACTAGCTGACTATATTCCATATTCTGAGAATATCCAGGGATTTGCAGGAACAGTTCTGCTATTTTACTTTTTATTTGAAAATTATCTTTTAAATTTTCAGGTAGAGCTTCAACACTAACTTTATCAAATTTTTCATTCGCTCTGGTATAGTCGTTTTGTTTTGTAAGATAAATATTACCCTGATGGTAGTTTATCAGAGTTTTTGTGTCTTGGGAGATGTTTTTTTGTTTCAGTTCAGATAACAGATTTTCAAAGGCAGTTGTATCATTCAAATGTGCTTTATTAACCGCTTTGTAGATTGTGATTTCATGAATTTTTTCCTTACGGACTTCCTCTTTTTCCAGTTCTGCCAGGTATTCAGATGCTTTTTTATAATTTTCGTTTTTAATATAGGTTTTTCCAATATATATCTTGGCATCCAGTATTTTTGTTTTTTCAGGTTTTAATTTTACAACTCTTTGAAAATACTTTCTGGCTTGTTCATGATTTTCCGAATTATAGTAAATTTCACCCAGTAAAAAATTTGCTTTGACTCTTGATTCAGTATTGATCTTTAGTTTGAGCAGTTTATTAAGCATTTCGCGAGCTTTTTCAGTATTATCTTTTTCCAGATAGTAAATTGCAAAATCAAGGTAAGCTTGATCTCTGATAGGCAAAAATCTTTCTCGGGAGAAAATAGCAGAAAATTGGTTATTGGCTTTCTCAAATTCATAAAGTTCTAAGTGGGTTTTAGTCAGATATAATTTAACTTCCAGATAGAGCTCACTATCTTGATAGTATTGTTCAAATTCCTGAAATTTTTTTAGAGCTTGAATATATTTCTCTTTTTCAAAATAACATTTTCCAATCAACAATAAAGCGTCATCAGCCCATTTGTTTTCAGGGTATTCTTTTAAAATATAAGCGCATTTCTGTATGGATTTATCCAGCTTGCTTTTAACGCTTTCATTAACTCTTCCCTGGTTGTTCTTCTTGGCTTCGAGTGCTTCTCTGAAATATTTTTTTGCATTAAAAAAGGTATTATAGTAAACACAAGAGGAGAAAATGAATAGTATTAGTAGCAACATGCTATATGAAGTATATTTTTTCATATTTTTGCAGTATAAAAGTTCAGATTCTTTGTTTTAGTAAATCTATGCTTTTTTCAATATCCAGATTCGCAGTTCTGTCTTTATCCCAGAATTCTACTCCTGCCCGCCGGAGCTTTTTGTAGATTTTATAAGTTTTTTCCCCTAAAATATTTTCAGGATTCTTAGCTTGCGGATCTTCCATATTTTTTATACGAAGGTCCAGTCCCTGGCAGGCTGCTATATACTCGATAGCAATGATCTTTTTTACGTTACTCAGCACTTCTCTGAGCTGACGACTGGCTATAGTTCCCATTGAAACATGATCTTCAATGTTTTCACTGGTTGGAATAGAATCCACACTGGCAGGATGGGCCAGAACTTTGTTTTCGGAGGCAAGAGAGGCAGCAGTATATTGCATAAGCATTAGTCCATTATTTAAACCGGGATGGGGAGAGAGCATGCTGGGAAGACCGTTGTTATGAAACTGAGAAGTAAGTTTGTAGATTCTTCTTTCGGAAATATTTCCAAGTTCAGAAAGAGCAATTTTAAGATAATCACTTATAAGAGCAATTGGTTCACCATGAAAATTTCCGCCGGAGTAAGCTTTTTTGTCAATCTCAGATTCCGGAAAAATAAGCGGATTATCAGTTACAGAATTTATTTCATTAGATATAATCTCAACAGCCCATTCCAGTGTAGCATTTATAGGTCCTGCTACTTGCGGGAAGCAGCGCAGTGAGTAGCTATTTTGCACACTCGACAATTTGGAATCTATTAATTTGCTGCCCTTGTAATCCTCTCTGACTTTTTGAGCAATTTCTCTTTGTTGAGGGTGCTGTCTTAATTCATGAATTTTATCAAAAAAGGCGTCTGATACTCCTTGCAAAGCTTCCAAGGAAGCTGTAAAAATATGAACAGCATTATCTAGCAATTTTTGGGCATCAATCAGGGCAAGCGCTGTAATAGCAGTCATTACGTTGGTTCCGTTATTAAGAGCCAGACCTTCTTTAGGTTCCAAAACCACCCTTTTCAAGCCAGCTTCTTTCATAGCTTTATAGCCGGAGATAGTTTTTACAATTTGCTCATCTTTTGATTTTTTTTCTATGGTGATTACACGTCCGCTTTCTTTTTCCTCGTCGTGCGGAGAGCGGCTTAGTACAAGCATGATATGAGACAGGGGAGCCAGGTCACCGCTTGCTCCTACAGACCCTTGTTCTGGTACTGCAGGATGAATGCCGTTGTTTAACATCTTAATTAGTGTTTGGAGCGTTTTTAGACGAATACCAGAATAGCCACGCGCCAGGGAGTTAATGCGCAGTAGCATGATAGCCCTAACAATTTCTATAGGAAGAAAGTCGCCAACTCCAGCAGAATGACTGGTAATTAAGTTGCGCTGCAATTCACGTAATTTATTCCGAGAAATTTTTTTATTTTTTAGGGAGCCAAATCCTGTATTGATTCCATAAACTGTTTCTTCATCCCTAATTATCTTTTCTACGTATTTTCGGCATTCAACAATATTTTGTTTGGCTTGCTCCGTAAGTTCAATCTCTGTATTTTCTCGGGCAACTGCTTCAACCTGTCCTAAAGTTAATGATTTGCCGTCAATTTGAATTTTTTTCATATATTTAGAATTTTTTGGAAAAATATGCTTTTACTTTTTGTGACATAGGATTGTAATCAAAATTAAAAGAGATCCTGTTTGTGGAAGAAGTATTGTTATTATAATAATGGGCGGCTCTTACAGCTTTAATCACACTAACTATACGGTTGATAACCATAGCACCCACAGTAAATTGGGAAATTATATCGTACTTGTTTCGATCACGTCTTAATTCTCCAAAACGGAGTTGTTTATCTTTATCTTCCCATTCCCAGGCTCGATTGCCTTCATAAAGATTGTTCATAAGAAATTCATTGTATTCTTCTTCAGTCCAGCCACTATTCAATTTATAACGTGCGTAAATATATACGATGTTATTATATTCTTCGCTTGATGAAAAATCCTGCATCAGATCATAATATTGTTCAGTGCCATCAGTTATTTTTGTGCTGGCATAGGAATATGCATATTGTTTGAAATCGTCTTCAATCCAAGCTGCTTGTTGTTTAAAACCCGCATAGCCTAACCAAAGAAATGCTTCGGCAGTTAAACTGATGTATCCGGATGTCTTTGACTGAGCGTAAATTTCGCCTGAACCGGGTAAAATCGCTGAGAAAAAAGCAGCTTTGAACTTAGATTTTTCTGCTGCTGCCAAACTGGAAGTCGCAATTAAAACTACTAATATTAGCAGGAAAATTTTCTTGATCATTTTGTCACTCCAATTTTGATTAATTTCTCATTATTACCAACTTTTAATCGGGCAAAATACACTCCGGAAGTTACGTCTGCTATATTCCAGACAAATTCATTATTAATTCCTGCTTCCAGATTCTTACTATCGGAGAAGAGCAGTTCGGCGGAGAGATTGAAAATCTTAACTGATGCATTCTGTTCTTCTGGAGATTTAATTTTTATTCTTACATCTCCGTAACTGGCAGGATTGGGGTAGGTTGTTATGGACAGCGAACTAACGCTTTGACTATGTCCACTTTCGGCAGGTTCTACATAGCTCCAGCGCTCAGGTCCATTCTTGTAGCCATTCCAGTACATTTTG
>JAGXLO010000051.1:0-12058 GCA_018334695.1 Candidatus Cloacimonadota bacterium
CTAAAAGAAGTATCATCCGGCATCTATTTTATGAAGCTGGATGTAGATGGTAATAACAGAGCTGTTAAAAAAATGGTTAAGATTGATTAATTATTTGGCAAATTATTTTCCGAGTATAAAAAATTTGACATAAAAGGATGTATCCAGTAACTTACCACACAACTTAAAAAAATATCAAAGGAAAGTAATATGAAATTTAAAATTTTATTGATTCTATTTATATTTGTTTTTGTACCGTTAATAGCTCAGAATAATTGGGTGGAGCAAAATTCCGGGATAACCACAACTCTGTATTCAGTTCATTTTGCTGATTCATTACACGGATGTGCCGTAGGGGCGTTAGGAGAAATACTAACCACAGAGGATGGCGGAGAAAACTGGCAATTGCAGGACTCCAACACCTCCAGTACTCTTTGGGGCAATTTTATGCTAAATCAGGATATCTGCTGGGCAGTAGGTGCAGGTGGTACCATCATGAAGAGTGTAGATGGTGGACAAAACTGGACTCATCAAACCTCTGGCACTAATTTGACTCTGGAGTATGTTTATTTTCAGGATGAAAATGTGGGCTGGGTTACAGGTATGTCCGAAACGGTTCTAAAAACCACCAATGGCGGTCTTAGCTGGAATAGTTTGAATAGCGGCTCCGCTTATACCTTTTACTCTGCCCATATTTTTGAAGAAAATCATTTGATGGCTTGTGGTTCTTACGGTACTCTAAAAGAAAGTATCGATGGCGGTTATAATTGGAATTCTCTTTCTCCCGGAACAACTGAAAATCTTTATTCCATTACCTTTGTGGATAATTATACAGGCTATATTGCAGGACATGGTGCTACATTGTTAAAAACGGAAAGTGGAGGACAATTCTGGAATTCTTATACTATTCCTTCTTCCATATCATTACGATCTATCACTTTTCCAGATGCAATGAATGGATATGCAGTAGGGAATGGAGGAAAAGTACTGGAAACTGTTGATGGCGGTAATTATTGGAATATTTATACATTGGATTTTAATGGACAATTATGGGATGTCCATTTTCCGGATTCTAATCATGGTTGGTTAGTGGGTGGAGGTGGATATATTTATCATAAAAATGTCGGTTATGCTGTTAACCTGGAACCAGAAGACCCTGTGTTTTCAAATTACAATATTTACCCAAATCCCTTAAATAATAATTCCCGAAAATTACATATAAGTTTTAATTTAAAAAAACCATCTCAAATACAAATATCCATTCATAATATCAAGGGTGTATTGATTTCTACAGTAATAGAAAAAGATATGGAATCAGGTAAACATACTGTAAAGCATGATATCAATAACTTGGTAAACGGTATTTACTTTGTCAGAGTATATTTGAATGGCGTAAATCACAAAGTGAAAAAATTGGTGAAGTTGGAATAATTTTATTTATAGGAGATTTTTGCAGGTGATGTATTTCTGTGGATTTTGACATAAGTGTAAATAAAAATTCGCCACAGAGTGAACAATGGCGGCTAATTAAGTTGAAGATTTAGGTATTTCCATACCTTATCACGACAAATCGGGATCTACCCCTCTCAAGAGGGGATTTTGTATGTCTAATTTTTCTACTAGTTTTTGCCTTTCTAAGTGTCAACTTATATTAGGAACAGAGTTTTTTATACACGTCACTTATCACTGGTGACTCGTCACTTCTCTAAATCCTAACCTCTAAATTCTTCTTCTAGCTACTACCTTAATCTTACTCCTTACTACTTTTCCTTTTACCATCTCACCTTCTTCCCCGTTCACAGTCACACAGTCTCTCACTCACACAGTCATTCTTTCTTTGCGTCTTCCTGCCTTTGTGGTTTTTTTTAAATTTATGATTAATTACTAGCTTCTGGGAGACTCTTCTTCGCTCCGCTCATCAGAGTGACAATTTTATATTAGGTTTTTGTTATAAATTTTGGAAAAAGCATCTTTTTTTAAGTTTTTTTTTTGCTCCCTTTCCCCTTTCCCATCTAACATTATTCTCTTTCCTTTTTTCTTTTCTTTCCTCTCACTCTCAACTTCTCACTAGCCACGCGTTACTCCTCACCTCTCTACATCCTAATCCCTGTTCCCTAAATCATGTTCCCTGCATCATGTATTCTGCTCCTCTCTTCTTACTGTCAATCAGTCACATCGCCATATAGTCCTACAGTCTCATCCATATTTTTACTCGCGACTTTCTGTCTTCCCAGTATATCCTTTTCCCTAAATCTGAATCAATAAAAAAGAGAAGCAAAATAATTGCTTCTCTTGTGAATTTTGATAATATACAATAATAAGCTTAATTCAGTTGCAATTTAGAAGATTTTAATTTATGCAATTGTTATTTCATCACTCAAATATACATCTTGAATCGCTTTGAATACTTCTACACCATCTTCCATTGGTTTCTGGAAGGTTTTACGACCGGAGATAATACCCATACCACCAGCTCTTTTATTGATAACAGCTGTTTTAACTGCCTGCTGTAAGTCATTCTCACCGGATGGACCACCTGAGTTGATTAAACCCACACGACCCATATAACAATTAGCAATTTGATATCTGGTTAGATCAATGGGGTGTTCCGAGGTTAATTCTTCATAAACAAGGGGACTGGTTCTGCCAAAATCTATAGCTTGAAATCCACCGTTGTTGGTTGGCTGCTTTTGCTTTACTATATCAGCTTCCAGTGTAACTCCCAAATGATTTGCCTGTCCTGTCATATCAGCAGAAGTATGATAATCAGTATCACCTTTTTTGAACTTCTGGTTTCTTAAATAGCACCAGAGAACCGTGAACATACCGAGTCTGTGGGCTTCTTCGAAGGCACAGGAGATTTCTTCCAGCTGCCGGCGTGATTCCTTGGAACCAAAATAAATGGTAGCTCCTACGCCCATAGCACCCAGTTCAAATGCTTGGTCAACGGAAGCAAAAAGTCTCTGATCATAAGAATTTGGATAGGACAGCAGTTCGTTGTGATTGATTTTTAGAATAAATGGAATTTTATGAGCAAATTTCCGGGATACGGCTCCTAATACGCCCAGAGTGGAGGCAACTGCATTGCAGCCACCTTCTATGGCTAGCTTTACCACATTTTCAGGATCAAAATAGACGGGATTGGGAGAAAAAGCAGAACCACCGGAATGCTCTATTCCCTGATCAACAGGAAGAATGGATAAATAACCTGTATCTGCCAGTCTGCCGTGACTGAAAACGGTTTGCAGGCTTCTTAAAACACGATTGGGTCTGTCTGTGATACTGTTGATATTATCCACAAAATCCGGTCCTGGTAAGTGAAGTTGGTCTTTGCTGATTGTATTGCACTTATGATTCAGTAAATAATCCGCATCGTCACCCAATATTTTTACAATATCGTCATACATGTAGCATCCTCCTTTTTTATTGATTAAAAATTTAATGTAGATTTTGCACGAAAAAAAACAATGAATGATTTTAATTTTATCAAGTATTCTGTAGAGGTTAGAAAGTGATTTTTTTCGGTATTAGGAATAAAACGAGTCGTTAATCCTATCTGAAATTCCATACATTAATAAAACAACTAGATATAATTATATGTCAAGCCTTTTATTTAATCCCAATGCTTAATAATATAATATTAATTTGAAGGGTCAATTATATCTCCTACCAGCATCTGTCTTTTGTTAAAGCCTTCAAAACCCGGACTCTTGTAAGAAATAATAAGAACAAAAGTATTTTTAAAACAAATTACTTCTTGGATAGAATAATCAAATCTAAAATTTTCCATCTCTGTAGCAGGTTTTTCTTCCTTCAACACTTTTTTTATACTATCATATTCGAAGATTATTCTTAATCCGGATGGAGTGTACATTTGGTAGTATGTTTTTTCACCGACAATTTCTTCCAATTTTAGCATGACTTCCCACGGCGCCATCTTAAGTCCTACAGAAGTAAGATTAGGAGCATATTCCCCTTTTTTGACAACATTAATGCCTTTGTTAGTAGTATTAAGCTTGTAACGCTGCCTTATTTTTTCAATATTTTCATAAGATCTGTCCCAGGCAAGAGTAACACCTTTTTCAAAATCTTCTTCCTCGGTTATCTCAATAATATTGAAAAAAGGTTCCTCCGCCAGTGTTTGTTTTTCACAATCATATACAGAAATTTTGATATAGGGAAAACCGGAACCGTCTGCCACGCCACTTATTTTTAATCCTACGTAACGTCCATCTTCAGAAAAACCTAGTATGGAATAATCAGAAGTGTCGGCACAATGAAGGTATTTAGTAAAAACAACTAATAAAATAATAATATATAATAGTTTTTTCATTTTTAAAACGATCAAATCTTATTTGCAATTATTGAAGATTTAAATTCTAAAATTTTAATTCATCTGAAATTTTCAACAAGTCACTCTTGGGTAATTTTGGTATAGAGCTGAGCGATATTACAAGGTTAAAAGAGGGATATTGAACAAGTATGACATTAATTTTTGCTTCATCTTCTGTAATAGTAGCAAACTTAATCTTCTTACCTTTGTGAGTAAAGGTTTCCACATCATATTCTTCTTCAATTTCTTCATCTTCTTCATAGGCGCTAGCTCCTATTATTAGCATATTTCCGGATTCTTTTATAAACATAGCAGTATAGCTGTCTCTATCTTCATCCATAATACCGGTTTGTTTGTAGCCCAAATTTTCTATATCCTTTATACCATTTTTAAATTCTGCCAAACTTATGGGAACTTCCATGCCTTCCTCATATTCATCCTCGTAATATTCCCCTTCCTCTGCTTCATCTCCCATGTATCCATACTTGGGAGCTTCTTCATAAGCTATACCGGCGGGAGGATCAAATTGAGAAGCGGGAACAACTGGATTTTCTTTAAACTCCCTAGCAGTCTCATTACTAACTACACCCATCACATTGCCTTCTCCTTTTAGAGCCACACCTTTGTATAGCCAGGATTTTCTGCCCATTAATTCCATAATTTCGCACTCTTTATCCATAAATTTTTCATTTCCCACAATTTTTCCCCCGAATGAATCAAGAATTTCCTGCTTAAAATTATCCTGTTCCTCTTCTGTCATATTCTCGGCATATTGTTGGAATGCTTCCATCTCGGGTATCTGACTCTTATAGCCTGTTTTATTAATCATATCAATATCATAATGAGTCCCATCAACAGTAATAGAAATCTTATGTTCTTTTTGTGTGTTCTTGATCCCGAACATCTCAATGGTTGTGATGGTTTTCTTCTGTTCATAGTATTTAGTACCATAATTATCAAACCATACTTCTTTTTTACCTTCTGTGTTACCGGAAAGTTCATAAACGATATGAGCTGATTTCAGGGCGAATCTGTTTGGTTTTTCTGCAATAAGTGAGCTTGATACACTAATTAAAATTAAAATAAAGTAAACAATTAACCTTTTCATTTTTTCCTCTTTCATCGAAATTTATTTTTGGAAGCACTAATTTCTTATAATGAATTTCTTTTTGTCAAAAAAAAATGATATTAAAGATATCCTTGATTATAATTAAGTTAAACTTTTTACCGAGCAAAAAAAGTATATATACAAAATTATACTTTTCCATAATTTTTCTGAAATAATTTTAAAATATTCCGAAAATTTGACATAAAAAAGCACAGAACGAGTTTCGTAAGTTCTTATTGAAGCTGATCTTTTATCAATTCAAATATTAATATTATTAATTTATAATTCAAGCAACCAAATTGGTTTTTGATAATACTTGACAATAAATTTACCTGTATCCTCAATATTTGATTTAAAAGGAATTTAATTTATGCTAACCAGTAAAGAAATAAGAAAACAGTTTATAGATTTTTTTAAACAAAAAGGTCACAAAGAAGTTAAATCTGCACCGGTAGTACCAATTGAAGACCCCACTTTATTGTTTACCAATGCGGGTATGAATCAGTATAAAGACGTATTTTTAGGCAAAAGCACTCGGGATTATACCAGAGCTGTTGATTCCCAAAAGTGTATAAGAGCAGGTGGTAAACATAATGATCTGGAAGAAGTGGGAGTTGATGATTTTCATCACACTTTCTTTGAAATGCTTGGTAATTGGTCTTTTGGTGATTACTACAAAGAGGAAGCTATCAAATGGGCTTGGGAACTGGTAACAAAGGTGTGGAATATGCCTAAGGATAAGCTTTTTGCCACAGTCCATTACGAAGATGAAGAATCATACAACCTCTGGCAGGAAGTTACGGACATAAAGAAAGAAAAAATACTGCGTTTTGGAGACAAGGATAATTTTTGGGAGATGGGTGATACTGGTCCCTGCGGACCTTGTTCCGAGATTCATTATGATAGAGGTGTGGAACACTGTTCGTATGTTCAGGATGAAGACCACGTTTGTGAAGTTAATGGTGATTGTGGTCGTTATGTGGAGATATGGAATCTTGTTTTTATGCAATTCAATCGTCTGGAAGACGGAGAGATAAAAGATCTACCCAAAAAGCATGTTGATACAGGAGCCGGTCTGGAAAGAATTGTGGCAATTCTGCAGAATAAATATTCAAATTATGAAACAGATCTTTTTACCACAATTATCAAGAAGCTGGAAGAGCTATCCGGTAAATATTTTAAGGACTATAAAAAAGAATTTAGGGTGATTTCTGATCATATTAGAGCTCTGATTTTTTCTATCGCAGATGGTGTTATTCCTTCAAATTTGGGACGCGGATACGTTATACGACGTATTCTGCGCAGAGCCTTTCGCTATGGACGAAATTTGCAGCTTCATAAACCATTTCTTCATAAGTTGTATGAGCCGGTTGTAGAGATTATGGGAGAACAGTATCCCGAAATAAAAGAAAAGAGAGACCATATTCAGCTGACGATTAAATCGGAAGAGAAGAGATTTAATAAAACACTGGATTTGGGTTTGGAAAAATTCAATGAGATTACCTGCGATCTGGAGCCGGGCTCAATAATATCAGGCAAGTATGCTTTTAAACTATACGATACTTTTGGTTTTCCGGTGGATCTCACCAAACTTATGGCAGAAGAAAAAGGCTTGCGCGTGGATGAGGAAGAATTTGAAACTGAAATGGAAAAACAAAAAGAAAGAGCACGCGAAAGTGCCAAATTCAATATGGAAGAGAACACTATTGATAAAATGCAAGTTGAACCGTCAGCTTCTACTGAATTTGAAGGATATTCAAGATTCAAGAAAAAAACAAAAATAAAGAATTCCTATATTGATGAAGAAAATAACGCAATAATTGTTTTGGATGAGACACCTTTTTATGCTGAATCAGGGGGGCAGGTTTCTGATACAGGTAGAATTTATAATGAAAATTTTGAGTTAATTATAACAGATGTTCAAAAGGAAAACGATGTTTTTTTTCATTTTGGCAAACTGACTACAGGTAAAATAAGAGGGGAAGAAGTAACTGCAGAAATCGATCAGGAAAGACGACGAGATATTGCCAAGAATCATACTGCTACCCATGTTTTGCATTTTGCCTTGCGCAAAGTTCTGGGCAAACACCTTCACCAAAAAGGCTCCCAGGTGGCACCGGACAAATTACGATTTGATTTTACCCATTATAAGGCAGTTTCACAAAAAGAGCTGGAAGAAGTAGAAAAACTGGTAAATGAAATAATCCAGAAAAATCTTCCGGTTTCAGCTTCTTTTGATGATCTGGAAAAAGCAAAGGAAAAAGGAGCTATGGCTCTTTTTGGAGAGAAATACGACGAAAAAGTCCGTATGATAAAAATAGGGGATCGTTCGCTGGAGCTCTGTGGTGGCACTCACTGCCAGGCTACAGGCGAAATTGGACTTTTGCAAATAAGTTCAGAAAGCTCTATCTCTGCCGGAGTTAGAAGAATCGAAGCGGTTACGGGCAGATATGCTCTGGATTATATTAACGAACAGAGTAAATTACTAAAAGAGTTATTTAAATTGACAAAATCAGATAAAGATACTATACTTCAAAAAATAGAAAAGTTGCAGCAAGAAAATCGAGAACTCGCTAAAAAGGTTGATAGTTTAAAAGCAAAGAGCATTAACGAGACTCTGGATGAATTGATTGAAAATGCCAAAAAACAGAACGGTATCACAATAATTGCTGGTAAAATTAATGCTACAGATTCATCCCAACTACGCCAGTCTGCAGATTATGTGCGACAGAGAATTGAAAATGGAATAGCAGTTCTGGCTTCTGTAAATGACGATAGTGTTTCATTGGTATGTATGGTAACGGATGATCTGAAGAAAAAATATCCTGCTGGAAGAATCATGCAGAAGTTGTCCAACATTATAGGAGGGGGTGGTGGCGGAAAACCCGATTTGGCTATGGGAGGTGGAACAGATGTAGAAAAGCTTAATCAAGCCCTGGATGCATTGCCCGAAATTATTCAAGAATTATCTTAATTTTTAAATTTTGTCAAAAGCTAATATTCATATAATTACTTTTTAGGAGAGTATATGAAAAATAAAAACGACGATTTTGTCTCATTGGATTTGCTTAGGAAGCTCTTCCAGGAGATGAAAGAATTCAAAATAACCCGTCTTGTCATACAGGAAGACGACAGAAAATATGAAATTGAAAAAGATGTTGCCCAGAAAAAAGTTGCTTCCGTTAAAAAAGCCGATGCCAAAAAAATTGAGACCTCTACCCCTGATCCGGAGCCAGATGCAGAAACTCAGGAAGAATATTTTGCTGTAAAAACTCCTATTGTCGGCACATTTTACCGCTCTTCTTCACCTGATAGCGAGCCATTTGTAGAAACGGGTGAAAAAGTAGAAAAAGGGGATCCCCTCTGCATAATCGAAGCCATGAAAGCTGTGAATGAGATTGAGTCTGAAGTAACTGGAATAGTAAAAGATATTTTAGTAGATAATGCGCAGGCTGTAGAGTATGATCAAACTCTATTTCTTATTGAGGAAGAATAGAAATGTCAGCTAATTTAAAAATTAATAAAATATTGGTTGCCAATCGCGGAGAGATAGCTGTAAGAGTAATAAGAGCTGCAAAAGAACTTGATATACAAACTATAGCCGTATATTCCAAAGCAGATGTAGACGCCTTGCATACACGACTGGCAGACGAAAAGGTTTGCATTGGAGAACCACCCTCACAGCAAAGTTATCTTTTTTACCAAAACTTACTGGGTGCTGCTGAATCATTAAGAGCAGATGCTATTCATCCCGGTTACGGTTTTCTGGCAGAAAATCCCGATTTTGCTGCAGCCTCCCAAGCTTTGGGTATAAAATTCATAGGTCCTGCGCCGGACTCAATGCGGCTTATGGCTCATAAATCAGTAGCCAAACAAAAAATGAAGGAAGCAGGTGTTCCGGTAATCCCCGGTTCTGAACAGTCCGTAGAAAGTTTGCCAGAAGCCAAAGAGCTTGCAGATAAGATGGGATATCCCATTATTCTAAAAGCTGCCGAAGGTGGTGGAGGCAAGGGTATGAGAATCGTAAATTCTGTCGGGGAATTAAAAAGTAATTTTCTTAATGCAACCCAGGAAGCAGAAAAAGCATTTAACTCAGGAGAACTTTATATAGAAAAATATCTACCTAACTCGCGCCATATTGAAGTCCAGATATTGGGAGATGAAGCAGGTAATATAGTTCATCTTTTTGAACGTGAGTGCTCTGTGCAGCGTAATCATCAAAAACTGCTGGAAGAATCACCCTGTGCATTTTTAACTCCAACGATAAGAGATGAAATCTGTTCTAAAGCAGTGGATGCTGCCAAAAATATTGGTTATCACTCTGCCGGAACTGTAGAATTTTTGTACGATATAGATAATGATGAGTTTTATTTCATGGAGATGAATACCAGAATTCAAGTGGAGCATCCGGTTAGTGAAATGATTACTGGTGTTGATATTCTAAAAAAACAAATTGAAATAGCTGCCGGTGAACAGCTTAATTTAAAACAATCAGATATTATTAATTCAGGGCATGCCATAGAATGTAGAATTAATGCGGAGAACTGGAAACAGGGATTTCGTTCTTCTCCGGGAAATATAGAAAAATTTACACTTCCGGGAGGACCCGGAATCCGAGTTGATACAGCTTTTGAGGCAAATTCAAAGGTACTTCCCTACTATGACTCGTTGCTTGCTAAACTGATTGCATATGGTGCAGACCGGGAAGAATCCATACAAAGAATGCAGCGGGCGTTAGCAGAATTTATAGTGACAGGAGTGCATACGACAATTGGCTTTCATAAAAAAATATTAAAAAAGAAGAGATTTGTTAAATCAGACATATCTACAAGTTTTGTAGAGAATGAATTCAAATTTTGAGTTAAATCATTATGACTAAAAGAAAATTATTTATAAAGTGTCCTAATTGTAAGACTACTCATTTCATAAATTTTTATAAAAAAAATAAATACGTTTGCCCCGATTGTGATTACCATTTTAGCTTAAAACCGCAAGAACGTATAAAATTTCTAACTGAAGGTGCAAAATTCAAAGAGAAATTCAATAATATCGAGACTATTGATCCGCTTTCGTTTGAAGGTTATTCGGAAAAATTGAAAAAGGCAAAGAAGAATAGCAAAAACCATTCTGCAGTTACCGTGGGAACTACTCAAATTGGCAAACACAAGGTAGTGCTGGTGGTTTTGGATACTCAATTTATGATGGGAAGTATGGGAGCTGTGGTCGGCGAAAAAGTCACCAGAGCTATCGAACTATCTCTCAAGATGAAAATACCACTGATTATCGTATCTGCTTCCGGTGGCGCTAGAATGCAGGAGGGTGTCATCTCTTTGATGCAGATGGCAAAAACTTCTGCTGCTCTTAAGAAATTGGATGAAGCAGGCGTATTATTCCTGTCTGTTCTTACTCATCCCACCACAGGAGGCGTGAGTGCTTCTTTTGCTTTTTTGGGGGATATAATTCTAGCAGAACCCGCAGCCCTCATCGGTTTTGCCGGTCCGCGTGTAATCAAGCAAACCATAGGCAAAGATTTGCCGGAAGGATTCCAGTATTCAGAATTCTTGCTGGAACATGGTATGATTGATGCTATAGTCCCCAGAAATGAATTAAAACGCAAGATTGAGAACATTCTGGATATGCATCTTTTTGAAAAAGTAGAACCGGTTGAGATGCAGAAAGATAAAGCGGAACAAATCAAACAAAAACACGATATAAAGGAAACATTGCAGCTTGCCAGGAATCAAGAGAGACCTAAAGCTCTGGACTTTATTGAAAATGTTTTTTCGGACTTCATCGAATTGCATGGTGATAGAGGTTACAAAGATGATAAGTCATTAATCGGAGGAATTGCTCGCCTAAATCATGTTCCGGTTACTGTGATAGGTCAACAAAAGGGTAAGAAAACCAAAGAAAATGTTTATCGCAATTTTGGTATGGCACACCCCGAGGGCTACAGAAAGGCTTTACGTCTGATGAAGCAAGCAGAGAAATATGGAAGAGCTGTGATCAACTTTATTGATACTCCGGGAGCTTATCCGGGTATCGGTGCAGAAGAGAGAGGTCAGGCAGAAGCGATTGCTGTTAATTTGCGAGAAATGGCAGGTTTAAAAGTGCCAATAATTTCAATCATTATAGGAGAAGGTGGATCTGGTGGAGCTCTGGGTATTGGCGTCGCCAATAAAATTTATATGCTGGAAAATGCCATATTTTCTGTGATTTCACCCGAAGGCTGTGCATCTATTCTGTGGAAGGATGCAAAAAAAGCAGAAGCTGCTGCCAAAAATCTTAAGATTACCGCTTTTAACTTAAAAAAATTAGGTTTGATTGATACAATAATTCCGGAGCACGACGAAGGGCTTCACAAGGATCCGGAGCACACTATTAATTATTTGAGAGAGCAAATTTATTCTGACATGACAAATCTGCTGCAGAAAAGTCGGGATGAAATTAGAGATCAGCGCTACAATAAGTATAGAAAAATTGAATTTTATAAAGAGAAAAAAAAGAAAGGAATATTTGGACTTTAATAATAGCAGTAGCGAATATGCCAGGTGCTTTTACATATCACACTAATATTTGTGATTTTGGTTGAGCTTGCTATATGTTTTTTTAATCCAAATCTAATTATAGGAATTATT
>JAGXLO010000051.1:12359-14944 GCA_018334695.1 Candidatus Cloacimonadota bacterium
ATAAAGGAGAATTATGAAGCGAGAACGATGGACTTCTCGATCCTCATTTATCATGGCAGCGATAGGCTCTGCAATTGGTCTGGGTAATATCTGGCGCTTTCCTTACGTGGCATATGCAAATGGTGGAAGCGCTTTTCTTATACCCTATGTATTGGCACTAATAACTACTGGTATCCCCTTGGTTGCCCTGGAATATTATCTGGGTGCTCGTTATCAGCTGGGACCTACAGAGGTATTTGACAAGATAAAGAAGAAATCGAATTTCATTGGCTGGTTTGCAATCAGTATAGCTGCTATGATTGCCTTTTACTATACAGCGGTAATGGGCTGGAGCTGGAACTATTTATTTCATTCTTTGGGTATTAACTGGGCTGGTGATGAAGCCGGATTTTTCTATAATAAAGTTTTGGGCTTGACTGAGGGAATTAACGAATTTGGTGGTTTTAATTTACCTGTATTGATAGGTACTTTTTTAACCTGGTTGGCAATTTTCTTGATCATTTTTAAAGGAATTAAAGTTGTGAGCAAAGTTGTAAAATGGACAGTGGGTTTACCCTGGCTTTTACTGGGAATTTTAATTATTAGAGGTTTTACTTTAAAAGGAGCTTCCCTGGGACTTGAATATTTTCTAAATCCCGATTTTTCTAAAATACTTGATCCTAAAGTTTGGCTAGCAGCCTATGGTCAAATATTCTTCTCACTATCATTGGGTTTGGGTATTATGATTTCTTACTCATCTTATCTGCCTAAAAAAACTGATATTAATACTAATGCCTGGGTGGTCTCCTTTTCGAATTGTGCCACTTCCTTCTTTGCCGGTTTTGCCGTATTTTCAACCCTTGGTTATCTTGCTACTGTAACAAATCAACCTATCGGAGATGTGGCAGAAAGTGGTATTGGGCTAGCTTTTATTGTTTTTCCTACAGCAATTGCCAAACTTCCCGGAGGTGTAATAATAAATTCTATCTTTGGAATTATGTTCTTCCTTATGCTATTAACACTGGGTATTGACTCCGCTTTCTCTTTGGTAGAAGCTGCAGTTACCAGTTTAAGAGATTCTTTTAAATTCAAGCGTGAAAAGGTAACTCTGGTAGTCTGTATAATTGGTTTTGTAGTAAGTTTAATTTATACGACCAGGTGTGGACTTTATTGGCTTGATATTGTTGACCGGTGGATGAACTGGGGACTCGTTATTGTAGGATTTATGGAAGCAGTTTTAATCGGTTACTTCTTTGATGTTAATAAAGTAAGTCGAGATATTGATTCTACATCTAATATTAAATTTGGGAATTTTTGGAAATTCTCAATTAAATTTTTAACCCCTTTGGTCTTACTTATTACTATTGTTACAAATATTGTTCAGGAACTAAAAGTACCTTATGGGGGTTATCCCATGTGGGCACTCTTGATTGGTGGCTGGTTACCTCTTATTTATCTATTTATCATGTCTTTTATTATTCAGGACATTTCACGCAGAAAGAAACGATTGAAATCACTGTTTATATTAAATATTGCTTTGGTTATTGTGATTTTGCTTGAACTGGCTATTTACTTTTTTAGTCCCGCCCTGGTTATGGGTGTTTTTGGCGTAATTCTATTTTTTGGTGGGGCAATTTATGGTGTAACCCGTTTGCCAAAGGACAAATTGCAAGATTAATTATGTATAAAATAATACTGAATCCATTTGCTGGAAAAGGAAAAGCATTTAAATATATTCGACAAATAGAAAGCTTGTTTGAAGAATATAAAGTGTCATATGACATGGTCATCACTAATTCTCCCAAACAGGCTATAGAATTTGCCTACAATGCCATAGAGAATGATTTTATTGATATCGTCGCTGCTGGTGGCGATGGAACCGTAAATGAAGTGGTAAATGGTATATTGGCATCCAATAAATCTAATGAAGTTAATATGGGAATTCTTGCTCTGGGGGGTGGAAATGATTTTGTTAAAACATTGAATTATCCCAAAAATTTGGAAGATCAAGTACAAAAATTTGTTAGCCCCGATGTGAAAAAAATTGATGTTGGCAAAATTGAAGATAACTATTTTATTAATACATTGGGTATTGGGTTTGATGCAAAGGTGGCAAAAAGTTATTCCAAAAATCTAGTGTTAAATGGTTCTGCAGGCTATTACAAAGCTGTTATGAAAGAACTTGTAAAACTGCAGCCTTACTTTTTGGATGTAAAATTGGATGATGTGGAGTTTGCAGATGAAATATTGTTGATTTCTGTTGGTAACGGAAGATTTTGTGGTGGAAAATTTCAATTAACCCCTGATGCAGAACTTGATGATGGTTTTTTCGATATTTGCGTAGTGGATAATATTAGCAGATTCACAATAATAAAAGTATTGCCCCGAGCTACAAGTGGTGAACATGTGGATCATCCCAAAGCTCATCTTTACAGAACAAAAAGAATTGTAGTTTCGGCTTATGAAGATCTACCGGTTTATTTTGATGGAGAATTACCCAAATTGAAAAATGCAAAAGAATTGGAAATCACACTGGAACCTTCCAAAATTAATTTAATAATCTAAATCGTTAAAATAATACGTAGAATTAGTATATGCTAGTTTAG
>JAGXLO010000151.1 GCA_018334695.1 Candidatus Cloacimonadota bacterium
CAAGTTTCAAAAGGTGCCAGGAACTATGCTAACGAAACCATGCTGCAATATATGGCACAAGGTGCAATCGAGATGATGAAAACAATCGGAGATCCTGTACCTATAGCACTTCATCTGGATCATGGTGATAGCTTTGAGTTATGCAAAAGCTGTATTGAATCCGGTTTTTCATCGGTGATGATCGACGGCTCATCACTTCCTTATGAAGAAAACGTAGCCATTTCGAAAAAAGTAGCTGACTATGCCCACGAACATGATGTTAGCGTGGAAGCAGAACTGGGAGTGCTAGCTGGAATAGAAGATGAAGTGGAAGCAGAAGAATCAAGCTATACCGATCCGGAAGATGTGGAGGATTTCGTAAAAAAAACAAATGTTGACTCCCTGGCTATTTCAATTGGCACTTCACATGGTGCCTATAAATTTAAGGTAGAACCGGGAGAATCTATTCCTCCGCTCAGATTTGACATACTGGAAGAAGTAGAAGAAAGAATACCAGGGTTTCCTATTGTTTTGCATGGTTCATCATCTGTTTTGCAGAAGTACATTAAAATCATAAATGAGTATGGTGGAAATATGGAAGGTGCGGCTGGTGTACCGGAAGAGCAACTGCGTAAAGCCACAAAATCCGCAGTATCAAAAATTAATATTGACTCAGATGGACGTTTGGCTGTAACGGCAACTGTTCGCGAATTTTTGGCTAACAACCCATCTGTATTCGATCCGAGAAAATATCTCGGTCCGGCTCGTTCACAATTGATCGAGATGTACAAACGTAAAAACAAGGAAGTTCTTGGTTCAGCTGGGAAGGCATAAAAAATCTAAACATAACAACTTAAAAAGGGGCGATCTTAGTATTGCCCCTTCTCTTAATAATAAGGAGTATTTATGAAAAAAATAACCATTTTCTTTATACTTAGTATATTATTTTTATCTGCAAACTCCTTTGCTTTGGATAGTTCCATTTGGTACAAATTTCCTATTCCAGAATATAAATATTCATACTCGTACCTTGAATTTCCTGATTTTTTTGACTGGAAAATAGAAGGTGAAGAATATCACGTAAATTTACAATCAAACATGTACTATAATTATTTTAATCAAAAAAAGGGTAATTTCATACAACTTTCTGGAGGTGTTCGGGGTAATTGGATGAAGTATAAGAGGATATACTCAGATCATACGGAAAGAGCTGAATATAAATCTCTGGATAGTTATATCAGATTTTACATAACAAAATATTTTGATAAACTTAACCTTTGGGCATCAAACTATACAAGACTAATTACTCAAAACAATGCAAAGCCACAATTAGATTCATATAACACTGCGGGAGTTGGAATAGGTAGGATTGTTTATTGTACATCTGTCGCAAAAGCAATAAGGCTTGTCGATGAATTTGATTTAAATGCAAATGTTAAACTTGTATTGCAAATAGCAGATATTATTGCTAAAAAAGAAATGTACCGAGAAAAGTATAAAGATACCTGGGAGGAAATATATTATAAAAAGTTGGCAAAATTGATTGGTTTTCCCGAAAAGGGATTAAAAGTTAGAAGAATTCTTGCGAGTCATATCTATGTACTAAATACTAGAATGAAAGGCTTCGAGCTGAGATTAGGCTACGAAAATTCATTTTCAATCAATGCTGATACCCAATCCGAGGGCTCAATTATTATTCAAGGTGATTATGGATTACCGTGGGGACTTAATAAACAAATCACTCTTCAATCAGAGCTTGCAAGAGATATGGATGATAATGAATACCAATTAATCTTCACGGGAATATTTGGCTTAGATCTCAGTTATACTTGGACTAATAATTTCAAAATAACTAATAGCAATATATTTTATAATGATGATAAAAGTGATTACAATAAAATTATATTATCCTTAGAAACAAGGAAAAATATATTAAACAGATTGGTTTCTTCTCTAGAAATTAATTATCAAACTAAAACAAACAGTAACCCAAAATATTTCCAAACCAAATTGAGACTGATTTATGCAATTCTGTAAAAAAAAGGACGAATTCTTAGAAATCGTCCCTTTTCTAAAGATATCAGCTCGTATTTTTAAATTACATTATACGTTCTACCAAATCTACTACACGTGCAGAGTAACCATATTCATTATCGTACCAGGAAACAACTTTAATGAAATTTCCTGAAATTACTTTTGTTAATTCTGAGTCAAAAATACTGGAATATGGATTTCCTATAATATCCGAAGAGACAAGTGGGTCTGTGGCGTATTGCAAAATACCCTTCATCTCATTTTCAGAAGCTTCTTTCATGGCTGCATTAACATCTTCTACAGTAACATCTTTTTCAAGATTACACATAAAATCTACAATTGAACCATCTTGTACTGGAACACGCATTGCCATAGCATCCAATTTTCCCTTAACGTCAGGATAAACTTTAGAAGTAGCAATGGCAGCACCGGTTGAGGTCGGTACAATATTAGCAGCTGCTGCACGTGCTCTTCTTAAATCTTTTTTATGTGGGCCGTCTAAGATATTTTGATTAGCTGTATAAGCATGAATAGTAGTCATAAGACCGCTAACTATGCCAAAATTTTCATTTAAAACTTTGACGATTGGCGCAAAACAATTTGTTGTGCAAGAAGCATTAGAAACAATCTTATCTTCGTTGCTCAAAATTTCATCATTCACACCCAGAACTACTGTTGCATCGATCTCATCTTTGGCAGGAACTGTGAGAACAACCTTTTTGGCTCCTGCTTTTAAATGCTTTTCAATTTTCTTTCTGTGTCTAAAAACACCAGTGGCTTCTACAACAACATCTATCCCCAATTCTTCCCAGGGTAGATCAGCAGGATCCATTTCAGAATAGACATTAATTTCTTTCCCGTCAACAACCAGAGAACCATCTATCTCTTCTACAGTACCGGGATATTTCCCGTGGGTGGAATCATATTTGAGAAGATGAGCAAGTGTATGTGCATCAGTAATATCATTTACTGCCAAAATGTCAAAATTTCCTCGTTCCTGCATAATGCGAAATACTAATTTACCAATTCTACCAAAACCATTTATTGCTACTTTAATCATAACACTCCTTTCATTTTTTCTTAAATGCTTTTAAACTTAAACAAAGTTTAAAATGTCAAGTAAATTATAACATCTAACAAAAATATTTATACTTTAAATTTATATTTAATATGATATGCAAAAAAATAACTTATGTCAAAAAATTAAAAATTCTAATATATCGGAGTTTAAATGGATTAAATAGAACAATTTATTATCTACAATCAATAGTAACTAAAACTACAAAGACCTAGAAATGACAGAATTAGTCCTGTTAAAAATCCCCATAAAGCAGCAGTTCCGGCGCCTTTCGCTTTTGTGGGTTTATCGTCTTTCCAAACTAAATATAGTATGAGTCCGACAAGTGGAAATAAGAAACATATTCCACCAAGCAAACACCCAATTGGTTGTGTATCCAGTATTTTTTGTTTCACACCACAGTAAGGACATACTATAGCTTTATCATCAATTTTTTTACCGCATTTATGGCAATACATTTTTTCCCTCCTGATAAAACAAATTTTTTATAAAAAAAAGGAGAAGAATTTGCATCCCTCTCCTTTTAAAAATCTGTACTTAAATTATACAGTTTCAGGTTGTGGTTTTTCTACTTCAGGTTCAACTTTTTGAGATAGGACTTTATAGATATAGGCATTAACTCCCATGGCAATAGCAATAATCAGTATGATACCAATGATAGTAAAAAGTCCTCCCAGGAAGCTCCAGATTTCAGAGAAAATCCAGACAAGAATAGCAAAAATTATACCGAGGATTATCATAAGAATAATTTTACCGAGGAAGATAGTCCATTTTTTGCCATATGTTATCTCGTTACTTTTTCTAAGAGCTTTGAGCGGGGCAAAATTTTTATCGAGGAAAAGATATAACGATTGACCCCAGGCTACTCGCAATACCAAACCAGGAATTATGAGTAGTAAGGAGGCAATGTAAACTCCGATGAAGTTGAAGCCACACAGTAAGAAAAATTCTCCAAAATTTTT
>JAGXLO010000152.1 GCA_018334695.1 Candidatus Cloacimonadota bacterium
TTTAAAAATGGATAAAATTTTGGGAAATTGTTATTTTAAACTAGGTTTGAATATACAGATACATTACATATAAACAGCAGACAGCGGCTATGTGGTTACCGGTATGACAGAAACTGATGAAGAAGGGGATGTGCTACTCATAAAGACAGATGAATACGGGAATGCTGATTAGGAGGAATAAAAAATATTTTAAGATTTAACTCGAATTAATTATTTGAATTTTTATCTTCAAGATTTTTCAACTCTACCCTATCCTTAGTTTTCACATCAGGATAGTATTCTTTTGATTTCATATCTGTATTTTTACCATCGGATTTTTTCCAGCCGTCGATAAAAAATGATCTAGTTTGGTCCAGATAGATTGTATTATCATAAGAAATGTATTCTGCCCCATCTTCATCAATAGCAAGAATGTCCCAGCTTCCGGGTGACACTGTCCAAAAAACATCCTCTCCCGGTGAAAGAGTCCCGTACAAATCATCCACTCCCCAATTAGGATCACTGCTGGGAGAAAGATATATTGCTGTAATATCCGTATAATTCATATCGTTTTCTATATCAATTCCACCACCATCCGCTGCGATATCAAAAAACGTGGTGTAACCGCCGGTAATTGTCTGAAAACTGGAATTGCTAAAAACATGATAGCCGCTGTAGGAGATGTCAGTAGTTGTCTGATCATAAACCAGAAGGTCATAGCTCCATTCGTCAACTTCACCCGCATGTAAAGTCTTGTCCGCACCGCCATCCAGATCATACCAAACATCTCTGCTTGATTCATTTGAGATTTGCAGCTCTCCGTTTACCTGCTCTACCGTAAAAACAGTTACATATCCAGCTTCCACTCCCACGGTAGTAAACACAGGTTCGCTCCCAATAATTGCATATTCCAGATCCACCCAGATGGTTTCACCATGCAAAAGTTCATAAGTTATAACTTCGTATTCTCCGGGATCGAGGTAATGCAGTGCTCCTCCGTCCAATTGATACCAAATTTCAAAAGAAGAATTGTTTTGTAGATGAATTCCACCACTCTCGTAATCTATAGTAAATGTGGTAATATAACCTGCTTCCACTGTTACTGTGGTAAGGACCGGATTTCCTCCTGCCAGATAATATTCAATTTCTGCCTGAATTGCCTCTCCTTCCTGCAAATCCCAGGCATGCTCTACATATTCTCCCGGCTCCAGGTTATATTCAGGAGCGCCTTCTACAGAAATCCACACATTGTACTCAGTATCATTTACTATTTTCAAAATTCCTTCTTGCGGATAGGAGTGAGGATCATCTTCATCTACCAGAATTTTGCAACCGCTCATCAAAATTACTATTGCTATAAAGATTAAAATTATGGTTAATTTATTTTTGGCTAACATTATAACCTCGAAATATCATCTAATTTAATAAATCATATGTTTAAATTTCTTACCAATCATAGGAATATTTGGAATCGCCTTTATATTTTTCAGCACAGAAATATCTGTATTCCCCCAGTTTATTGTTCAGTAGATCGCGTAGTTCGGCGCACCTATCGTAGCTTTGTTTTATTGAGCTTCCGTAAAATGTAGCATAAACATTGTTGGTATAGCTGTCCACCAGGTCATAGGAACCAGGATCATAGCTGCTGTAGCGATGTAAGTAGCCATTGTAAACAAAATAGGGATAGCCATTATAAAAACAGAAGCCATTGTAATGATTTACACTAATTCGTATCCATAGTCCGCGATAGATAAAATGGGGACTTACAGTGTAATGATATTTGATGGGAGCCGGATAATGTACCTTATGAATTCTGGTTTTATTATAGGGCTTGTGATGATAAGTTTTGTATTTTTTTTCTATTCTTTGGGATGAGATGTGGGTGCCGGGTGTTGGGTTCTGGGTATTTGGTTCTTGGTGTAGGGCACTGGATGCTGGGTCTTGAGCTCTTGACTTTTGGTGTTTGGTTACAGATTGAGAATATTTGATTTTTTGTCTTTGTGTTTTTGTTATTGATCTTTTTTGCTTAGTGGAGAAGGAATGAGGGATGTTTTTGGTTTTAATTTTGGTTTTGTGAGAATTGTTTTTTTGCTCCGACTTGCTGTTGTTTACAGCAGAGAGGGAAAGAGATATGGCAAATATTAGTATAATAGCAAGAATAAAGCCGGAAGCTATCTTAAATTTTCTCATTTTATTCTCCCTTGTAGAATTATTTTATTATCAAAACAAAGATTGGATATAAAGTCAAGTTTATTAAATTGATTCAAAGAAAAAGTGTAAATTTATTAATTCATTTAGCTGTATTATCTGAGATGGAAATAATAGCATAAGGTTTAAATTTATTCTAATTTTACAAAAAAAGTTAGCCCGACTTGCATCGCACAAATCGGGCTTAAAATTAATTCTGTTTATTCTAACTTATGTTAACGCACGAGTATCACTTTTTGTGTATCAAATATCTTACCATCTACTTTCATCACATATAGATAAACACCAGTTCCCGGGTTTGAACCATGGCTGTCTGTTCCGTGCCATACACAATCTCCGGTTTTTGCGGGTTTGTTATATAATTTATTTATTAACTGTCCTTTTATATTATAGACTCCCAGCTCAACCTTTGAACTCTTATCAAGATAAAAATGTATTCTACTACCTGTTGAAGCTCTAAAGGGATTATTCTCCACCCTGTATATACCGGGCTCTACATCCTCTGGTATATTGGGTCCGGGTTCATTACCGGGCTCTACTACCAGCTCTTCCGGTCCGTATATTGCACTGGCTCCACCCAAATCGAGGTTCTCTATCCAGTAATAGTAGGTACCAGCTATCTCGGTTTCCAGGCTGTGATCTGTATAATTATAGGATTGTGGTTCGGTTGTGGTTCCATGTCCGGGAATAAGTTCTTCATTAATGCGCGAGGCGGTAGCCATATCATACTCAGCATTACGATACACATTCCAGCCCACATTATCCTGCTCTGTTTGAGTTACCCAATATAAACGTGCTTCTTCGTTCAAAAACTGTGCTGTAAATGTGGAAAGTTGCACCGGCAGGGTGACATCACCCGAGTCTTCGTTACTCATAACCCAATCAGTTACTGTGGATTCTGGATCATTCTGGTAGTTATCGAAATATGCAGCATGATCTGAGTCATCATCTATGGTAATATTAGTAGAAGTGGTTGTATTTATTGTAAATTTTACAGTAACCATTGTTTGCCATTCTGCGGTAACGTCCCAGCCTGAACCATCATATTGTCCAGTACCAACATCATTACCTGTAACCCATACTTCAATATGGTCACCAAAGTCATTTGCTTCAAAGCCCCCGTAGCCATCATCAGGTGTAAAGGACCAAACACATTCATTCTCTCCATTATAAGAAATTGTTGAAGTATAATAAATATGAGCAGTAAATGAATTTAAGGTTCGAGGACTTTCTCCATCCGTAATCTTAATTTGCAAATTGAGCCAAAAATTACCATCTGTTGTCATATCATTTTCTGATATTATTGTCCTAAATTTAGCTGAGTCAGCAAAAGTGTGTCCACATAAAAGAAGGCAGACAAAAAAGAAAATTCCTAGTAAAATAATTGTTTTCTTTGATATCATATAAATTTTATTATGTTTCACGATAAGCTCCTAAGTTATTTTTTTCATACTTAATTTGTGTAATTTTATGTTTTAAAGATTATTCACCAGAATGTGCTCCATTTACAGCATTGTTAAACCATTTGGTATAATCTGCAGTATTAACAATTCCATCTAGGTTTAAATCAGCAGATTTATACCCGATTTCTCCTTCAACGGCTTCATTGTACCATATTGTATAATCTGCAGTTGTTATTATACCATCTAGATTTATATCTCCGGCACAAATAACGCACTTTCCTTTTCCAATTTCTTTTATTGCATATATATCATAAATATTTGATGAATTGCTAAGATCGAGACTTTCCGGTAAGCCTTCATTTTTGAATTCACAGTTAAAATTGCTTAATATTGCCAGGTGATTGCGGTGTCTTACTACTACATAGTAAGAACCACAAGCTATAT